>CAZAJX010000010.1:0-52970 GCA_964485815.1 uncultured Oscillospiraceae bacterium
GAAGCGATTACGTGGTCAAGACCGCCGAAGCCGATATCATATGCCCAGCCGTCGCCGCCGAAGATCCATACAGACTTCTTCGCAAGATACTCTTTCTCTGCAAGGATCTTCTTGGATGCTTCGCAGCCTGCTGCGGACCATTTTTCAAGAAGTGCTACGAGTGCTGCGGTTGCAGTTTCGTTTGCCTTACCGTCTTCGAGTGTATTAAGATAATTATCGATAACTGCCTGATCAACTTCGTTTTCTGCCTTGAGAGCCTTAACGTAGCCGATAAGACGCTCGCGGATAGTCTTCTGACCGAGGTGGATGCCCAAGCCGTGCTCAGCGTTGTCCTCGAACAAGCTGTTAGCCCAAGCAGGACCGCGGCCGCTATCTCTGTTTACGGTGTAAGGAGTAGCAGGTGCGGAGCCGCCCCAGATGGAAGAACATCCGGTAGCGTTGGAGATATACATTCTTTCGCCGAAGAGCTGGGTAATAAGACGAGCGTAAGAGGTTTCTGCACAGCCTGCGCAAGAACCGGAGAACTCGAGGAGAGGCTGCTCGAACTGGCTGCCCTTAAGAGTGTTGGCTGCAAAAGGAAGTTCCTTCTTGCTTACCTTATCTACACAGTATGACCAAGCTTCAGCCTGCTCGGACTGGGATTCCCGGCTCTTCATAACAAGTGCTTTTTCCTTTGCGGGACAAGCAGATACACAGAGAGTACAACCCATACAGTCAAGAGGGCTTACAGCCATGGTGAATACGTAATCTTCGCATCCCTTACCTACCATTTTCTTTGTCTTAACGGAAGCGGGAGCGTTAGCTGCCTCTTCTGCGTTAAGAGCGTAAGGACGGATAGTAGCGTGAGGACATACGAAAGCACACTGGTTACACTGGATACAGTTTTCGGGAATCCACTCGGGAACGTCAACAGCAACACCGCGCTTTTCGTAAGCGGCGGAGCCCTGAGGGAATGTACCGTCCACGTAATCAACAAATGCGCTTACGGGGAGAGAATCGCCGTTCATCTTACCTACGGGAAGAACAACGTTTTCTACGAACTTAACAACCTCGGGTCTGCCGGAAACAGAAGAAGCTGCTTTAGCCTCAACGGAAATGGACTTCCAGGATTCGGGAACGTCGATCTTAACGAGTGCTTCAACACCTGCGTCAATAGCCTTGTAGTTCATTTCAACTACAGCTTCGCCCTTCTTCATATAGGACTTCTTAGCCATATACTTCATATACTCTACTGCGTTTTCAATAGGCATAATGTTTGCAAGTGCAAAGAAAGCAGCCTGAAGAATGGTGTTGGTACGCTTGCCCATACCGATCTCGCGCGCTTTATCAATAGCGTTAACGGTATAGAACTTGATGTCGTTATCAGCAATATAACGCTTTACGTCTGCGGGAAGGTGCTCTTCCAGCTCTTCTGCGGACCACTGGCAGTTAAGAAGGAAGGTTCCGCCGGGCTTAACGTCGTTAACTATCTTGTAACCCTTTGCGATATAGCTGGGGTTATGGCAAGCTACGAAGTTAGCCTTTGTAATATAATAAGGAGATTTAATAGGCTTATCACCGAAGCGGAGGTGAGAAATGGTAACACCGCCGGTCTTCTTGGAGTCATACTGGAAGTATGCCTGAATGAACTTATCGGTATGGTCGCCGATGATCTTGATGGAGTTTTTGTTTGCACCAACGGTACCGTCGCCGCCCAAGCCCCAGAATTTGCAGGAGATAGTTCCTTCGGGAGCTGTATCGGGGCAAGCCTCTTCGGGAAGAGAGCGTCCGGTAACGTCGTCTACGATGCCGAGAGTAAATCCGTTCTTGGGTTCGTCTGCATCGAGATTCTTATAAGTAGCGAAAATAACGGAAGGAGGAGTATCCTTGCTTCCCAAACCGTATCTGCCGCCTACGATAGTGCCGGTGTAACCGTTCTGACGAAGAGCGGCAACAACGTCAAGATAAAGAGGTTCGCCGAGAGAGCCGGGTTCTTTGGTACGGTCAAGAACAGCGATCTTCTTTGCGGTAGCGGGGATAGCGGAAATAAGATGCTTGGGAGAGAAAGGTCTGTAAAGTCTTACTTTAACAAGACCAACCTTTTCGCCCTTTGCGGTAAGGTAATCAACAACTTCTTCTGCAACGTCGCATACAGAGCCCATAGCAACGATAATCTTTTCAGCATCGGGAGCGCCGTAGTAGTTGAACAGCTTATAGTCGGTACCGATCTTTTCATTTACCTTGTTCATATATTCTTCAACTACTGCAGGGAAAGCATCGTAATAGGAGTTACAAGCTTCTCTGTGCTGGAAGAATATATCGCCGTTTTCTGCGGAGCCGCGGAGAACGGGATGTTCGGGATTGAGAGATCTTGCGCGGAAAGCCGCAACAGCGTCTTTGTCCAGCATTTCTTCAAGATCCTTGTAATCCCACTCTTCGATCTTCTGAATCTCGTGAGAGGTTCTGAAGCCATCGAAATAATTGAGAACGGGAACTCTGCCCTTTATAGCGGAGAGGTGAGCAACTGCGGCAAGGTCCATAACCTCCTGAGGGTTGGACTCAGCCATCATTGCGAAGCCTGTCTGACGGCAAGCGTATACGTCGGAATGATCACCGAAAATATTGAGTGCGTGAGTAGCTACGCAACGAGCGGAGCAGTGAATAACGCAAGGCAGTAATTCACCGGCGATCTTGTACATATTAGGGATCATAAGAAGCAGACCCTGAGAAGCGGTGAAGGTGGTGGTAAGTGCACCTGCTGCGAGAGAACCGTGAACGGTACCTGCCGCACCTGCTTCGGACTGCATTTCAACAACCTTAACCTCATCACCGAAAACGTTCTTCTGACCGGAAGCGGACCAAGAGTCTGTAAGTTCAGCCATTACGCTGGAAGGTGTGATAGGATAAATAGCGGCAACTTCGGTAAACGCATACGCAACGTGAGCGGCAGCTGTATTACCATCCATTGACCTTTTGTTTCTGGACATAATAATATAACCTCCTATTTTCATTCAGTTTATAATAACACTTTTTTGTCAATCTGTAAAGATGATTTTTGTTTTTTCCAAAAAAAATGTTGTTGGATATCAATTTAAGTAAAATTTAAAGGGATAAATTATTAAATTTCTACGCTAAACCTTGATAAAACAAAAGCATTGTGATATTATTAACTTAGATTATTGCGGAGGTTGTTATGATAACTGTTGTTAATTCGGTAGCTTTGTCCGGTATCGATGGAATAATGGTATCCGTTGAATCCGGAGCATCTTCATCAAACAGACCGAGATTGGATATTATCGGTCTGCCCGATGCCGCTGTAAAGGAAGCCTCCGGCAGAGTTTATTCTGCGGCCCGGTCAAGCTGCATAAACTTAAAAAAAGGCGTATTGACAGTAAACCTCGCCCCTGCCGATCTGAGAAAGGAAGGTTCTGTGTACGACCTCCCTATTCTGCTTTCTATAACCGATGAAACAAAACTGAATCTTTGCGATCTTTCAAATAAATGCTTTGTGGGCGAATTGTCCCTTAACGGTGATCTTCGCGGAGTCAACGGCTGTCTTGCAATGGCGGTTGCCGCCAGAGATAACGGTTTCAAAGAGATTTATGTTCCCGCAGCAAACGCAAACGAAGCATCTGCAGCTGAAGGAATCGATGTTTTCCCCGTAAAGAACGTGCGGCAGCTTATCAACCATCTGATCGGCGTGGAATGCATTGAAAAAACCGCCTTCGACAGAACCGATTTTTTGAAGGATATCTCTGCTCATCCTTTGGATTTCAGCGACGTTAAAGGGCAAAGTGCCGCAAAATTTGCCGCAGAGATCGCCGCGGCAGGCGGACACAATCTGCTTCTCATAGGTCCTCCCGGTTCGGGAAAAAGTATGATCGCATCACGGTTACCGTCGATCCTCCCTCCCCTTACTCTTAAAGAGGCTATTGAGTGTACGGAGATTTATTCCGTGGCAGGTCTGCTTTCTGACGGTCTTATAACAAAGCGCCCTTACAGAAGCCCTCACCACTCTGCTTCGCCTAACGCATTGGTAGGCGGCGGTGTTAATCCCCGTCCCGGCGAAATATCCCTCGCCCACAACGGAGTGCTGTTTTTGGACGAATTCACAGAGTTTCCCAAGGTAACGCGAGAGGCTTTGCGCCAGCCCCTTGAAAGCAGAAGCGTAACCGTTTCCAGAGTAAACAACACCATTACATATCCTGCTTCTTTTATGTTGGTTTGCGCTATGAATCCCTGCAAATGCGGATATTTCGGTCATCCCACAAGAGAATGCACCTGCTCGCCCGCATCCCGCCACGATTATATTTCAAGGGTATCGGGCCCGCTTCTGGACAGAATCGATATTCAGACAGAAGTGCCGCCCCTTGATTACAGAGATCTGCATTGTGACGGTGAAACGGAAACCAGCGCACAGATCCGCCAGCGTGTAATAAACGCCCGTGAATTTGCTTTGCGCAGATTTGAAGATAAAAAAGAGTTTGTTCCCAATGCCGCTTTGTCTTCCTCACAGATGAGAAAGCATTGCGTTATGACGGCAGAAGCGGAGCAAACGCTGGAAAAAGCATACAAGGTACTGTCCCTTTCCGCAAGAGGACACGACAGACTGCTGAAGGTTGCAAGGACGATTGCGGATATTAAAGAAAGCGAAAAAATAGAAAGAGCGCATATAGCACAAGCTATGCATTTGCGTTCTCTTGACAGAAAATACTGGTCTTAAACGAGGTCAACAATGGATTATGAAGGCAAACACTTTCCGGAGCAGGAAAGACAAGAAAAAAAAGAACGCTCCTCCAAATTTGGTTGGACGATAAAACAAATATTCAGATATACCTTTTGGGGCGTTTGCGCTCTCGTTTGGGGTATTATACTGTTCCGTATTTTCACGAGTACCGATGCAAGACTGTTCAAGCAGATGTATTTTTCCGACGATGCCGCGGTGATCGCTCAAAAGCTGGGCGACGATTTTACCGTTTACTCTCTTCAAACGGCATCTACGATGAACGAAGACGGAACGATTCAGGTGCGCAACAATTTCTACGCCGAGGATGCTAAGGAATTTGAGGTAGGAATTCGTTACCGTATGAAGCATTTTACCGGTAAGAAGGATACCGAACTCCCCTTCACCGTTGTGCTGAAGGACAACAAGGGAAATGAATACGATGTGTGCAACGTTGAATTTACCACCAAAAACGATTACGGATTTGCCCGTGTTTCGTTCCAGGGAGTAGATATTGATAAAACCACCAACCAGTATTTCTTTGATGACGGCGATTTTTCACACGAAACTCCTGATATTGACGATTCCAACGGTCAGGTGCTTAACACACGTACATCATTGTTTTTATACGTTTATTATGACGGCGAGGAAGTCGCCAAATTGCAGGTTTACCACGATTTTGCCATACTTGAAGAAGTAGACTATAAACGCGGGAGATAAAATAAGATGGGAAAAGCTATAAAACTTTACAACAAAACAAAGCGCAAGGGATTGCCCTGCGCAATATTGGGCGGTATTATGACCTTGGCGGGAATAGTGTTTTTAATACTTCCCCTCGCGCTGGTATCAGGCGTTAACGAAATTGTGCGCAATCTCGTTTTCCTCGGTATAGGCGCAGTATTGCTTATTTCCGGATTTTGCTTGCTCATATCCGGTCTTACACAATGGCTGGTCCGCCCCTATGCGGTAGTGTTTACCGATGAAGGTCTGTTTGATTTTACCGGCAAGCACAAAAACGGAATGTTCATTGAATGGAACAATATAAAGGACGCACGTGTTTTCGGAAAAGGCGAAGCGGCTTTTATCGGTATTGACCTTATAAGCCTTGATATCGCTTACAAATCCATATCCGCCAAGCAAAAGCGGGAGATATGCGAGAACATCTCCAACAATATGCCCGCAGTTATCATTAATCAATATGAAATAACCGAGCCTATCGGCAGTGTTGTTAAGGCTATTCTTCAGGTAAGATTGGGTACGAAAGCCGATATATTCAAGCAGGAAGAATTGGAAAACGCCGTTAATAACGTTAAGCCTCCCGTTTTTTCAAAGAAAGAACTGGAAGAGCTCAGCGCCACGGGCGACGTAAAGTTTGCTTCCGCAAAGGAAGAAAAGAAAGGCGCTCCCATTCAGCCCGAGAAAGCTGAAGAGGCGGAAGCACTTCCCGCGGATGACGGCGAAAGTACGGAAATGGATGAATATACTGCGGAAGAGATCAAAAAGTTCGATACCGTAGAGCTTGACAAAAACTCCGCCGAAATGGTGAAAAACGCACCCGATTCCACTTCTATCGACGATCTGCTGGCAATGCTCTCCATAGGCGACGATAAATAATTTTATACATACTTATAGTTCAAACACCAAGACTGCGGTAAAAACTGAATACAAATTTAAGGAGGAAACTGATGAAAAAGAAGTTATACTATGTGTTGCCTTTTGTGGTTGTGCCGACACTTATGCTGTTTTGTGAATTGCTTGATAACCTGGAACTGCTAAAAATGACACCTTACTTAATTGGTGCATTTTTGATTCTTTGTTCTGCAGTTTTCGGATTCTTTTCACCTTCTAAAAAAAGCGTTGATTTTTTAATAGCCTTAATCATGCCCGTATCGTTGTTCTGCTTTATGTTTGTGGTGGGATTTTTGGACAAAAGTGATCTGGAAACTCGATTCCATCTGTATAAAGCAGTTAATGCTTCTTTTCAACCCTCTGCCTTGTTTATGTATTTTGCTATGGCAATAATAACCTTTATTGTTTCGCTTAAGTTTTTCAGAAACCTTAAAGCTCGTACCGCAAGCTAATTCCATAATTACATTTACCATAAAGCCCCGACAGATTTCTGATATCTGTCGGGGCTTACTGTTACTACACTTTACAACCTGCAACCTATGTTTGCAACAACAACCGGTGATTGAGAGGCGTTCAACTATTAAGTTATTGACTCTCGGCGGGTAACGGATGTATATTTAAGTAACGCGTTATTAAATTTTTCCAAAATTTTTATTATTCACCCAACCTTTTTGAGTTTTTAAACACTCTTATAAGTGAAAGCCCCAAAACAGGCAACAAAAAACTATGAGGAAAGCAATGAACGGTTACAAAAACACGATTGACAAAGACCTGGTGGAAATGACCTTGGTCGGCGACGAAAAGGCATATGAGGAATTGGTGATACGGCACGAAAGAAGCGTGCACGGTACCGCCTTCAAGATAACGAAAAACAAGTACTCTGCGGAGGACGCTTCGCAGGATGCATTCGTTTCTGCCTGGACAAAGCTGGATACTCTGAAAGAACGGGAAAAATTCGGTTCCTGGGTATGCGCTATTGCAAAAAACTGCGCGTTGCGGGTAGCCGACCATTACCGCTGTGCCGCGGCGGACATCAGCTTTGATGCGGTTCAGTTTGCATTGTACGAGGAAGACGAAGACGGAGAAGCCGCTTCCCTGCCCGACCTTGCGTTTTTGAACGGTGGGGACCAATACGAGTCCCTGCGGGATGCCGTGGATGCGTTGACCGAAAAAATACAGGAAACCGTAAAATTGCATTACTTTGAAGAATTATCTGTTGCCGAGATCGCCAAAAAGCTTTCCCTACCGGTGGGGACAGTAAAATGGCGTCTTTCGGAGGGGCGGAAGCAACTCAGAAAGGAATATGGAATAATGGATAAAGAATATAACGAAAACGAAAGCATTGTTGAACGTGTAATGCGGCAGGTTGAGGCACTCAAAATGCTTGCAAAGCAAAACGACAAGACCGAATTCAAAAGAGAATATAAAAAGGTGCTTGCCAACGTCGAAAGCTTAAAGGATTCAAAGGAAAAATCCCACGCACTGGCAGACGTGCTTTTGCACGGCGTCTGGTGGTTGGACGGAGAAAAGAGCGAAGAACTATACGAGCGCATAAAAGCCGAGGCTTTGGCGGGACATAACGATGACGTTATGCAATCTGTGATTTCGAGAGAAGCAAGTAAATACAGCGAAAAGGAACGGGTTGAGTATATGATAAACACCCAGGTTCCTTTTCTGGAAAAGAACAATTTTCCTCTTTCTCTCGGATACACCTGGTTCTGGGCGGGCTGGTCATACGCCTGCGAAAACGAAACCGAAAAAGCGACAGACTGTTTTAACAAGGTTTTGGAGGTTTTGAAGCCCTGCGACGTATATTACGCCAATGCATTATCTGCCAAAATATGTGAAAAATTCAGAGAAACTCACAGAGGAAATCACAAGAACAAGCAGAGAAAACAGTATGGCGGCGGCGCTACGGGCGAAGTCTACAAGAATATAAACGGAAGACTTATGTTCTGGTCCCAGCCCGGATATTCGTTCGGAAACAGCCACAGCGGTGAAAGTATATTCTGGAACGCGGGACGGTGCGACTGCGTAATATACGATGAAAATATGCTTCCCGGGGACGTTTACGTTTGCTCCGATAAAAAGAGCACATTGGAATACCGCAAAGACGGCATTACCGTAGAAACAAAGGCGGGAGTTTTTGAAAACTGCTCTCTTTGGGTCTTCGCAGGTGAAAAATACGGACTTACAAGCTGTGAAACCTACATCTGCCCCGGAGTGGGAATTGTAAAGCAACATTCGGAAAGATACGGAGAAGATACCGTCTGGGAGCTTAGTTCGTACACCATAAAGGGCGGAAACGGTCTTATTCCCTTTGAAAAGGGCAACCGTTGGGAATACTCTCCCCTGCCCACGGACGGACCGGATATAGCCGCCGACAGCTATTTTGAGGTAGTTTCCTGCGAAAACAACACCTTCGTTGTTACGGCGGGACACACTTATCAGGTTTTGGGCTTGGGTCATCCAACAACGTGGGAAGGCGCTATGAACAGCTTTACCCAAGGATATTATGTAAACGACGAGTGCATCAAAGCGAAAATGATCGACGTGGAGGAGTACATCCGTCTTGCGGAAAAGTATGCGCAAACCAAGCGGGAAAAGGTTATAACCGCTGTTTCAGCCGATGCTATGCGGAGAATTCAAAGATGTTATCCGCCCATCAATCCGGATTACACGGAAAAAGGAAAGTGGAACTTTTTCAGCGCGCAAACTATTGCGAAAAAGGCGGACGGAACGTTATGTATCAGTAATTCCAAAAAGGTATCCAAATACGGTTTCACCTGGAAGGGTAATATGTGGAATATCGGCACAGAGGGATACAAAGTACTTTACGGCAATTTCCTTTTGGAGATCCAGCAAGCGCTCGGGTGCGTTTGGTCAGACGAATGGGTGCCCGGCTACAAAAAGACTTCCCCCTCCCGCGCGCAGAAGGGAGCGAAATATACTCTCGAAGTGCTTGATAACGAAACCGTAATTACCCCTTGCGGCACCTTTGAAAACTGCCGCCACGTAACCTACGAGCTTACGGGAATGGATAAACACGGCGCTCAGTTCCAGGGCGGTAAAAAGAATATCTGGTATGCAGAGGGTATAGGAATTGTAAAATTCAGCACCGATTACTGGTTTGACCGCACACTTTCCTGCTTCTGGGAGTTAAAGGAACACCGCGAAACGGGAGAAGGTTACTACCCTATCATTGACGGTGCATACAGAAAATACGGTCCCGATACCATAGGCGACGGTTGGAACGCATCCGTCGAACACACCTACGATACCGACGAATGCGGAACGATAATCTTACACAACGTGCTGGGCACGAGAAACAGAGCGGAATACGAAGCGGACGATGACTGCAAGGATTCCGAATACGATTGATTTAAAAAGGAGAAGACCGATTTGGAAAAGAAAAGCTTTAAAAAATATTTTACTCAAAAGAAAACGCTGTTCTTTCTTGGAATAGCTGTAGCTGTTGCAGGAGCGTTGCTTTACGCCATTAATTATTTATTCATACACGAATATTTCTTTTGGCAGAGCTCGGTGCTTGCGTTAGTGGCGGGAATCGTGATCGTGATATGCCATTTTTCCATCCGCGTTAGGGACGGCGCTGTGGACGAATACGCCCACACCTTCCACACGTTTGCCGAGAACGAGCTTGAAGGCTTTGTAAATGAAGGCGAAAAACACCCCGTAAAGGTGTATAATTTTACTTCGGGATGCTATGCCTACGATGATCCCCAGACGGCTGTAACCGTTTTCGGCGGAGATTCCACGCCCAGATGTGAAAAATACTCCGCCACCGCAATGGTTTATACCACGCAAAATCTTTATGCGGTAAGTGCCCGTCTTGACCTGATAAACGGCGACGTAATCTGCGAAAAAACGGCTATCTCGCTTAAAGATATTGTGAATATAAGCGTTGCCGACGAAAGCTTCACAAAAACCGTAAAAGGCAAAAACAAATATTTTGAATGCTTTAAGCTGATGATACAGACAGATGATCAAGTATACTCATTCAGTGTACGTAACGATGCCGTTACGGATGAAGCTGTAGCCAAGATAAGCAGAATTGCAGAAAGCAAAAGACGGGAAAGCTAATTTAAATTCCCCAAGAATGAACTGACATTCTTGGGGACCCCGCGAGGGGAACAACTTCCGAAAACATAATTACCCCAAGAAGCCTGCGGCTTCTCGGGGACCCCGACAAAAAAGCAGGGTTTGTTCCCTGCATTCTTAGCGAAAAAATGACAAGTACAAAAAAATCGGCAGAGAACTTGTTTTCTCTGCCGATTTGTGTTATAATTGGGCTAAGAAAAGCCTCCCTCGAGAGAGCCTAAGAATTTGACGTAGGAGGATACAAATGAAAAAAATATTAGCTGTATTTCTTATCTTAATACTGTTTTTATCTATGACTGCCTGTAGCTACCATCCTCCCGAAGGGTGGACGAAAAAGCATCATACTTACGAGGAAGTATTGGCGTTCGCTAAATCAATTGATCCTAATGCTACTGTCGCAGAAGAATACACCGATACGTTGGACGAATATGAGCGGGAATATCGCGAGTGGGAAGCAATAATAAACGGAGTCGAGTGTCATGTTTCCAGCGTTTCTGATTTGGTATGGAATGATGGGATGGCAGCAGGCGAGTTTACAAAAGCCTATTATCGTATTGATACAGATTACGACTATACCGTCATGAAAAATATTGTTTCCGAGAAATATCCCGAATGGAAATGCCACGATACCATACAGAGCAAGTACCATCACAATACCAATACAATATTGGTTGACTTGACGATGCCCGAAATCAGAATGTTAGACAATGATGAGTTGGAGCAAGTATGGCAAGCGGCAAGGGAAATCAACGAGGAATACAAAAAGCTTGCCATAGAAAGAAATGGGGGCTTTTGCATCCCTTCTCCTGGCAAGTATTGGAACCAAGCCGAGGACAAATATATAGTGAAAAAAGATTCTTTCGTAATAATTACCGACTTTAGTGAAGATGGAAAGAAAGCGTTTCTGAAAGATTATATGGAAGCTTGGGCGTTATTGGAATCTGATTTACCTGTAAACTAATCTGTATTTTCGGAAAATCCCTGCTTATTGAACAAAATATAATGAACCCGACAGATTTTCTGCCGGGTTTAATTTTTGTTTACTGCGGATCCGCTAAAGAAAACTGATTTGTAATTTTTCGCTAAGAACATCCGCCAACTCTTCCCTGCTTTTTGCTTTAAAGTAATTATTCAAACCAAGTTACGTTTCTGTTGTTTGCGTGCTCGCGCCATTTTTCAAACTCAAAGCAAAGCATATCGCTTCGGTGGGAATCGCTGTCAAGCAACACCTTGCCGCCCTTTGCGGTTATCATATCCAGAATAAAATCTGCGGGATAAGGCTTATCCTTGTAGCCTCGGATGATAACGCCCGTATTGATTTCAAAGGGTTTATTCTTTTTAATAAGGCGCTCCAGCGCATCCGTTGCCGCTTTAACATAGCGGGGATGCTGTTCGTCAAACATCGCGCCGTTTTGATTGAACTTTGTTATCAAATCAAAATGCCCGATTATATCCACATTTTTGCTTACCAACAGTGATACCGTTTTATAATACGCTTCGGTAAGTGCATATACATCACCGTTAAAATGCTCATTTACGGCACGGAGCAAAATATCTGCGGAAAGATCCACAGGTATATAGCACCCGTCCTTTTTAATGTAATGAGCACTTCCTATAACGTAATCAAAGCGGGAGGTGTCAATATCCGAATACACATCCAGCTCGATGCCGCATAAAATATTGATCTTATCCGAATACTTTTCTTTTAATGAACATACCTCATTTATATAAGCATCGGTCTTTTCGGGTGTCATACAATAATCCGTATCAAAGGGCGTATACGAATGCCCCGAAAAACCTATTGTGTGCATTCCTTTGGAAATAGCAGTTATTACGATTTCCTCCGCTGTGCTCTTTCCGTCGCAATATGTAGTGTGAACGTGATAATCTTTTAAAATCATATGTATACCTGTATGAGTAAGGCGGCTTTGAAAAGCCGCCTTTAATTATTCATTTGATTCGGAGAAGAAGGAGCGTACGGTCTTTATGTCGTACTTGGCAATTTCTTCTTCGTTTATCTCTACGGACTTAGCAAGCTCGGTTATATATTGGGTGAACTTTTGTCCCAGAAGAATATCGGACACGCTTTCGGTATATTCCTCTATATCCTCGGAATCAAATTCAACTCTCTTGAAGATATAGTATCCGTAAGATCCGTACTGATACATAAAGTATCCGCCAACCTCGGTGCTCTTGAAGAGGTTGTAAAGCTCTTCGCCGAGAGAATCGTCCTCGTTATGAACTACCATTCCCTCTCCGTAGGTATAAGCATTGTCCTCGGATTCCTTGAATTCAGCTTCGCCGCTTTCAAGCGTTTCGAGCATTTCCTGCGCGTTTGCCTTAATTCTGGCAGAGGTTACTGCGGCTTTAACGTCCGATTTCATTTCGTCAAAAGCAGATTCGTCAAGCTCTTCTTTTTGCATAAGATGGTAGCCGTAGGCGGTTTTGACAACTCTTGTTTCGCCTACTTCCATTTCGTATGCGGCTTTCTCGAACTCGGAAACCATTGTGCCGTAAGTAAAGGTGTACTGAAGATTGCTGTCCTCGTTATCGCTCTTGAAGTCTTCAAATTCTTTTTCTCCGGACTGGATAGCGGCAAGGGCGGCTTCTGCTTTGTCCTTTTTCTCTGCCTGCTTATCTTCGGAAAGGTTCTGAGTGAGATAAAGAACGTGTTTTACGGTAACGTAATCGGAAAGGAAGTATTCCTTCGCCTGTTCATCGGTAATATCTTCGTCAACCAAAGCATTTCCCGAAGAATCAACGGTTTCGTAAAGCATATAATCGAAATTCCAGTAATCGGAAAGATATTCCACAACCTCTGCATCGCTTACAGCAAGAGTTCCGTCGGACACGAGATAATCCTGCATAAGGCTTATATACTGATAGCTGCGGAGATACTCAACCAGCATATCGTAATCAGCGCCGTATTCGGCAAGCTCGAGATTAAGAAGATCCTTGCTTCCGGCGGTATCGATATAATCCTGAACGAGATCGTCAATATCCGCGGAAATGCTTTCATCGGTAATGCTGATACCGTGGTCATTACAGAACTTCATAGCCACAAGCATATTGCAGAACTCGGTTTTGATATAATCGGTCCAAGTGATCTGATTTTCTTCATCATAGTATTCATCCCAAAAGGCAGGAACGGAGCTTATGTCCACTTGGTAGTAATAATACATATACTCTTCCACTGCTCTTTTTTCAACTGCGAGATGCAATGCGTACATAGCGCTGTCAAGGCTCTTTCCCTCATAAGTAGCGATAACGGGGCTGCTTGAACAAGCGCAAAGCGAAAACATCATAGCCGCGCACAGAAGTGCACACAAAATTTTCTTTGACATTTTATTAAATCCTCCATTGGTCATAAATCTATTATATTACAAAAATCAGCCGTTGTCTACACCGTTTTGCAGTAAATTTTTAAACTTTTCGAGAATTTTTGAAACTGTATCCAACACATCCTCTTTAACAGAAGGGCGATACGCGAAATGCGGTCGTCCTCCAAGAGAGAGGAGCATTCTGCCTCTGTACTCCGGATCGGACGCAAGAAGAGTGCAGGCGCGTACGTCGATCTGCTCGGGGAAAAAGGATATAAGACCACGTTTTTGCTCGATCAGTTTTATACCGCAGGCACAAGCGCTGTTTCTTACAAGAGCGACTCTTACAAGATTCCACAAAGTGGGCGGTATATCTCCGAAACGGTCAAGCAGTTCGTCAAGCAGATCATCTCTGTCCGCCTCGGATTCGATACACGCTATCTTACGGTATACATCAATACGCATTTGAGAGGAAGGAATATAATCCTCGGGAATAAATGCGCTTACCGAAATATCCACGGTGCAATCGCTCTTGGGCATTCTGGGGTTTCCTTTAAGCTCGTCAACCGCTTCTTCAAGTATTTTAACATACAGATCGTAGCCTATAGCTTCCATCTGTCCGCTTTGCTCGGCTCCCAGCACATTGCCTGCGCCGCGAAGCTCAAGATCTCGCATAGCGATCTTAAATCCGCTTCCGAATTCGGTGAATTCGCGTATAGCGTCAAGACGCTTTTCGGCGATCTCTTTAAGGATGCTTCCCGTTCTGTATGTGAAATATGCATATGCTTTTCGTGCGGAACGTCCTACTCTTCCTCTAAGCTGATGAAGCTGTGAAAGTCCCATATGATCGGCATTTTCGATCACCAGTGTGTTTGCGTTGGGAACGTCGATGCCCGTTTCGATAATGGTGGTGCAGACCAGCACGTCGATTTCGCCGCGCACCATATTTTCCCAGATCTCGCCCAGCTCTTCCTTACTCATTTTTCCGTGAGCAACGGCTACTACCGCTTCGGGAAAAGCATCCGATAACTTTTTGGCACAGGAATGTATGGTTTCCACAACGTTGTGGAGATAGAACACCTGTCCGCCCCTACGCAGTTCACGGCGGATAGCTTCGTGGATCACGGCATCATCGTGCTCGAGAACAAAGGTCTGCACGGGAATACGGTCAGACGGTGCTTCCTCCAGAACCGACATATCTCTTATTCCCGATAACGCCATATTAAGAGTACGGGGTATGGGGGTTGCGGTAAGGGTAAGAACGTCCACGTTTTCGGAAAGCTGTTTTAATTTTTCCTTGTGAGTAACGCCGAAGCGCTGCTCTTCGTCAATAATAAGCAAGCCCAGATCTTTGAACTTGATATCACTTTGAAGTATACGGTGGGTTCCCACAACTATATCGGTTTTTCCTATACGAAGGTCCTCGATGGTCTGCGCCTGCTCCGCCTTTGTTCTGAAACGGGACATCATCGCAACCTTTACGGGAAACGCACGGAAACGGGACAGCATCGTCTGATAATGCTGCATAGCGAGAATTGTGGTGGGCACCAAAACCGCCACCTGTTTTCCCGACACAACAGCCTTGAACGCTGCACGGAGAGCCACCTCAGTCTTGCCGAAGCCTACATCTCCGCAAAGCAGACGGTCCATAGGAACGGGGCTTTCCATATCCTTTTTAATATCCTCTGCCGCTCTGAGCTGATCGTCGGTTTCGTCGTATTCGAACATAGACTCAAACTCTTCCTGCATTTCCTCATCGGGAGGATATGCAAAACCCTCTTTAAGCTGGCGGGCGGCGTAAAGGGCGATAAGCTCTTTGGCAATATCTTTCGCAGCGCTTTTTGCACGTGCTTTTGTTCGTTGCCATTCGGAAGTGCCCATTTTGGAAAGCTTTGTATTTTCGTTTCCGATATATTTGGAAACAAGGTCAAGTTGGTTGCAGGGCACATACAGAATATCGGTGCCTGCATACCGTATTTTTATATAATCCTTTGAAACGCCTTCAACGGTAAGATTGGTAATACCCTCAAATCTGCCTATACCGTGATTTGCGTGAACCACGAGATCGCCGAATGTAAGGTCTGCATACGAAGCAATACGCTCGCTTTTGGTAACCTTTTTCCGCACACGTTCTTTGCGGCGGGCGGAAACGTTCTGCAGAGTATCCGTATCGGTATATAAAACGAAATTCGCTCTCGGCAATTCAAAGCCGCAAAGAGATTGGTTTCCGTCAAGAGTGCCTACACCTGCAAGTCCTTTATGCAATTCGCCGCTGAAGCGGTAACAGCCTATATTTCTTTCGTTGAGTGCCGACAGCATATTGTCTGCAGCTCGCTCGCTTACTGTCAATATAAGCACGTTTCGCTTGAGCTCAACGGAGGATTTCAGGTCATCTGCCAAAAGCTCAAGGTTGGAAAGATAAGAATTTACCGATTTGGTTAAAACCGTGTATTCATCACGGTAATCGAAAAGCTTATTAGCTCCCGAAAAATAATCCAGCGCCAAAGTTTTTTTCGCCACGGCAGAAACGAAAGTGTCCACATCCATATGGGGAAGCTCGCTTCCCGCAGGGAGAATTCCGCTTTCCGCAAGAGATGCGAAGGTCTGCTCGTTTTGCCAGCAAAAAGCGCCCGCACGTTCCTTGATGCGGGGTGTGTTTACGGCAATAACAGCGAATTCGGACATATAATCAAGCACAGTCGTCTTTTGCTCGTAAACAAAGGACGCATATTTGTCCAATGCGGTTATTCTTATATGATTTTCACAGTTTTCCTTTTCCTTTAAAAGGAGATCGCGCAGTTTTTCACTGCCTGTGAATTTTCTGATCTGCCTGCCGATATGAGCGGCAATATTTTCGTATGCAAGGTTATCGGGAAGTAATTCGTACACAGGAAGTATACTTACGCTTTCCACGTTCTCGTACCGTCTTTGGGAGGTTATATCAAAAAATCCGATAAGATCGATCTCATCGCCGAAAAAGTCTATACGGAACGGATTGGGATATGAGGGTGAAAAAACGTCCACAATACCGCCGCGAACCGCAAACTGTCCCTCTCCCTCTACCTGCTCGGTACGCTGATAACCCAAAAGGGCAAGCCAGGAAGAAAGCTGCGAAACGGAAATACTTTCTCCGCTTCGGACATGCAAAGTTATATCCTGCAGGATCTCGGGAGGAACGGTATACTGCATCACCGCATCGGGTACGGTTATTACCGCATCAACGTTGCCGTCCAGCAATGCGGACAACACGCCTATTCGCTGTTGCTCAAACTCGCGGGAATAGCCCTTTACGTTATCAAAAACGAAATCTCTCGCAGGGAAAAACAGCACGTTTTCCATATAATGCTCAAGCTCTGCGCGAAGACGCTGGGCTTCTCTTTCATCGGGCATTATAATGAGCAGTTTTTTGCCCACTTCCCTTGAAAAAGCCGTGCAGAAAAGGGGGCGGGCGGCATCGCACACCCCTGTTGCGACACACGGAACCCGTCCCTTTATAAAGTTTTCGGTAAGTGCCGAAAACTCGGTATCAAGTAAAAATTGTGAAATTACGGTGTTCATATCAATTAAAAAGATTCATCGCCTTGTCGGTCGCTCCGCCAACGATAAGCTCAACCGCCTTGGATACATCGTCAAATCTGCTGCTGACAGACTTGAATTCCGAAGAGGAAAAATTGGAAAGCACCCAATCCGCTATATCGTAATCGGGATGGGGCTTTTCGCCTACGCCGATCTTAACGCGGGGAAAATCCTGAGTTCCCAGATGCTCGATAAGGGATTTTATTCCGTTATGACCGCCTGCGCTTCCTTTTCTGCGTATACGTATTTCCCCTACGCCGATAGCGCAATCGTCAAATAAAACTATGATTCTCTCGGGCGTAACCTTATAAAAATCTGCGGCGCTTCGTACAGCTTCGCCGGAATTATTCATATATGTCTGAGGTTTTAAAAGCAAAACCTTTTTACCGGCTATTTCCGTCTTGCCGCAAAGGGCTCTGTGCTTTAAAGAGTTAATACGTACACCGCACTTTTCCGCAAGACGATCTATTGCTCTGAAGCCTGCGTTATGACGGGTATTATCGTACTTCGGCTCCGGATTTCCCAGACCGACGATGATATATTCTATGCCGCCGGATGAAAACAAACCCATATGCAAAACCTCCTTCGGTGTGTAAGTTTATCCCTTTTGTGCCGTTTTGTCAAGTATAATAGGTACATAAAATAAATTATATGAAATAAAGTTGAAAAAAAGTATAGACAAAACCAAATTTTGTGTTATAATATATCGATAAAAAATATAAACGGAGGTACACACATGGCAGAAAAAAAGTATGTCTATATGTTTTCTGAAGGCAACGGTTCCATGCGCGAGCTGCTTGGCGGTAAGGGCGCGAACCTTGCAGAGATGACAAATCTCGGCTTGCCTGTTCCCCAAGGTTTTACTATTTCTACGGAGGCTTGTACTCGTTATTACGACGACGGTAAGGAGATCGGCGACGATATCAAGGCTCAGATTTTAGAATATATCGGAAAGATGGAAGGGGTTACCGGCAAAAAGTTCGGCGATCTCGAAAATCCTTTGCTCGTTTCCGTAAGATCCGGCGCACGTGCTTCTATGCCCGGTATGATGGACACCATCCTCAACCTCGGTCTTAACGAAGAGGTTGTTAACGTTATTGCTGAAAAATCCGGCAATCCCCGTTGGGCTTGGGACTGCTACAGAAGATTTATTCAGATGTATTCCGACGTTGTTATGGAAGTCGGTAAAAAGTACTTCGAGCAGCTTATCGATAAGCTGAAGGAAGAAAAAGGGGTTACTCAGGACGTTGACCTTACGGCAGACGATCTCAAGTATCTCGCTACCCAGTTCAAGCAGGAATACAAGGACAAGATCGGCGCAGATTTCCCCGATGATCCTATCGAACAGCTCTTCGGCGCTGTTACTGCAGTATTCAGAAGCTGGGATAACCCCAGAGCAAACATCTACAGAAGAGATAACGATATTCCCTACAGCTGGGGTACCGCTGTTAACGTGCAGATGATGGCGTTCGGTAATATGGGTGATACCTCCGGTACCGGCGTTGCATTTACCCGTGATCCCGCAACCGGCGAAAAGCGTCTTATGGGCGAATTCCTTATGAACGCTCAGGGCGAAGACGTTGTTGCAGGCGTTCGTACTCCCCTCCCCATCGCAAAGATGGCAGAAGTTATGCCCGAATGCTTTGAGCAGTTCACCAAGATCTGCAACATTCTCGAAAACCATTACCGCGATATGCAGGATATGGAATTCACCATCGAGGACAGAAAGCTTTATATGCTCCAGACCAGAAACGGTAAGAGAACCGCACAGGCAGCTCTTAAGATAGCTTGTGATCTGGTTGACGAAGGTATGATCACCGAAGAAAAAGCTGTTCTTATGATCGACCCCAGAAACCTCGATACTCTTCTCCATCCCCAGTTCAGCGCCGATGCGCTTAAGAAGGCAGTTCCTATGGCAAAAGCTCTTGCAGCTTCTCCCGGAGCAGCATGCGGTAAGGTAGTATTCACCGCAGAAGACGCAAAGGAATGGAACGAGCGCGGCGAAAAGGTTATACTCGTAAGACTTGAAACTTCTCCCGAGGATATCGAGGGTATGAAGGTTGCTCAGGGTATACTCACCGTACGCGGCGGTATGACCAGCCACGCAGCAGTTGTAGCACGCGGTATGGGTACCTGCTGTGTATCCGGATGCTCCGCTATCGCAATGGATGAAGAAAACAAGCGCTTCGTTCTCGCAGGCAAGACCTTTAACGAAGGCGATGAAATTTCCATAGACGGTTCTACCGGTAATATCTACGACGGTATTATCCCCACCGTTGATGCAAAGATCGTAGGTGAGCTTGGCAGAATCATGGCTTGGGCAGACAAGTTCAGAAAACTTCGTATCCGCACCAATGCCGACACCGAAAAGGATGCAAAGAAAGCATTCGAGCTTGGCGCAGAAGGTATCGGTCTTTGCCGTACCGAGCACATGTTCTTTGATAAGATCGACGCTATCCGTGAAATGATATGCTCCGACACCGTTGAGCAGAGAGAAATAGCGCTTGAAAAGATACTTCCTCTCCAGCAGGCAGACTTTGAGAGCCTCTACGAAGCAATGCAGGGCAACCCCGTAACTATCCGTTACTTGGATCCCCCTCTCCACGAGTTCGTTCCCACTGAGGAAAAGGATATTGAAAAGCTTGCCGAAACTCAGGGCAAGACCGTTAAGCAGATCAAGGATATCATTGCTTCCCTCCACGAATTCAACCCCATGATGGGTCACAGAGGATGCCGTCTTGCGGTTACCTACCCCGAAATCGCGGCAATGCAGACCAGAGCTGTTATCCGCGCAGCACTTAACGTTCAGGCACGCCATCCCGAATGGACTATGGTTCCCGAAATAAT
The DNA here is from genome assembly GCA_964485815.1 of uncultured Oscillospiraceae bacterium. Lineage (GTDB taxonomy): Bacteria > Bacillota > Clostridia > Oscillospirales > CAG-382 > SFLA01. Next base: position 20,194 of record CAZAJX010000010.1, read on the forward strand.
GATTCCTCTCGTAGGCGATATCAAGGAATTGGCATACGTTAAGAAGACTGTTGTTAACACCGCAAACGAAGAGCTTGCAAACGCAAACAGCGATATGCAGTACAAGGTTGGTACTATGATCGAGATCCCCCGTGCGGCTCTTACCGCAGACGAGATCGCAAAGGAAGCAGAATTCTTCTCCTTCGGTACCAATGACCTTACCCAGATGACCTTCGGCTTCTCCCGCGATGACGCAGGCAAGTTCCTTGATGCATACTATGACAGCAAGATCTACGAAAGCGATCCCTTCGCACGTCTTGACCAGAACGGCGTAGGTAAGCTGGTTGAAATGGCAGCAAGACTGGGTAAGCAGACCCGTCCCGACATCAAGCTGGGCATCTGCGGCGAACACGGCGGAGATCCTTCTTCCGTTGAATTCTGCCACAAGGTAGGTCTGTCCTACGTTTCCTGCTCTCCCTTCAGAGTTCCCATAGCACGTCTTGCAGCAGCTCAGGCGGCTCTTAAAGACTAAATAACACTTTAACCACACGTTATGTGCGGATGCGATTATCCGCATCCGCACATTGCCTTATATTTGGATTAATTTTAAATTCTTATGACTTACACATCAATAACACAAAACGTCTTCAACGACAACAAAAGAATCTATAAAAATGGTAAAAAGCGCATATGCTGGGTAATTTTTGCAGCCTGCTTTTGCCTTGCTTTGCTTAATTTTCTGGGATATTTGATAAGCCCGCTGTTAATACGCATAATTCCCCACGTGGAAAAGGTAATGCCTCTTACCACGTTTGACCTTCTGTTAAGCATGGGATTGTACGTATTCTGTCTGGTACTTCCCTTTGCAATAGCAATGATTCCCTGTAAAACCGGCATAAAGTCCATATTCCCTATGAAGCCGCGGCTTACGAAAAATCCTATTGGATACACGCTGTTCGTCTTCGGCATATGCACCATGTTCAACGCCGTAATGACACTGCTGCTTCCTTGGTACAGAGAAGTATTTACTGTTGAAGCCACCGTATACGAAAGCAATATTGATATAATACTTTATTTCATAAGCGCCGCTGTATTCCCCGCCATTATTGAGGAGTTGGTGTTCAGAGGAATATGCATATCCTGCCTGCGCCCTATGGGAACGAAGTTTGCGGTAGTTTTATCTGCGATCATCTTCGGTATGGCACACGTTGATCCTTTGCAAAGCGCTTTTGCATTCCTGTTTGGTCTGCTTATCGGTGCCGCATACGTCGCTACCGGCTCTATATGGCCCGGAGTACTGTTGCATTTCTTCAACAACTCTATTTCGGTAATTGCAAGCTACGGACACGATATCATAGTAAGTATGTGCGGTACGCTGATCATCGGCGCAATGATTTACTCGATTATTTATCTGATCAAGTTTTCAAAGCTCCCCGGCAGATTCCCTATCTCTATTAAAGAAGAAAAAAGCGATATGCTCACCGGAAGCGGGTTCACTCCCCTGCGGGCTGTTTTTTCAAACGCCTGGACGTATGTTTTTCTGGTACTGTACGTTATCGCAGTGATAATGCGTTATTTCCCCGATACAGTTATGAATGTATTTTCGTTTTTCGCATCTTCTCTCGAAACGATGTAACGTGAAGGAACCTTTGATGAAAGAAAAATTTATGCGCCGTGCTATTAAATGTGCACAAAAAGCCGCAGAAAAAGGCGAAGTGCCCGTAGGTGCGGTAATCGTAAAAGACGGGAAGATAATCTCTACCGGTTACAACAAGCGTGAAGAAAAGAAAAACGCCATTATGCACGCGGAAATGATAGCCATTGACAGAGCGTGTAAAAAATTAGGCGCTTGGCGACTGGAGGACTGTGAACTGTACGTTACCCTTGAGCCCTGCCCTATGTGTGCTGGCGCCGTAGCGAACGCACGCATCAAAAAAGTATTCTTCGGCGCATATGATTCAAAAATGGGCGCTGTAAGCAGTGTTATTGATTTAAGCAAATATAATTTCAACCACCATTTCGAAGCGGAGGGCGGTATTCTGAAAGACGAATGTGCTTTCCTGCTATCGGATTTTTTCAAAAAATTAAGAAACAGAAACGAGAGGCAATGCGTAAATGAACAATAAAGAGAAATTTTATATAACCACCGCCATTGCTTATACTTCCAAGCTTCCCCATATCGGCAACATTTACGAAATCATCCTTACGGACGCTATTGCCAGATATAAAAAGAAAAAGGGTTACGACGTATTCTTCCTTACCGGAACGGACGAACACGGTCAGAAGATACAGTCCGAAGCAGAGGCAAGCGGTGTTACTCCTCAGGAGTACGTTGACAAGATCGCAGGCGGTATAAAAGACCTTTGGGATCTTTACCAATGCGAATACGATAAGTTTATCCGTACCACCGATAAACAGCACGAAAAGGTAGTAAGCCACATATATACCAAGCTTTACGAGCAAGGCGATATTTACAAGAGTGCATATGAAGGACATTACTGCACGCCTTGCGAATCCTTCTGGACAGATTCCCAGTTGGTGGACGGCAAGTGCCCCGATTGCGGCAGAGAGGTTAAAAAGGCAAAGGAAGAGGCTTACTTCCTCCGTCTTTCCAAGTATGCGGACAGACTGCTGGAGTACTATGAATCCCATCCAGAATTTATCACACCCGTTTCCAGAAAGAACGAGATGATAAACAACTTCTTAAAGCCCGGTCTGCAGGATCTCTGCGTTTCCAGAAGCAGCTTTACCTGGGGCGTTCCTTTGGAATTTGATCCCAAGCACGTTTCCTACGTTTGGATAGACGCGCTTTCCAACTATATAACCGCTATCGGTTACGATACGGAAAATCCCGATGAACTCTATAATAAACTGTGGCCTGCGGACCTGCACGTTATCGGTAAGGACATAGTTCGTTTCCATACAATATACTGGCCTATAATCCTTATGGCACTTAACGTTCCCCTGCCCAAGAAGGTTTTGGGACATCCCTGGCTGTTGTTCGGCGAAAACAAAATGTCCAAGTCCCGCGGCAACGTGCTTTACGGCGATAAGCTGGCTGAGCAGTTCGGTGTAGATGCGGTAAGATACTATCTTCTTTCCGAGATGGGCTTTTATAATGACGGCAGCATTACCTACGAAAGCCTTATCGCACGCACCAATTCCGATCTTGCGAATATTATCGGTAACCTCGTAAGCCGCACTTCTGCGATGATAAAGCAGTATTTTAACGGCGTGGTTCCCGCTCCCACATCCGCTGTGGGCGAAGCAGACGAAACCCTTAAAAACGCCGTTTACGCCGCAAAGGAATCCTTTATGGCGAAGATGGACGAATATCTTGTGGCAGACGCATCCGAAGCGGTTCTTAACGGCTTCAAGGCTTGTAACAAGTATATTGATGAAACCACACCCTGGGTTCTTGCAAAGAGTGAAGACAGCCGCGACAGACTTGCTACCGTTATGGCAAATCTGGTTCAGAGCATCCGTATCTGTACCGCAATGCTGTACCCCTACATTCCTTCCACCGCAAAGCGTATTGCGGAAGTTTTCTCTTACGGTGACGACGCTTACGATTACGATAAGCTGTGCTACTGCTACAAGGTTGACGGCGTAAGCGTAAACGCAGACGGTGCAAAGCTTTTTGAGCGAATAGACGAAAAGAAGTTTATGGCTGCTATTGAAGCCCAGCAAAAGGAGAAAGAAAAATCCGAAAAGAAAGCCGAAAAAGCAAAAGAAAAAGCCGAAAAAAAGGCGGAAAAAGAAAAAGAGCCTATCGGCATAGACGATTTTGCAAAGGTAGAGCTTACGGTCGGCAAAATACTCACCTGCGAAAAGGTGGAGAAATCCGATAAACTGTTAAAGCTCACCGTTGATATCGGCGAAGTAAGACAGGTGGTTTCGGGAATTGCAAAGTGGTATACTCCCGATGAACTTATCGGTAAAAAGATAATACTCGTTTCCAACCTCCGCCCCGCAGTACTCCGCGGTGTGGAAAGCAACGGTATGATACTCGCCTCCGGCGAAGACGAGGTCAAGGTAGTATTTATCGACGACAGCGTTCCCGTAGGAAGCAAGGTAAGATAATGTTTGATTCACACGCTCACTATGACGATAAGCAGTTCGATGAGGACAGGGATATTCTTATCCCTTCCCTCTTTGAGCAAGGCGTTACGGGATTTTTAAACGCTTCCTCGGATATAGCCTCCTCTTACGCTTCACTTGCGTTGGCACACAAATACGAAAACGTATACGCCGCTGTAGGCGTTCATCCCCACGAAGCGGCAGAAGTAAGTGAAAACTGGCTCCAAGAGCTGGAAAAGCTCTCAAAAGATAAGAAAGCGGTCGCTATCGGAGAGATCGGATTGGATTACCACTACGATTTTTCACCCCGGGACGTTCAGCAAAAGGTTTTCGATACACAAATGCAGTTTGCCGAAGACCACGGCTTACCGGTAATTATTCACGATCGGGAAGCCCACGGAGACACTATCGCCACCATTGACAGATTTCCCAAGGTGACAGGCGTGCTTCACAGCTTTTCCGGCAGCTACGAGATGGCGGAATATCTGGTGCGCAAGGGATGGTATATTTCCTTTTCCGGCTCGGTTACGTTCAAGACCGCCGAAAAACTGCGCCACGCAGCAACGGCAGTTCCTATCCACCGTATTCTGTGCGAAACAGATGCACCCTACCTTGCTCCCGTGCCCCACAGAGGTAAGCGGAATGACAGCGTAAAGATGCGCAATACCGTTGAAATGTTGGCTGAAATTCACGGAATCACTTTTGAGGAAATGCGGGAAGCCTGCAAAAACAACGCATACACCCTTTTCGGTATAGTAAAATAACCCAAAAACCAAAGTGATTTTATAAAAGTTTTATAAAAAACACAAAATTTACAAAAACCCCCTTGTTTTTTCTCATTATATGGTATAAAATAAGTCGGTTAAAAAAATTATTAACACTCACAAACATTTTTTTGGAGGAATTAAAATGGCAGTAAAAGTTGCAATCAATGGTTTCGGCCGTATCGGTCGTCTCGCATTCAGACAGATGTTCGGCGCAAAGGGTTATCAGGTAGTTGCTATCAACGACCTCACCAGCCCCTCTATGCTCGCTCATCTTCTCAAGTATGACTCTGCACAGGGCAGATACAATCACGAAGTTTCCGCTAACGATGAAGAAGGCACCATCACCGTAGACGGCAAGACCATCAAGATCTACGCTGAAAAGGACGCTAACAACTGTCCTTGGAAGAAGCTTAAGGTTGACGTTGTTCTCGAATGCACCGGCTTCTACACCAGCAAGGCTAAGGCTTCTGCTCACATCAACGCAGGCGCTAAGAAGGTAGTTATCTCTGCTCCCGCAGGAAACGATCTTCCCACTATCGTTTACAACGTAAACGAAAACACCCTCACCGCAGAAGACAACGTAATCTCCGCTGCTTCCTGCACCACCAACTGCCTCGCTCCTATGGCTAAGGCTCTTAACGATTACGCTCCCATCCAGAGCGGTATCATGACCACCGTACACGCTTACACCGGCGACCAGATGGTTCTCGACGGTCCTCACAGAAAGGGTGACTTCCGCAGAGCACGTGCTGCTGCTGAAAACATCATCCCCAACAGCACCGGCGCTGCTAAGGCTATCGGTCTTGTTATTCCCGAACTCAACGGCAAGCTCATCGGCTCCGCACAGAGAGTTCCCGTTCCTACCGGTTCTTCTACCCTTCTCGTTGCAGTTGTTAAGGGCAAGGACGTTACCAAGGAAGGCATCAATGCTGCTATGAAGGCTGCTTCCAACGAATCCTTCGGTTACACCGAAGAGCAGCTCGTTTCCAGCGATATCGTTGGTATCACCTACGGTTCTCTGTTCGATGCAACTCAGACCATGGTTTCCAAGATCGACGACGATACCTATCAGGTACAGGTAGTTTCTTGGTACGATAACGAGAACAGCTACACCAGCCAGATGGTTCGTACTATCAAGTACTTCGCTGAACTCAGCAAATAAGAAACAAAAACAAAATTATCAGTGCCGCGGTATATTCGCGGCACTGGTTTTATATCCTTTTATATAAGTATTTTTAGAGGTCAAATATGCCCACATTGATTTTTAACGGCGTTCGGCTCGGCGTAAGCTACGCTATGGACGCTTTTTCGGTATCACTTTCCAACGGACTTAACGAGCCGTGTATGTCAAAAAAGAAAATATGCGGTGTAGCGGGAACTTTTGCTGTTTTTCAGGCAATAATGCCCCTCATCGGCTGGCTGTGTGTTCACACCATAGTGGAGCATTTTAAGGCGTTTGAAAGCTATATTCCCTGGATCGCGCTAATTTTGCTCGGTTTTATCGGCGGTAAAATGATATATGAAAGCGCCACTTGCAAGGAAGAAGACGATTGCGATTGCAAAAAGGTCGGATTCGGTTCGTTGCTTGTTCAGGGAGTGGCTACTTCTATCGATGCGCTTTCCGGTGGATTTGCTATGTCCGAATATAATCTTACCGAGGCGTTGATATGTGCGCTTATAATCTCCGCCTTAACCTTTGTGATCTGCATTGCGGGCGTGGTTATCGGCAAAAAAGCGGGAACAAGGCTTTCTAAAAAAGCCGGCTTCTTGGGCGGAATTATACTTATAATTATAGGTCTGGAAATATTCATTAAAGGAATTATATAAAGAAAAGTCCCGAACGGGGCTTTTAATATTATTTTTTCATTTTTTGAAGTGCCGCGATTATTGCGGGACACAGCACCGTGCAGGTTATAAGCTCTACAACGAAGTTTATGCCAACAAGGCCGAGAAAGATAAAGGTTGCAACTGTTATACCCGCTTCACTCGCCCAACTGTGCATAAGAGAATTAAACAAAGTAAAAAATACGACTATGAATATTCCGGTATTGAAAACGGGCATAAGCGCCGAAAGCAAAAACGTACGCCATTTTTTACCCTCAAACTTCTTGGTGAGAAAAGCTGCCAGCAACACGCATCCTGCCGCCGCAATAACGCGCAGAGCCGAGCCGACAAACGTACGGACGGGGTCAAGCAAAAACATTACGTTACCGCTGACCTGTGTGCCGAGAGCGCATTCAATATAGATAGTTAATCCGAGGGCGGAAGCAACGATAAGACCGCATTTTGCGCCGTAATTTATACAAGCAATGGCGACCGGAATAAGCGCCAGGGTGAGAGGAATTTGAAAAGCGTTCGTAACGAAGGTGGATAAAAGCTGTAATACCACCGTAAGTGCGCAAAGTATGGCGCAATCCACCACAAACTTATTTTTCTTCACAAAAGACACCTCGATTTCTTACCTTGGAGTAAATTTATTATAATTACATTTTAAAAAAAATCAATATGTAAGCAAAAAACATCTTTATTTTTCACAAAACCTATGTTATAATAATTTGATTAAATTACAAGAGGTGCTTGTTTTGGATATTAAAGATATCTCCCATAACAGCAATATATATTTTGTCGGTATCGGCGGAATTTCGATGTCATCTTTGGCAGAGATACTCCACAAAAAGGGCTACAAGGTAAGCGGATATGACTGTACCTCCTCCCCTGCTACCGACCGTCTTAAAAGCATTGGCATTCCCGTGTACCACCAAACGGAAAAAGAGCATTTTGACGGTGTTACGGTAGCTATAGTTACCGCCGCCGTACACGAGGATAATCCCGAGATGATCGAGCTTCACTCCAGAAATATACCCTGCTATTCCCGTGCGGAGCTGTTGGGCGCTTTGGGAAGCAAATACGCAAATTCCATCGCTGTGGCGGGAACTCACGGTAAATCCACCACCACGGGAATGTTGAGCGATATTTTTACATCCGCGAAAAATGCGGACCCAACCATACTCGTCGGCGCAGTTGTACCGGAGCTGGGAAGCACGTTCAGACTGGGAACCGATGAAAATTTCATATACGAGGCGTGTGAATATACCGATTCTTTCCTTTCTTTTTATCCCCACATAGCCGCTGTGCTTAATCTTGAATTGGACCATACCGATTATTTTCCCAATATTGAGGCATTGGAAAAGTCTTTTTCAAAGTTTATAAACAACGCAGGAAAAGACGGTATTGCGGTAGTGAATCTGGATTCCTGCCATTCTATGAAAGCGGCGGAGGATTGCTTACCGCATCTTATCACATACTCCCCTTCCGGCAACAAAGAAGCAGATTATTACGTTAAGGACCTTACGTTCGAGCGCGGATTCGCCGCTTATAAGATGATGCACGGAGAGGACTGCGTTGCAGAGATAGCTTTATCCGTTCCCGGCGAGCACAACGTGGCAGATTCCCTCTGTGCCGCCGTGTGTGCCGATTTAAGCGGCATAGCCTCGGAAGACATTATAAATGGTTTAAAAATGTTCAGGGGCGTTTCAAGACGCTTTGAGCTTAAAGGCACTCTTAACGGCGCACCCGTGTTTGATGATTACGCACATCATCCCGACGAAATAAAAGCCACCCTTACTGCGGCAAAAATGATGGGATATAAGCGTGTTATAACCGTTTTCCAGCCCCATACTTATTCAAGACTTCACGATCTGTTCGATGATTTTGCGGTATCCTTTGCAAATTCCGATATTACGGTGTTTGGGGAAATTTTCTCCGCATCCAGAGAAAAAGACGTTTTCGGAATTTCTTCCAAAAACCTTGCGGATAAGGTTAAGAGTTCGGTTTACTTCCCCACCTTTGCGGAAATCGAAGAATATCTGCAAAAAGAAGTGCGCGAAGGCGATATCGTTATCGTTATGGGCGCAGGGGACGTAACGAAGATTAGCAAAGATTTGATAAAAAGCGAAAAAAACAGTTGACAAACAAAGAATTTTATAGTATTATAAGGTGTTCGAATTTTTATAGCATTTGATTTGGAGGTGTAATAGATGGCAAAGTGTTCCGTATGTGGAAAGAGCGTTACTTTCGGTCATAACGTTTCCCATTCCAACAGAAAGACCAACAGAGTTTGGAAGCCCAACATAAGAAAGGTTAAGGCTGTTGTAAACGGCAGCAATACTACCGTTTCCGTATGCTCCCGCTGCCTTCGTTCCGGCAAGGTTGAAAGAGCCTAATTTCTGAATTAAAAACCGAAAAAACAAATCCGACAGATGATCTCTGTCGGATTTTTATTATCGGGGTCCCCAAGAAGCCGCCGGGCTTCTTGGGGTGATTTTTGTTACGCAGTGATTTTAATAGTACTTGGTAGCATCTTCAGGAAGATAGGACGATCCTCTGCCGAAGCCCGAGATAAAGTGTTCTTCGGGATAATCTTCCTTTGGAAGCTCGAGAAGGAAGTAATATCCGTAGAAGGTGCCGTCCTCTTCGCGAACGGTCTCTTCTTCTGTCAACTGATTGAAAACCAGCAAAAGCTCACTTGACTCTTCCTTGTAAGTGTTATTATAAGTGAACTTTTCGTAAATACCTTCTATCTCTATTTGACCGTCAGCAATCAATTCACCCACAAACAGTCTGTTATTTTCGAACCACTCTTCAGTATACTTGGTTATCCATTCATTAAAGCTCGGATCGCCGTAAGAGCCGTCTACATATCCAAGCCACGGATTCATAGGTTCATACACTTCTTGGAACAGATGCATTCCAACACCGCCGGGATTTATCTTCACTTTAATAGCATATACGTTTCCTGTGGTGCCCACAAGCGTAAGTTTTTTATACTTTTCGTGCACCTCACGCTCGGATTCAATTACGGAACCATTTTTGCCATCAACTTTTATCTCGTAAAAATAATAACCGCTCTTGAATTCGATTTCATATTCAAATATGCCATCGTACTCTTCCGGTTCGATATTCAATTCCTCTATATCGTCCTTTGTCAAGTTAACGTGGGATAATGCAATGTCAAGAGCTTCTGTTCCGGTGATTACAGTTGCAGAACTGTCATCGTCACTATTATCTGACGGCTTGTTAGTTTTATACGTTATGACCTCGCCTCTGGTTGCCAATATTTCAAATTCGTATTCGATACCTTGGTAAACGAACTCAACCTCATAGATAAGATATCCGTCGTGCTTCTGAAGTTCCATATTCATCGGAATCTTTTCGGCGGGTATTCCATATCCGGCAATGATATTCCTGATTTCGTCCTCTCGCAAAACGTTTAATACCGAAATGATGAAATCCAATTCGTCTCTTTCGGAACAAACTATTCTGCCGTTCAAGGCGTTTACCTCGACCTCGTATTCATATTGTTCGGTTACGAGCTCCACCTCGTAGACCATAATGCCATCATCAAAATCCAGCGATATCTTCTGTTTTTTCACTTTTGTTTCTTCGGACAGATTCAAGTATTCCAGCGCAGCGACGCGGGCTGCTTCCTCGCCGATATAAGCTTTATTGCTTGCAGTACCACTGACCTCGCCGTCAATCTCAGCTCCAAGGCTCTCCAAAAGCAAAGTCAGCTCATTGATACTCAACTCAGCAAGATCTTCCGCGGTATATTTAGAATTGTGATCGCACAGTTTTTTAATAAACTGTGCTTTCCCCAAAGAAACGTCCAAGCCTTCAGCAAGAAGCTGTAGTTCGGCATCATCCTTTTCAACCTTTTGCGTTATAACGGCATAATCGGAGTTTTCGTTTTTCAACAGAGTGCTTGCTATCTCGTTGAACTTTTCCCGCAAAGCATCGTTTTTTTTGTTGCTATCAGTTTCGATGCTTATTAAAACAGAATTCTGGAATTCGGTAATATATCCGCTTTTTATCATTGAACCGATAAGTGCATTAAGGGTTGTTTCCACATCGGCGCCTTCCAGCTTCATACCGGCGATAATATCTTGCCCGTCTCCATTCAGGGCGGTTATTTCAACAACAACGTCATTTTTATTTAATTTTATCTCTACGCCGGGATTTACGTCAATAAACACCACGCTGACCACGGCGTTGTTTTTACTATCAATGTAAATACCCGCGAAGATACCGAGCAGCAGCACGGCACAAGCCGCCAGCGCGATAACGTGTTTATAATTAAAACCACGTTTTCTTTTTGGCAAAGCTTTGGTTACGTCTTTTTCCGAAATACTTTTCAGAATATCGTCATTCGGAAGCGCAAAATTTTCGGCTTCTGCTGTATAGTAATCTTTTAATGCTTTTTCAATATCCGTGTTTTTCATTTTACCGTCCTCCTTCACAGTAGTTTTTAAGTTTTTCCAATGCACGCTGATACTTTTTTCGCACAGAAACGGTATTTATGCCCATCACGTTTGCGATTTCGGCGTGGGACAGCTCTGCGTAAATGCGAAGCTTTACGATAAGCTGTTCTTCGTCGGACAGCTTGTTCAGCCCGTCGCGAAGCATGATCTGTTCGATAGTTTTAGGCTCGAAAGCACAGTGTGATTTTTCCTGTTCCGGTACTTCATCCAAGAATAAAGTGTGCTTTTTTGCTTTGATCTTATCGACAGCGCTGTTTCTGGCAACCTTCAACACCCACGCTTTGGGATTACTCCCCTTTTTATAGGTGTGTGAAAGGCGGAGAATTCTTACCATCGTGTCCTGCAGCACGTCTTCCGCATCGCCGAAATCTCCCGTTATCTGGTATGCAACAGAAAGTATCATACGACCGTATTCGCAGTAAACACGTTCTAGCGCGTTTTTGTTGCCCAACGCGATTTCCGCAATGGCAATATCACAAGGATCTGCCAAGTTCCAAAATAGGATCATATAAACACCTCACTTTCCTGTTTCATACTATATAACCGAAGTTTTGATTAAAACGTGACACGCCGACAGAAAAAATTTCCATCCGTGTTATGAAGGAGTTACTGCAATTATATTAACACAAAAGGCTGTGTTTTTCCACAGCCTTTTTGTATTCCCGTATTAATCGTCTATATCCCGCTCGTAGCTTATAATTTCACCGGTATCTGCGTTTACCTCGGCTTCGTATTCGTACTTGCCGGAACGGAATTCTATTTCGTATTTCCATACGTTATCATCATGATCAAGCTCAATGTTCAAAGCGGAAATATCGGTTTCGGCAAGAGATGCGCGTTCAAGCACCTTGGCAAGCGCCTGATCTTTGGTTATCAGACCGTTTTGCGAGGTATCGCCGCTGCTTGAGTTATCTTCATAATGATAGTATCTGTCCGATTCCACAGAGAGGATCTCACCCGTCTTTGCGTTAACCTCGAACTCGTATTCAATGCCCTTATAAGAAACCTCGGCTTCGTATATGAGCACACCGTCATCGTATTGGAAATTGAATTCAAATCCTTTCCACTCCTGCTGTTCGGGACAGTATGCGGATATAATGTCTTTAAGTTCTTCTTCCGTTATAAACTTTTGAGCTTGTCCGGTAATGAAAACAACTTTTTCCTTCTTTTCGCAGGAAACGATATCGCCGGTTACGGCATTCACTTCGATCTCGTATTTGAAGGCTTCCACAACGAATTCGACCTCGTAAAGCATCATACCGTCGTCGTGCTCAAACTCGACCTTTATACTTCCGTATACCATATTTTCGGTAACTCTTGCATACTCAAGGGCTGCCGCTTTCGCCTTTTCCGTACCTATATAAGCTTTGTCGCTGGCAGAACCTACAAATTCACCCTTAAACTCTGCACCTATTTCTGTGAGCAGTAAGGATAATTCGTTAATTCCCAGCTTCGCCAAGGATTCGGGAGCGTACTTTGCGTTATATGCGCAAAGAGAAAGAATAAGCTGTGCTTTTCCCAAGGAAATACCGAGTTCATCGGCAAGAGATGCCGCTTCGGAATTACCGTGATCGACCTGCAGGGCGATGACCGCACCGCCGTCAGTATCCGTGGTTATAAGGCTGCTGATTATGCTGTTAAGCTTTTCACGCAGGACTGTATTCTTTTCCGCATCTCCGTTATCAACACTTACCAACACCGAATTTGCAAGCTCATCTATATAACCGTTTGTAATCATTGATCCCACGAGAGCGTTCAGAGCTACCTCTATATCCGTTCCCACAAGATCCATATTTCCGATAATCTTTTGTCCGTCTTCGTTCAGAGCGTTTATCTCAACGACAATGTCTTTTTTATTCAGCTTTATTTCAACGCTGGGGTTTACATCGATGGAAATAACGCTTGCAACTGCGTTATTTCCCGTATAAACAAGCACACCCGCCAGCACGCCGAACAGTAAAACGAATGCGGCGGCAGCGGCAACAATAGCTATAGGTAATCTTCTTTTTTGTTTCATATACATCGCTGTCCCTTTCTTTTCGGCGCTGTCGGAAACAACGGCTTCAAGAATATCGGGAGTGATAGCAGTAAATGCTTTTTTTATTTTGTTTTCTGTTTGGTTCATTCCGTTCCTCCGTCAGCAAGAATCTTTTTCAACTTTCGTATAGCGCGGCTGTATTTTGAAAGAACAGTGGGCAGCGGCAAGGATAAAATATCCGCTATCTCGCGGTGCTTGAATCCCGAAACGGCGTGCAGTACCACGATACGCAATTCCTCATCGGAAAGCTTTTCCATACACATACGAAGAATTACCGTATCCTCGGGAGAAAGTCCGGTCGTCAAAGCGAGTGTTTCTTCCCAATTATCCGAGCAATAATCGGCATTTTTATTTCTTTGGCGAAGCTTCATAAGGCAATGATTTTTGGTGATGGTGAGTATCCAAGCCATTGGCTTACCACGCCTTTCATACCCGTGAGCAGAGGCGAGCACGGTTAAATATACGTCGTGCATAACGTCCTCCGCATCGTGGCTGTTTTTCAACATTGACAGCGCAAAGGAGTATATATTTACAGAAGTTTCTTTATATACCTCACCAAGACAATCCGTATCGCCGTTGGCGACAGATGCGAGAAGTTCTTCCAATTTCACATTTTCCCCGTGAGCGTTTTCAGTAGCCGTCGACAAGCTGCTAAATAACATCTGTAATCCTCCTTTCACTATATTAATGCGAAAACGGGCGGTTTTATTGCAAAGGGAAAATTATTTTTTTAAATTTTCCCGTTTTTCTTTTGTAAGGACGTAATAATATATGATCCTATCCACATCTTTTACATTGAGAGGTTCTTCCCCTATTTTCTCAAAGTCAAAGCCCAATCTTTCTGCAAGGCGCATGGAAGCCTTGTTATCCTCCATAATGCGCAAGATCACCTTATCCAAGCCGATACGGTCAAATGCCACACCTAATATTGCTTTCACCGCTTCCGACATATAGCCCTTGCCCTGATACGCGGGGTTTAAAACGTAGCCTACCTCGCCTACGTTGTTTTCAAAATCAAAATCCGCAAAGCCGGTAGTGCCGATAAGCCGATTCTCGCTTTTGAGAAAAACGCCCCAATCCGCATAAGCGCCTTTTTTGTACTGTCTGTTGAGGAACTCTATATAACCCCGGGTGTCTTCTATATTCAAATGCGGCGACCACAGCAAAAAGCGGGTTACGGAATTCAGAGATGCATAGGAATACATATCCTCCGCATCGGAAACAGATATCTTTTTAAGAATCAATCTGTCGGTTTCGAGGGTGGGAAGATCACGAAACACACGTCTGAAATTCATATTATTCAAAGCAATCACATCCGTTTAGTCATTTTGTAATAATTATACTATCTCTTTTTGTGCATTTCAATATATAATTAATAAATAAAAATATTTTGGGTGGAAATTAACCTTGACACCGGCAAATCAATAGTGTATAATTCATATGATTAGATACATGGAGGTACCGTAATGAAAAAACGCGTTGCAGCGATACTGCTGATCGTACTGATGCTCTTACCCGCTCTTGCTTCTTGTAGCAAAGAAGTTGTTGCGACCGAGGTAGAGGTAACTGTTTATACTCTTCATATGATTAAGGAAGAGTCCACCACCGAGGAAGCTATAAAACGTGTAGAGCTTGCTCTTAACCGTATTTTGTTCTACAGACTCGGAAGCTGTATTGAGATACTCGCTTACACAGAGGACGAGTATTATAAAGCCATCGAGGCTAAATATGCCGAAATGGAAGAATACGAGATCAAAAAAGAAGAAGAAAAGAAAAACAAAAAAAACAACAAGGATAAGAACAAGAACGAATCCTCAGAGGAAGTTTCAGTTGACGTATTCACCGGCGACGATTATCTCGATCTCCTTGATAAAGGCGAAGAATACGTAAGAGAAGAACCCAGATTCGATATTTTCCTTATCAACGATTACGAAAAGTACTACGAGTATGCATCCGAAGGCAAGTTGGCTGCTATTAACGATCCTCTCGGAAGTGAATGCAAGATACTTAAGGACTATATTCATCCCACCATTCTTTCCGCAGCAGTTATCGGCAACAAGACCTACGGTGTTCCTCTTAACACTATTATAGGCGAATACTCCTACATTGTATTCGATAAAGAACTGCTTGATGAACACGGCGTGGACTACCAGACAATGAAGTCTATGGATGACCTCCAGGATTACCTTGCTGTTATTGCAGAAAAGAATCCCGATGTTGTTCCTCTCTCCAATTCTGCAGATCCCACCTCCGTTGATTACATTTTCAGTTCTCTCTCCCCTGCTTACGTTAAGAACAAGTATGTTCACTCTACCTACGAAAGCAGCGAGATCGCTTCCTACTACTCCGTAATCCAGATGTTCAATTCTCTCGGTTATCTCCGCGAAGCAGGCGAAGGTGACAGAGTTGCTGTTCAGTTTGTTTCCGGTAACGAAGAAACCATCGCTAAACTGGAACAGGAAACCGGCAGAGAATACGAATACACCGTTTACAGCAATCCCGTTGCAACCAACGAAAACTGCATTAACGGCATTTTCGCATTCAGCTCTTACTGTACCGCAAACGAGCTTGTTGCCGCAATGGAATTGGTTACCGCTATTTACACCAATCCCGAGCTTGCAAACATTTTTGCATACGGTGTTGAAGGCGAGCATTACCTCCTTAATGACGACGGTCAGGTTGAGCGCAGAAACGAAGATTACATTATCGATTCCGAGTACGCAGGAAACCGTTTCCTTACATACACCCTTGCAGGCGATGATGCCGAAAAGTGGGAAAAAGCAAAGCTTCAGAACCTCAATGCCGAGATTGCTGTTGATATCGGATTTACCTTCAAGCCTAAAGAATTCTCTTGGGAGATCGAGGTAGAAGGTGAAGAGGAAGGCGAAACCGTTAAGGAAGAAATAATCGTTTCCGCTCCCGATTACATTGAGATCATCAACAGCATTACCGCTAAATACTATCCTGCAATAGTTAACGGTACCGCAATTGAGCTTGATCTTGAAGCACTTTATGCAGAAGCAGAAGCAGGTATCGAAGATACTCTCCGTGCAAGCCTGCAGAAGACTTACGCAACAAGAATCCAGAACAATTATTCCAACACCGTTCAGGCAAGATACGGCCTTGAAACCGCAGAAGGCAAGAAGCTTTATAACGAAGCTGCCGAAACTATCAACTCTTCTCTTTACACCAGAGTTTACAACGAGCTGTACACGAAGCACAAAGCGTTGATCATTGAAGAACTCACTCCTATGTATGATGACGAAGAGAAACTTATGAAAGCTGTTGAAGAACGTCTTACCAAGCTTTTGACCGATGACTTCGTAAACGAGGCTGTTGAAAGAGAATACGCCGACGATATCGACGATTACATCATGGCTGAGTTCAACAAGAACGTTCAGACCAAGGTAGATGCAGCAGTTAACGCTTATCTCCAGACCGCAGATTATACCGAAGCTTACGAGTCGGCTATAGTTTCCGACGAGTTCAACGCTGAACTTGAAGAAGCCCTCAATTCCGACCTTAGCGGTACTATCAGCGCAACCGTTAACACCCTTATCACTACTATGATGAGTGATTACTTCGCTGTTATCGTTGCAGATTGCAACGAAGCTCTTGAAGTTGCCCTTGAAGATTTTGTCGCAGAAGTTGTTGCTGCTTCCGAAAAGTATGACGGTGAAGAAGCTATGACCGAAGATGAAGTTCGCTTCGAGCTGGGTCTTATGACTAAGGAAACCGAAGAGGACGAAGAAGGTAACGTTACCAGCGAAACCTACGTTCCCGTAGATATCACCGCTTATGAATACGTAATTCAGGAAATCACCGACCAGTATTACTCTATGTTCGGTGATCCTACCAAACCCGCAGCTTAATAAACATACAACAAACGCCCGAAGCAATTCGGGCGTTATTTTTGTAGATGTCCCCCAAGAAGCCGCACGGCTTCTTGGGGCAATTTTATATTCGATGGTATTTACAGTGAATTTGACTATTATAAAGTTTTGTGATATTATTTTTAAAAAGTTCCAACCTTTTTTAAAATATGTGTCTATATGGGTGAAAGCTTGCAAGCGAGGAAAAAACAAGTGAACAGACAAGATGCCGAAAAAATAATAACCGAATATCTGAAGCCTATATTCGGATTTGCGCTGAAGCGGTGTAAAAACGCCCACGATGCGGAAGACCTTTCACAAGACATTGTGTTAAAAGCGTTTCGTGCGCTTATCGTAAAGGAAAATATAGACAACACGGATAAATATATCTGGACTATTGCCCACAATGCTCTGAACAATTACTACCGCGATACGGCGAAAAGCGTGATCGGAATTTCGGTTGAAGAGTTTTCCGAGGTAATTGCAGATCCCGATTGGAAAGAAGCGTCGGACGATAACGAGCAAGCGTTATTTTGTCTGCAAAGTGAGATTGCATATCTTTCAAAGATGCAAAGAAAGATCGTGATTGCGTATTACTTTGAAAACAAAAAGCAGGCAGATATTGCAAAGGACCTGAATATTCCTCTCGGAACGGTAAAATGGCACTTGTTTGAAGCAAAGAAAGAATTAAAAAGAGGTATGGATACTATGAGAAAAACAAGTGAACTAAAATTCAACCCCATAAAATTTCACTCATACGGCATAAACGGCTCAGTGGGCAAAAGGTTTCCTGACGAGTTTTTCCGCTCCACATTGACGCAAAACATTTGTTATTGTGTACGCAATACGGCTAAGACCGTTAACGAGATTGCCGATGATCTGGGTGTTTCACCCGTGTATGTAGAAACGGAAGTTGAATTCCTTGAAGAATACGGATTCCTGCAGGCACAGAAGGACAAGTATATTATAAACTTCATAATCAGTGAGCCGACTGCAGAACTGCTTACCATGCAGAACGATATGTACAAGCGGGCTGCAGAACTGTTTGCCAACGATCTGTATGATGAATTGACCGCTTCGGGCATTCTTGATGATCCTGACATTTGGTGCGGACAGACCGACCGTCCTATCTCCCTGACCGAATCTCCCAAAGCAGACCATAACTTTGTTCTGTGGTCGCTGATTCCTTATATTGCGGCTTGGTCCGGTGAGAAACTGATGGACGACAGCATTTCTTTTGAAGAGGTCGCAACGATCCGTCCTGATGGCGCGCATAACATTTATCACGCATCCGTAGTACCGGATGAAATGGTCCTTCCCGCAGACTACGTTTATATGAAAAACTGGTGCGGTCCTCGGTGGAACGGCTACGGCAATCATATCCTTTGGCAAATAGACAGCGAATGGTCAGCGCGTGAAGATGATTTCAGACTCAAGTACTCCGAAGAATCCGAGCGAATTCTATCGCTCTATGAAAGGGAGTTTAAGGACCGCCTTTCAAAGGATGAGTATGTCTGGCTTTCGGAGCGCGGTTACGTAAAAACCAACGGAGATTATGACGGATACTTCAAGTCGGCGTGGCAAATCGTTGTGCTGGCAAGCAAAGAAATACAGAATAAACTGCTCGATATCGGTGAACGAATCAAGGTAAAGCACAAAGCAGACTTTGATACGCTGAAAGCAACTTATGCTGAGGCTGTACTGAAATCGGTTCCCGCTCATCTGCGAAGAGTAAAAGAATATGAACTGCAGTTTGTATTTCATTCCGACGGATGGTTTCTACTTCACTGCATTATAGCTTTGCTGAACAGCGGAAAACTGCAACTGCCTACCGATGAACAAAAGAAATCTCTTACCACACTTATAATTAAAAACTAATCAACTGCGGTTTGTTACAAAACACGCCTTCGAGATCACTCTCGTCGGCGTGTTTTCTGTTAAAACTATTTGTTTGAATTTTCGGCTATGCATTTTCAAATTCGCTTAAATCAAGGGGCCTGTATTCATTTAACATCTTCTCTTCATACTGCTTTTTGAAGTATTCCAGCATTTCGCTCATAGTCTTATTGTAATCATTAAGCTGAATGTGGTCGTATGCGCCGAAATATATTTGCTTTGCTTTTTCGATCAAACCGTCGATTTCCGTCGTTTCTCCCAGTCTGAACATGCAAGCCGCTATATCCAAAAGCGTTATAGAGTGATTAGCGTGAGTGCCGCCTATGGGATAAGCGTCATATCCCTGCTTATCAGTATACATAAAATGTTCTATAACGTCTACACTTTTTTGAAAGTGAATTCTTGCGTTCTCATAATCTTCCGCTTCAAAGTAACGCTTACCTACCACATGGCAGGCGCAGAAAAACTCCTGCCATTCTATATTCATAAGAGTTTTTGCTTCTTTCATTCCTTCTTCGCCTTTTATATAGCACGCGGAAAGGCGCATTTTATCCTGCAGCATATACGGGTACATATACGGAAGCGTATCTATGATCTTTTTAATATCCTCGTAGTGCTCCTCCCCCTTCTCCCGTTCCAAGAATGTGTAAATAAGAATCATATTCGCCTTGGTTCTGCAGGTGCAGAATACGTCTTGAGAGATGCTTATTATATGGCTTCCCACTTCAAACGCCTTGTTTATAATTTCTTCGCCTCTATTGACGTAATAGGTGTATAGTTCAAACAGTTCGGTCTTGAGCTGAACAGATGCGGGATACCGCTTTAAACCATCAAGCAATATTTCCTCCGCCTTTTCAAAATCACTCCAAAAATATTTGTTGTATTCCAAGCGGATATTTTCAATTTCTTTGTCGATATTTTTAAGGTCAAAATCAAAAAGCTCATCGAGAGACACTTTGAAAAGTGCTGCCAGTATAGGTATCATCGTCATATCGGGATACGATGCCCCCATCTCCCATTTGGATACCGCCTGAGGCGAAATATTAAGTGAAACTGCTAACTGCTCTTGAGTGAGATTTCTTGCTCTGCGCAGTTCACGTATTTTGTTACCGAGATTCATAGTATTTACTCCTTTGTTATCTTTCAGAGGCGCCTTCCGTAATCATATTATAGCACACACAAAAAACTGAGTCAAGCACACGTTTTTTGAGTTTTTTCAACTATTGGTTGTTGCGGTTGAATTACTCTAAAAAAATCACCGCCGTCGAGATCGCACTCGGCGGCGGTTGGTTATCAAGGGAGCCCGATGATTATACTTTTTAAGATGCGTAGAAGGCTTTATCGGCTTTATACATCATATAGATATCGCCTTTAGAAGCGAGCTCGCCGGTGGAGTGCATCGAAAGAATGGGAACACCGCAGTCCACAACGTCGATATTCAAAGCGGCAACCTCGGTAGCAACGGTGCCTGCACCGCCCTGGTCTACCTTGCCGTATTCACCGCATTGCCAGATAACGCCCGCTTTATCAAACATAAGGGCTATACGGGAAACCAACTCTGCAGAAGCATCGGAACAGCCGCCCTTACCTCTGGAGCCGGTATATTTAACAATAACGGGGCCGTTATTTATGTATGCGGAGTTTTTAGGATCGTATGCACCGCCGAAATTGGGATCGTATGCGCCGCCTACATCGGAAGAAAGACAAACTGAATTTGCACAGCAGGCAACGTAATCGCTGTTATCGGAATTGCAAAGATCCATAAGGAAATGAGGAAGGAAATCGGAACGTAAGCCCGTTACGCCCTCGGAGCCTATTTCCTCTTTGTCTGCGAAAGCGGCGATGCAGGTATGCTCCGGCACATCAAGATCAAAAAGTGCGGTATATGCGGGATAAGCGCATATACGGTCATCGTGTCCGTAAGCCATTATCATACTGCGGTCAAGTCCCACTTCGCGGGAACGGGTCGCGGGAGTAGCGGTAAGCTCTGCAGTTATAAGATCACGCTCGGTGATGCCGTATTTTTCGTTAAGTATGTTCAGAAGATTAAGCTTTGCTCCGTCATCTTCATCATAAGGCGCGCTGGCGGCTACAAGATTGAGTCCTTCGCCCGTAATGCCCTCTGCAAGAGTTTTTGAATACTGATCCTTTGCGATATGAGGCATAAGGTCGGTTATGTAGAATACAGGCTCGCTTTCGTCCTCACCGATGCAAACGTTTACTTCGCTTCCGTCGGCACGGTAGATAACGCCGTGAAGGGAAAGAGGAATTGCAGTCCACTGATATTTCTTTATACCGCCGTAATAATGGGTCTTAAGAAGTGCAAGATTTGCTTCCTCGTAGAGAGGTCTTTGCTTAAGATCAAGACGGGGGCAATCGGTATGAGCGATTATCATACGAACACCGGTTTCCATCTTTTCTTTACCGATAACTGCAAGATATATGCCTTTTTTGCGGTTTACATAATATATTTTGTCACCGGGCTTGTAGCTTGCTTACGGTCGTAAGGAACAAAGCCGTTCTTTTCTGCCTGTGCAACAGCATAGCTTACTGCTTCACGCTCGGTCTTTGCCGAATCAATAAAATCGCGGTAGCCTTCGCAATATTCGTGGGCGTTTTGCTTTACGTCCTCATTGAGAAATACGTTTAAAGGCTTGTATAAAAGCTTTTTAGAAAGTTCCTTATCCATTTGTACTTTCCTCCATATAATATAATTCAATATAGTATCTCCGCGCTGTTTTAATGCGGTTTACATACTGTTTTGTTTCTTTGTAAGGGATTTCCTTTAATGTAACGCCATCGTCGCTGTAGCGCTCGTCTGCAAGCCATCCGCCTACAGTCCCCTGCCCTGCGTTGTATGCGGCAAAAACCGTTTCCCAATTATTAAATATACCGTACAAATACTTAAGCATACAAGTGCCCGTACGGATATTTGATTCGGGATCGAATATCTTTGACGGATCGCATTCCTCCCCCATCTTATAGGTCTGGAGCCATTCGTAGGTGGGATGCATAAGCTGCATCAATCCGCACGCGCCTACACTCGACTTGACATCGGGACGGAAATCGCTTTCACATTTTATAACTGCGTATATAATATCCTCCGGCACGCCGAATTCAAGGGATGCGGCGGTAACGAAATCTTCGTATTTGCGGGGATATTGCTCCGTGAGGCTTGGTCCGCAAGACGCAAGCAACAACGCAAAGCACAAAATAATTATAATCTTACGCATATAAATTACGCTCCAATGCATTGCAGGAATAGGACGATTTTATCGTGCAATTCCTGAATAGTGCCTGTATTTTCCATAACGTAATCACATTTTTCAAGCAAAAACGCGTCATCATACTGCTTGCTTATCCGCGCACGGAAGTCTTCTTCGGTGAATCTGCCGTTCATACGGCTCAACATCACTTCAAAAGGTGCGGTAAGTGCGAGAGTAACATCGCACTCGGTATCAAAGCCGCTTTCAAACAAAAGAGGCGCGGCAACTACACAATTCCCCGTGCTCGCAGATATCCAATTACGCACGTAATTAAGAATATGCTTGTGTGTAATCTTGTTTAGTTTTTCTGTATTTTCCTTGCTTAGAAAACACTTTTTTGCAAGTGAATTACGATCAAGAGAACCGTCCTCGGCTATAATATCTGCGCCGAACACACAAACCAGTTCTTTAAAACAATCTTCGCCCGGACGGCAAACGAGCCGTGAAACGTCATCGCAATCGATAACGTTAAGACCGAGAGCTGCGAAGACATTAAGGGCTTCGGATTTTCCCGTCCCCATTCGTCCGCAAAGGCCTATCACCATTCTCCGATCACCTCTTTTATCATTTCTTCGGTAACCGCTCCGCGGCGGAGTATTACGGGCTTTTCGCCTGCAAGGGATATGATCGTAGACGGAACGCCAATGGGAGTAATTCCCGAATCCAGCACAACGTCAACACGGTCACCCAAGGAACGGATAGCGGATTCCGCTTCCGCGGGGCTGGAATCGCCTGATATGTTTGCGCTGGTTGCCGCAATAGGAAAGCCGCATTTTTTTGCAAGAGCCAAAAACACGTTATTTGACGGAAAGCGCAAGCCTACCGTATCCATTCCCGCAGTAACGTTATCGCCGATACAATCGCGCTTTTTTACTATAACAGTAAGAGGACCGGGAGTAAATGCTTTAATGAGCGCCTTTGCGGCATCATCAAGAAAGCCTATCTCGTCCGCTTGCTCAAGGGAATGCAAATGGCAGAGCAGCGCCTTTTCACGCGGACGGCATTTTGTTGTATACAACCGATCGATCGCCTTTGCATCAAAAACGTTTGCTCCAACGCCGTATACGGTTTCTGTGGGAAATACCGCTATTCCCCCTGCGGTAAGAATATCTGCGCAGGTATTTATTCCGTTAATATCGGGACTCATTTCCGACATTGCAAAATATTTGGCTTTCATAAATATCACCGAGATAGTTTATTTTATAATATATTCTCCATCACCAATACGGCGGATGCGTGACGAATAAAAGGCGGTAAGCGCGTTTATCATATAACTTATATCGTCGCTACCCGCAGTTTCATAAGAAGAGTGCATTGCAAGCTGGGCAAGTCCGATATCAACGGTGTTTACTGAAACGTGAGTTGCGGCAATATTTCCCAGAGTAGAGCCGCCCATCATATCCGCACGGTTAGTATAACGCTGTACGGGAACCTTCGCCTCTTCACATATACGGGTAAAAAGTGCATCCGATACCGAATCGGTGGTATATTTCTGGTTTGCATTATATTTTATAACTACGCCGCCGTTCATATACACCTTTGAGGTAGGATCGGAATATTCGGGATGGTTGGGATGAACCGCGTGAGCGTTATCTGCCGAAACGAGAAAGCTGTTCGCCAACGCAGAAAGCTTTTTGCCGTTGGAATATCCGAAGGATTCGCAAATTCGGGAGACAACGTCATCCAGGAAGGTTGAATCTGCGCCTTGCTTGGTGGTGCTGCCCACCTCTTCGTTATCCAGCACGGCAAGCACGGGAACGGTATCTGTTTCACCTGCGGCAAGAAAGCCTTGCAGAGAGGCATATACACATTCAAGATCATCCAATCTGGGACAAGAGATAAACTCACCGTTTGCGCCCCATTGAACTCCCTCGGCGGGATTTACCAGAAACAAATCGGTGCTTATAATATCATCGGCAGAAATTCCCAGATCCGAAGCAACGCGCTTGCGAAGAGTATCACATTCACCGCTTCCCCACAAAGGAACCATATCCACGTTTGCTTTATACTCAAAGCCTGTGTTTGCGGCGCGGTTCATATGTATTGCCACGTTGGGAATAAGCGCGAGAGGCTCTTCGGAAGAATACAAAACGGAACGTATACGGCCGCCGTCCTTGACCATAACCTTACCTGCAACCGACAAGGGTCTGTCAAGCCAAGTAGCGCAGAGCATACCACCGTAACGTTCGGTATTCAATCTTACATAGGGTTTGGATTGCATCTCAGCCTGCTCTTTTATCTTAAAGCAAGGAGAATCGCTATGGCTTGCAACCATCATAAATCCGTTAAAGCCCTCTGCGGGAATACGAAACGCAATCAAGGAAGAGAGATTGCGGGTAACAAAGTATTCTCTGCCTGCCTCAAGCTTCCATTCTGCGGATTCCCACAGCTCGGTATAGCCGTTTTCGATAAGGGTGTTTTTTACCTCGTCTACCGCGTGGAAGGGACCGGGGCTCTTTTTAATAAATTTAAAAAGTGATGAAATAGTATATTTATCTGCCATATATTAGCTCCTAAAACAAAGTGCGTGCCGAAGCGCGCACTTTGTAAATGTTAAATATGTTTAATCAAGGTTATTGATAAAATCGTCAATCGCGCTCTGGGTGGTTCCGGAAATAGATTCAAATGCAGAGGAGAAAGTGTTGGAGCCGCTGAAAGCAACGGTGTTCATAAAGGTGGTGAGAGCATTAGTATCCCAAATGCTGGTTGCGCCCCAGTTATAAACAGCTGCAAGGTCAAATACGCGGTTATCAAAGATGATGTCGAGCATAGCAACGCCATCGTCATCCTGAAGCTTTCTGTACTTAAGCATAGTGTCATAGTAGCTGGTCTTTACGGTATCGGTAGAAGCCTGACACATAGCGTCAAGAATAACTGCGCTCATTTCAGCATCTTTTGCGGAAATGGGAATTACTGCGCTGGAAGCGTAGATAACGGAAACGTAGGAATAATAATCATCCTGCTCTTCGTCAAACTTGGGAGTGGGAATGATACCGAAGTTACATTCGTAGTTGCCAAGCTCTTGAATATCAACAACTGCCATGGAGCGGAAGAGAGCCTTCTTGGAAGCTACGGCTTCACTTGCCTTGGTATATACATCGGTATAAGTGCCAACGTAATCTTCGATGAGAGCAACCTTGTCGCTGTTGCAGATGTCGAATATCTTGTTGAATACGGTAACAGCTCTTTCGCCCTGAACAGCGATTATAGGCAGGTCATCGGTATTCTTGGTGGTAAGGGTTTCGCCTGCACCGAAGTACAGAGAGGTTGCGTAGTTGTTGTTGATAAGGAATCCCCAGGTATCGTCAAGGTCGGTCTTGCCGTCGCCGTTTTCATAGGAAACCTGCTTTGCCATAGAGAGAAGCTTATCCATAGTCCACTCGCCGTCATAAACGAGATCGTAGGGATTTTCCAGGTTGTTGTCTGCTACTACGTCCTTGTTGAAAACGATACAGTGAGTGCAGTCATACGCGAGAAGGTTCATATCACCTACAACAAAGAAGTTCTTGCCGCTTACGGAAAGGCTTTCTACAGCGGTGGTATCCCAGTAATCTTCATCAAGATGCAGATTCTCGAACTCGGTAAGGTCACGCAGAGCGCCGCCTGCAGCCAGAATACCTGCATTGGGAAGGTATGCCATAACTGCATCATAGGTTTTTGCGCCGGTAGCGATCTCGTTCTGAACGTTGGTTACCATTTCAGAAGTATTTGCGGTGCGGATCTCCTTGATCTCAACGCCGAAATGCTGTTCAACGCGTGCGTTACGCTCAAGAACAGATTCGGAAATGATTGTAGGTCCGTTTTCGTTGGGAACGATTTCAATAGACTTATATCTGTCAAGATAATCGCCCTCAACATAGATGGTGAAGGTAGTGTTATACTTTTCTGCGGGAAGATTTGAGAAAAGCTCGTCGGTATCGGTTACAGAGGTGTTCTTGTCTGTATCGGTATCGCCGGTGTCATTACAGGAAACCAAAAGAACACACAAGGTAAGCAATACTAAAAATAAAGCTGTGAATCTGCGCATTGGATGTTCCTCCTAAAATATTTATTGAAACAAGTATACCACTTTCTGCCGTTTTAGTCAATGACATTATTAAAAAACTATGTACAAAATGCAAAATCTGTGGTATTATATATCTTGAGGTGATATATATGTTTGAAAAGATCTTGAGTGATTTGAGCATTGATTTTGTGCTTAAGCTGTTCGGAACCTTAGACAGCAACACGGAAAAAATTGAAAACGAGTTCGGTGTGACCGTTTCCAGCCGTGAGGGCGGTGTAAAAGTATCGGGCAACAGCGCTGCAGACGTCAATGGCGCCTGCGAATGTATAACCCAATTAAGCAAAGTCAGCGCCGTTTCGGACACGATCGACGAAAACACAATCAACTATATCATTTCTATGGTGAGAGAGGACAGACAGTCCGAGCTTTCATCATTATATTCAGATTGCATTTGTCTTACCAATAAGGGCAAGCCCATTAAAGCAAAAACCGTTGGTCAGCAAAAATACGTTGACAGCATAAAGAAAAATACAATCGTATTCGGTATAGGTCCCGCGGGAACGGGTAAAACCTTTCTTGCCGTTGCGATGGCGGTTACCGCTTTAAAGCAAAAGCAGATATCCCGCATAATACTCACCCGCCCTGCTGTTGAAGCAGGAGAAAAGCTGGGATTTCTGCCGGGCGACCTTCAAAGCAAGATAGACCCGTACCTGCGCCCGTTATACGATGCCTTGGGAGAGATGCTTGGAGGCGAAAGCTTTAATAAGCATCTGGAAAAAAACGTTATTGAAATTGCGCCCCTTGCTTATATGAGAGGACGTACCCTTGACGATGCCTTTATTATTCTTGACGAAGCGCAAAATACCACCCCTGAGCAAATGAAGATGTTCTTGACCCGTCTTGGCAATAATTCAAAAGCGATCATCACCGGTGACGTTACCCAGATAGACCTCCCCTTTATAAAGGCAAGCGGTCTGGTTGAGGCGGTTGAAATACTTGAAGATATCGATGGAATTGATATTTTCAAATTCACGCACAAGGACGTTGTACGTCATCCGTTGGTGCAAAAGATAATACTTGCCTACGAAAAGAACAGAAAAGAGCCCGTGAAGGGTGAAACAAAAACTTTCAGGAGAAAGCCGAATGCTTAAAGTATATACGGAAAATCTATGCGATGCCCCCATAAGCGAATACGCTTTAAAGCAGATGAAACGGGTTATTAAAGAAACCGTTTCGGAGCAATATCCAAAGCACAAGTTTGAAGTAAACCTTACCGTGTGTGATAACGCATATATACGCGAGGTTAATCGGGAATACCGCAGTATTGATAAAGAAACCGATGTTCTGTCATTCCCAATGATGGATTTTGACACTCCGGAAATAACCGTTATTTTGGGAGATATAATAATATCTTACGAAAAAGCGGTCGCGCAGGCCGAGGAATACGGTCATTCGTTAAAGCGGGAGCTATGTTTTTTGTGTTGTCACTCCGCTTTGCATCTGCTGGGATATGACCACGAAACCGAAGACGAACGAACAGAAATGGAAAACAAACAAAAAGAAATTCTTGAAAGGTTAAATATAAAAAGATGACCAGAAGTTTATTTGTAATGATCACCGGCAAGCCCAATGCAGGCAAATCCACCCTGCTCAACGCTTTGCTGGGAGAAAAAATAGCGATTGTAAGCGCAAAACCCCAGACCACCCGTAACAACATAACCGGAATTCTTACCGAAGGCGAGGATCAGATCGTATTTATCGATACCCCCGGTCTGCACCGTCCCAAAACGCTTTTGGGCGAATATATGATGAAATCCGTCGGCAACGCTTCCGACGGCGCGGACGTTATTATGTTCGTAACCGAAGCGGGCAAAAAGCTTACCGTAGCAGAACGAGAAGCGCTCAAAAAGTATTCTGCAGGCGATAATCTGCTGTTCCTTATCATAAACAAGGTTGATACCTGCGATAAGGGCAGACTTGCGGAATATATAGGCGATATTGCAAACGAATATGATTTCGATTGCGTTATTCCTGTATCCGCTCTTAAAAAGGACGGAACGGAGATTATACTCAAGGAGCTTAAAAAGCACCTCGTTGAATCTCCTCACTTCTTCCCCGATGACGTTATGACAGACCAGCCCGAAAAGCAGATTTTTGCCGAGATCATCCGTGAAAAGGCACTCCGTCTGCTTTCCGATGAGATTCCTCACGGTGTTGCCGTAGTCATTGAAGAGCTGAAGGACGAAAATGACGTTATCCGTGTACGTGCCGAGATATTCTGCGAAAGAGAATCCCACAAGGGAATCATTATCGGAAAGAACGGCGAAATGCTCAAAAAGATAGGCTCGTACGCACGTCAGGATGCAGAAGAGCTGTTCGGTGCAAAGGTTTATATGGACCTTTGGGTAAAGATAAAAGAAAACTGGCGTGACAGCCGCGCACAGCTCAGCAACTTCGGATACAATAATGAAGAATAACACCCAATTTCACGTTAACGGTATCGTTATAAAAGCGCAATCCCACGGTGAGCAAGGCAAACTGCTTACGGTGATCACCGAATATAACGGCGTGATTACCGTTAGTGCAAAAAATGCCCGTAAGATAAGTGCGGGATACTTAAAATCCACTCAGGTCTTTGCATATTCAAATATGCTTTTATACAACAAAAACGGTTATTATACCCTTTTGGAAGCAGAGCTTAACAACGATTTTTATGCTCTGCGTGAGGATATAGAAACCTTTGCCTTTGCTACCTATGCCTGCGAAACGGTTGCGGCGGTTACCACCGAGGGCGAGGACGGAAAGACGCTTCTTTCGTTCCTGCTCAACACGCTGTTTATTTGCGGCAAAAACGTATTGCCCGTTTCCCAGCAAAAAGCAATATTTGAATTCCGTCTTGCGGTTCTTTGCGGATTTTTGCCTGAATTGGAGTATTGCCAATTCTGCGGCGAGCCTTTGGAGAGTATTAAAAACAAAAGCTTTGATCTTTCCGAGGGCGCAATATGCTGTACCGCATGCACTATCGAGGAAGGCGAAAATCCTTTGAGCTGGAAGCCTATTTCCGAGGGATGCTACAGAGCTCTGCGGCATATCGCCTTTGCGCAAGGGGCAAAACTGTACGCTTTTCGGACAGACGAAAACACCTTGCGTGAGTTGGGCGAGATAACAGAAAAATATTTGATACCCAGACTTGAAAAAAAGATAAAAAGCCTTGAGTTTTTCCACTCATTGGAAGGAAAGGTATAAACACAGATGAAAGGTTTTACCCGAGCGGCAAAGCTGCTCGAATTTGATAAAGTGCTTTCCTCCGTTTCCTACGCTGCGGCGACAGACGGCGCAAAAGAAGCGCTGCTATCGCTTATTCCTACGGACGATATTGTTACGCTCAACCGTTTGCAGGGAGAAACGCGGGACGCAAAGCAAATGATAATAAAAAAATCCACTCCCCCTTTCGGCAGAGCGAAGGATATTTTACCTGCCGTTGAGCGGGCGGAAAAGGGCGCATCCCTTACACCGAGGGAGCTTTTGGATATCGCTTCCCTGTTGCGAACCGTATCGTCTTTAAAAAGATATGCAGGCGACCCAAAGGAAAGCGGATATCTTGAAATATATCTCCTCTCGCTTACCGAAAACAATTTTCTTGAAAAAAAGATATCCTCTGCCATAATTTCCGAGGATATGATAGCAGACGATGCTTCGGATAATCTATACCGCATACGACGCGATCAGAGGAAGTGCGAAAGCGCGGTAAGAGATCTGCTGGCTTCTTACACAAGCGGACAAAAATCCAAATATCTGCAAGAAAATATAGTTACTATGCGCGGCGGCAGATACGTCGTGCCCGTAAAAGCGGAATACAGAAACGAAGTTAAGGGCTTAGTACACGATTCCTCCGCTTCCGGCGCTACACTGTTTGTAGAGCCCATTGCGGTGCTGGAGCAAAACAACAGACTGCGGGAACTGAAGGTTGCAGAAGAAGAAGAGATCGAAAAGATACTCCGTAATCTTTCCGATGAAACCGCCCGATTCGGCGCACAGCTTAACCGGAACTACCGCGCCGTAACCGACCTTGCGGTGATATTCGCAAAGGCGGCATACGCAATAAATACAGACTCTTTTGAGCCGAAAATAACCACGGATAAGCGTGAATACGCCCTTTTAAAGGCACGCCACCCCCTGCTTCCCAAGGAAAACGTTGTGCCTATATCCGTAACCTTTGGGGAAAACGAAAAGACGTTGGTTATTACCGGTCCCAACACGGGCGGTAAGACAGTTACACTTAAAACTATAGGACTTATGGCGCTTATGGCGCAAGCGGGACTTCAGCTTCCCTGCGCAGAAGGAACCACGGTTCCACTGTTTTCCTGTGTACTGCCCGATATCGGCGACGAGCAGAGTATTGAGCAATCCCTTTCCACTTTCTCTGCCCACATGACGAATATCGTGGATATTTTAAACAACTGTGATGACCGTTCACTCACCCTCTTTGACGAGCTCGGCGCAGGCACAGACCCTGTTGAGGGCGCGGCGCTGGCTATATCCATATTGGAAGAAGTACGGGAAAAAGGCGGACTTTGCGCCGCTACCACCCATTACAGCGAGCTTAAGATCTACGCACTGGAATCCCCTTACGTGCTTAACGCATCCTGTGAATTTGACGTAGAGTCATTGCGTCCCACATACAGACTCATTACCGGTATCCCCGGTAAATCAAACGCATTTGCCATTTCTTCAAGACTGGGAATTGCGGATAAAATTATCGACCGCGCAAGAGCCTTTATGGCGGATGATAACAAAAAGTTTGAGGACGTTATTGCCCGATTGGAAGAATCGGAAAGCAGGCTGGAAAAGGACCGCGTAACCGCGGAAAGAGCAAGAGAGGAAGCCGAGCGTATTCTTGCGGAGGCGA
This sequence comes from uncultured Oscillospiraceae bacterium, assembly GCA_964485815.1. Taxonomy (GTDB): domain Bacteria; phylum Bacillota; class Clostridia; order Oscillospirales; family CAG-382; genus SFLA01. Next base: position 51,324 of record CAZAJX010000010.1, read on the forward strand.
GAAGCGAAGCGAAAAAGGTTTACGACCGTGCAAACAAGGATGCGGAAAAGGTAAAGGAAAACGCCGCCCGCATACTGCAAAGCGCAAAATCCTCCAGCGACTACGTGCTTAACGAGATCAAGCGTATGCAGGACGAAAAGGACAAAGCCGATGCGAAACAGCGCCTTGAGGAAACCAGACAGCAGGTACGTAATGCTTTACGAACTGCTGACGGAAAGATCGGTGCCATAAGCGAGGAGGACGTTTCACCCGAGGAGGGCGAAGTGCCCAACAGACCTTTAGTTGCAGGCGACCGTGTTATTATCCCCCTCACCAAGCAAAGGGGCGTAATTGTGGAGATAAACGGAAAAAATGCCGTTATTTCCACAGGAAATGCAAGGACGAAGGTTTCTCTTTCCTCTTTGCGTTTGGACGATACACCTGCGGAAGTACCCAAAAAGGTAAAGACCGCATCCGCCGTATCCTCACCGAGAGATGCGGTGAGAAACGAGATCGACCTGCGAGGACAGACGGGAGACGATGCATGGCTGCTGGTTGACCGTTATCTGGACAGTGCCATTCAGGCAGGCTGGCAAACCGTTACTCTGGTACACGGCAAAGGCACGGGAGCGCTCCGCGCCGCTTTGTGGAAGGAATTAAAACGGGATAAACGTATCGCTTCCTACCGTATCGGCAGATACGGCGAAGGCGACCTGGGCGTAACCGTCTGCGAATTAAAGAAATAATCATTAAAGCCCGCAATACAGTTGCGGGCTTTATGTAAAAAACGGTTATATAAATTTGTTATATATTAATTTGCCGTTCCCTTTTGTAAAATAAACTTGCAAGGAGTGATATGATGAATTACGAAAACGGAAAAGATATTTTCCCCGAAGCATTGTTGAAACAAATACAAAAATATGTTTCCGGCAAGGCCGTTTATATCCCTGCAACCGATACAAAGAAGAGTTGGGGCGAATCTTCGGGATACAAACAATATCTTGTTGAGCATAATCAAAACATCAAGCAAAAATTCAACGCAGGCGCCGGCATTGAGCAATTATCAGATGAATTCTATCTTTCTTGCGAATCGATCAAAAAGATTGTTTATTCAAAAAAGGAGGAATTAATATTGAATTACAAGTGTTCGTTATCTTGCGCACAAGAGTTCGCAAAGCAAGGCAAGCTTGAAGAATGGGTACATACATATTTGCTTTCCGACGGCAGAAACAAGGATTTTTCCGATGGGTTAAAGCTGTTTGACAGATATTTTTTGGGACCGATAAAAATGCCGTTGTCATTATTCACCCGCTGTTGCGGTCCGGAAGAAAATATGAAATGGCGGATTAATGAGGATTGGTTTGAAAAACACGTGTCCGACCTTATGGAAGTTATCAAACGAGAAAAAGATATGCCGCCATTGATAGTACATTTTCTTGCGAAAAACGGAAAAGCGTATTTTGAACTTAACGACGGCAACCACCGTCTTGAGGCATACAAGCGACTCGGTATAGAAGAGTACCATGTAATTGTTTGGATAACCGATAAAGACGAGTACGATTTGTTTGTGGAAAAATATTCAAAATATTTAAAGTGAAAAAACAAGGCAGAGCAATTTGCCCGTTGTTCTTAACGGAGTAAATGGTGCGGTATGTAACCGGAAGGCAT
>CAZAJX010000011.1:0-52215 GCA_964485815.1 uncultured Oscillospiraceae bacterium
CACAAAAAAACAAAGTCTATCTCTTGCTTGAAATAGACTTTGTCAGTAATCTGAACCGAGCTGACGCTCGGTTTTTTAATTACTGTTTTTTAGTTCTGTTTATTTCTTTTTCTTGGCAACGACTGCGATTACAGCTACGATAACTACCAAAGCTACAACGCCGAGGACTACCCACAGCACGGTATTGCTGCCTTCGGGTGCTTCTTCGTTTGCGGATGTATCTGCAGGAACAGACTCATCTGCAGGCTTGGATTCGTCTGCGGGCTTAGACTCTTCCGCAGGAACGGACTCATCTGTGGGAGCGGACTCATCTGTGGGAGTGGATTCATCGGGCGTTTCGGTTACGAGCTGGTCAGCGTCTGTTCCGGTGCCGTCAGGAGTGCCGTAAACAGCAACTTCGGAAACGAACATAAATACGCCGTCGCTGTCCTTAATGAATTCATACTTAACGTACTGAGCGTTTACGGGAGTATCAAGCTCAAGAACTGCCCAATCAATAGTTTCTGCACCGAAGGTAAGATCGCCGAGATAAGCGTAGTTTTCGCCGTCAACGGAAGCATACGCCTTTATTGCGGCAGGAGTGGCGATGCCGGATTCACCCTTTGCATCCCAGATGTGAGCTTCGATAGAATCGATAGCGTTTTTCTTTTCACCGAAATCTACGGTTATAACGCCGGTCATACCGTCATAGTTGTTATTGGCGTTATCGGCATTATTATAAAAGCCTGCCCAAAGGTTGTTATAAGAACTGGTACCGATCTGACCGTCGGCAAGGTCGCCGTTGTACTGATCTGTATACGCGGGACCGTCCACTGTGGAGCCGGTTACATAGTTGGTTTCGCCCTTTGCGAAAGCGGTAAGGGAGAATGCTGTTAATACCATTACGAGAACGAGTATTACGGATAAAGCTTTTTTCATGATTTTTCTCCTTTAATTGTTTTATTAAAATCACCGGAGTTTATTTACCCGATGTGATCTCCAACAGGGGTTCCATATACTGCTGATGTCTGCGGTTAAGTTCTTCGGAATATTCCCGCTTTGCGCCTTTGTGAAGCTCACGGAGATACTGGTGGTGATTGGACATTATCTCTGCGTTTTCACGGGCGAGAAGCAGGAGAGCGATAGAAGAACACTGGTCTGCCGCACGCTCGAGATAGGTTAAGGTTTCAACGAAAACAATTCCCGAGGACACGAGGCAGGTGCCTTCCTTAAGACGCTCGATATGTCTGTCTTTAAGAAGTGCGATCATATCGTCTATGGTTTCTTCAAGAGGCTCTACCTTTTCCGCTACAGAAAGATCGCCGGTTTCAACAGCGCTTACGGTGAGCTCAACGATCTCCTGAACTGCAGAGCACATAAGCTCAAGCTCTTTCTTTGCGCCGGAGGAAAATACGGTTCCTTCCCGCTTCATTTCTTCCGCAAATTCGAGAATATCCGTAGCATAGTCGCCTATACGCTCGAAGTTGGTGTTGGTCTGCATAAGACGGTTTATTGCCCGTGTCTGTGCGCCGGACTTCGCGTGCTTGGAAAGACGCACGAGGAAGTTATCGCAATTATCGGTAAATCCATCGATACGGTCCTCTCTGGCGCGGATCTTTTCCCCATCCTCTTCGGAATATTTGCTGAACATTTCAAAAGAAAGCGTAAGGTTGTCCGCAGCGGTTCTTCCCATTTCCGCAATCGCTTTTTCTGCTTCGGCAACAGCGATATCGGGAGAGATGAACAGTTTTTCATCAAGTACACGGAAGGGCTTTACGAAATCCTTTTTGGGATCGTCTTTTACTATTATCGTACTCAGCTTTACAAGCAAGCCTGCAAAGGGCAACAGTACGATTGCGGTTGTAAGATTAAATATAGTCTGGAAGTTTGCGATAACGCCGCTGTCCGAAACGGAATTCCAAAGTTCGGGCCAGACGCCGCAAGCACGCAATATGGTTATAACAGCCATAAACAGAATGGTACCGATAACGTTGAAAACGATGTGGATTATGCCGGTACGCTTTGCATCCTTATTACTACCGATAGAGCATACCATTGCGGTAGTAACGCAGGTACCGATATTGATACCCATAATCATAGGATAAATCAAAGAGAAGGTAAGAGTTCCCGTGGATGAAAGCGCCTGCAGAATACCTACGGTTGCAGAGGAGGACTGAATGATAACGGTGATGACCAAGCCCACGATTATGCTGAGTATGGGAATATCGGTAACCTTGGTGATAATATCAACAAAGAACTGTGACTCCTCCAACCCTTCCACAGCGCCTGTCATATTCAAAAGACCGATAAACAGTACGCCGAAGCCCGCGAATATCTCGCCGGAGTTTTTAAACTTACTGGATTTGGTAAACATTATAAGAACGATGCCCACAACGAGAGCAACGGGAGCAAGAGTTTCAGGCTTGAATATTTTAAGCATTATATTTCCGCCGGAATCAATATCCATAAGTCTGATAAGCTGGGCAGTAACGGTAGTGCCTACGTTTGCGCCCATTACGATGCCCGCCGCCTGCTTAAGGTTAAGTATGCCTGCGGAAATAAGGCCTACGGTAAGCACGATGGTTGCGGTGGATGACTGGATAACAGCCGTTACCACAGCACCCGTAAGAAAGCCCAAAAACACGTTGTGCGTAAGCTTTCCCAGTACGGTCTTCAAAGCGCTGCCCGTGGATTTTTTAAGACCTGCGCTCATTATCTCCATACCGTAGAGAAACATCGCCAGACCGCCCAACAAAGAAATGAAATCAAATACGTCCATAAATTACCTTCCTGTTTTAACCCTTTGAAAATAACTAATTTATAATAAAATCCTTGATTGCGGAAATATCGTAAGAAGTGATTTTTCCGTCCCCGTCAACATCTGCGGCGGAAAAGGCTGTATCCGACACCTTTAGCGTACCCGAAACGATACGAAGTGCGGAAAGATAATCCGCTATTTCATATCTGCCCGAAAGATTTACATCTCCGGGGATAAAATCATCTTTTTCAGGTTGCTGTTCTTTTGAAATTCCGATAGCGAATTCCGAAACGAAGGTGTGAACCGTTCCGCCCGGCAAGAATTCGGCTTTGACGTATCTTCCCGTATAGGGGAGATCGCTTAACATCATTCCGTAGGCATATCCGTCCTTCCCCAGCAGGACCGCAACTGTGCCGATCTCTGTGAAATTGACACCGTCCGATGATACGGAATATGTAACCGTTCCCGGCATTTTTATTCCGCTGGAGAGATCGTGTCCGAACTGCATTGCAAAATACGAAAGGTCTTTTCGTTCGGTTCCAAGATCCACCGTAACGAAAAACTTTTTGCCCTCTTCAAGCATGGAAGAATGCATATCGTGCCATTCCGTGCCCAAAGAGGAGGTGGCAAGAATACCGTCGGTAAGTTCTTTGCCGTTAATTTTCATATAAGGAGCATCCCACTCCGCTGTATTGGTATACGGGGTGAAGGCTTGGTATTTACAGCCTGTGGAGATTATATCGTACCCCTCTCCCCAATTATAATCCACCATTTTACAACCCACCGCAAGTTCCGAAACAAAGACGAAGGACCTGGATGAAGTAGGAAACACCGCTTTGACGTATCGGGCGGAAAACGTGCCGTTATAATTGACGGACGCACTTCCGATAGGGGGCTTTGAAGGCTTGATAGTATCTAAAAGAGTGAAATTTATTCCGTCGTTGGAAACGTAGAGCTCCACCGATTCGGGCAAGCCGATAGATGCGCCTTGATCTTCACGGAACTCAAGATATATCTTTTTAAGGTCCGTATATACGCTTCCCAGATCCACCGTTATTTGATGCTTTCCGTCAGACTCGGTGGTGCCGCGGTGAAAAGCGTGCCATTCGGTTCCGTACTCGGTAGATGCATACTCGCCGTCAGTAAGCTCCTTGCCGCTTACGTTGGCATATCCGCTTGAAGAATTGGTATAAGCCTTGGTTGCTGTATAAGAGCATCCCAGAGAAACGATATTATAATCCTCAAGATCGTTTGCAAAAGCGAGATATTTATCCGAAATATCGGAATTTTTCAACGTACCTTTTGCGTATTTATATGTAAGATCATAAATAAGACGCACTTCGGGAATATCGGACTTAAAGCATTCGTAATAAAACCTTACGTCCTGATAATACATTTTTACCGCATCCATTGCGCCGTTGGCGGCAAAATCCTTAAGATAAGTGAGGTATCGGTTGTAATAATCCGCCGAAGTCAGTACCTTTGCGCTTATTTCCACTTCGTTGCACATATCGTACTGTCTCGCATAGTCTACCGCGTTTTCCACACGGTTGGACTCCGCGTTCGAATTAAACATATAATTGGGCTGCAAGCAGGCTATATCAAGCCCGTATTCCTTCCATTTGTTCCAGCCCTGCGCCATATAATAAGGTATCCATACCGATTTATAGCCACGTTGTCTGATATAATCGGTGGCAGCGGTAAGAAGTGTCTTTTCCGTACTGCTTGTGGTATTTATAAATTCCTCAAACCAATAAAAGCCGTACAGCTCAAGGTTTTCGTAATTACCGCTTTCAAACAGCTTTATATAATTATCCACCTGCCATTTGCAGATGGCGATGCGGTCCTCGGTTTTGGAGAAATCGTATTTTCTGCCGCCGATGGAGCCGAAGTTTGTTTGTCCCTCCGTAGGATAAATAAGGGTGAAAAACACCTTTGCCTTGTAATCATTTTTGCCAAGACCTTTTTTCACCTCGCCTACGGCGGTATTCAGCGCATCAAGATTATATCCGTCCGTAAAAATATCGTTTACATACGCCTGCCAATCCGATGCAATGGCGGGATTTTTGCTTAAATACATAGTGCCGCCGGAAGGTCCGGTGGAAACGCAGGGAAGCAGCAAGAATGCATCGTAAAACGTGTCCTTCAGCTTGCCGTCAGTCCCGTAATAGCCCGCATAAGGAAGCAGTGTTTCGACTGTATGTCTGCCCGAAACTGCGCCCTGATTTGCAAAGGTATACATAAGCATAACGTTTTCTATACCGCCGAACTCGGAAGGCGTAACAAGTCCTTCCGCCGACACATCAGAAACGGGTAAATATGAAAACGAGGCAAAAACGAAAAATAATGAAAGTAATAAACAAATATATTTTTTCAATTGTAACACTCCCACTCTTATAAAATAATGATAACACATAAGGTTTGATATTGCAATACCGAAAAATTTATGATAAAATAATGTATTCTATGGAGGTAGCATAAAATGTTCAGAAAGGCTTTGCTTGTAGTTAATTTTCATTCCGGAACGGGAAAAGCAAGAACCGTTCTTGCCGAGGTTATTGAAACTTTAGCCAAATTCAATATAATATCTACGGTTTACGTTACGAGAAACAAAGCCGATACCGTTTCTATGGCCGAAAAAGCAACCGAATGTTACGATATGGTAATTGCTATCGGCGGTGACGGAACTTTATCCGAAATAGTAAACGGTGTAATGCGGGCAGAAAAGAATATTCCCGTGGGATACATTCCTACCGGAAGCACCAACGATACAGCAAGATCGCTGGGTATCACCACCAACCCCAAAGCGGGTGCGGAGGCTATTGCTACGCTGGCTCCTCAAAAATACGATATCGGAATGTTTAACCAAAAATATTTCGTATATATTGCCGCAACGGGCGCATTCACGAAGGTTTCCTACGCCACGAGCCAATCTATGAAAAACGCATTGGGACATCTGGCGTACGTTCTTGAAGGTATAAAATCCGTATCCGATATTTCGAAAATGCGTATTACCGGTTCTACAGACAGGGGCAGCTTTGACGGCGAGTATCTGTTTTGCTCCATCTCCAATTCCACCAGCGTGGGAGGAATTATTCAGCTTGACCCCGGTTCCGTGTTTTTCAATGACGGACGGTGTGAGCTGTGCCTCATATCCGCGCCCCAGAACGGTCAGGATCTGATGCAGCTCGTCGGCGATATAATGCAATCCAATTTTGAAAACAAGCTTATCAGCATAAAGCAGATATCAAAAGCCGAGCTTACCATCCCCTCCGGCGCAAGCTGGACCTTGGACGGCGAGGACGGCGGAAAGATTACCACGGTATCCTTTGAGGTACCCAAGAAAAAGCTTTTGCTGCTTTCGGGAAGTAAAAAAATAACAGGCGGACAAAATAACTATGTATGATATTAACAAGATAAGAAACTTTTCCATAGTCGCTCATATCGATCACGGAAAAAGCACACTGGCAGACCGTTTGCTTGAGCACACCCGCGCGGTTTCCGCCCGTGAGGTAGGCGAACAAATGCTGGACAATATGGATCTGGAAAAGGAAAGAGGCATTACCATAAAAGCCCGCGCCGTTCAGTTTGATTATCACGCTGATGACGGTAACACCTATTCTATGAACCTTATTGATACTCCGGGCCACGTTGACTTTACCTATGAGGTTTCCCGTTCGCTCAAGGCGTGCGAGGGCGCAATACTCATAGTTGATGCCACCCAGGGAATTCAGGCGCAGACGCTGGCAAACGCATATCTCGCTATTGACAACGATCTGGAGATAGTTCCCGTTATAAACAAGATCGACCTGCCCTCTGCGGATATTCAGGGTGCAAAGGACGAATTGGAAGAGATTATCGGTATTCCCGCAGATAACGCTCCCGAAATAAGCGCGAAAATGGGAATTAATATAAAAGACGTGCTTGAGCGTGTGGTTGCGGACGTACCTGCGCCCGTAGGAGATGTTGACGCTCCCCTGAAAGCGCTTATATTCGATTCTTTCTATGATTCCTACAAGGGCGTTATTGTATATTTCCGAGTAAACGAAGGAAGCATCGGTGTAGGCGACAAGGTAAAAATGTTCCACACCGGCGCAGTTTTTGAGCTTGTGGAGGTCGGCACTATGTCTGCCTTCTCCCTTGAGCCCAGAGATCGTCTTTACGCAGGCGAGGTAGGTTATCTTACCGCCAGCATAAAGAATATTGCGGACACAAAAGTGGGCGATACCATCGTTTCCGCAGATGATCCCGCCCCCTCTCCCCTGCCCGGATTCAAAAAAGCAATGCCTATGGTTTTTGCAGGTATTTACCCCGCAGACGGCGCGAAATACGGCGATTTGAAGGACGCTATCGAAAAGCTTCAGCTAAACGACGCATCCTTCGTATTTGAGCCCGAAACATCGGTTGCTTTGGGATTTGGATTCAGATGCGGTTTCTTAGGTCTTTTGCATATGGACGTTATCGAAGAAAGACTGGAAAGAGAATTCAACCTCGATCTTATTACCACCGCACCCAGCGTTATATACGAGATAACCCTTAAGAACGGTCAGGTAGTAATGATCGACAACCCCACCAACTACCCTGCTCCCGAGGAGATAGAATCCACCCGTGAGCCTATCGTAAAGGCATCCATAATCACCCCGCCCGAATACGTGGGCGCGGTAATGGAACTGTGTCAGGACAGACGCGGTACCTTTATAGATATGAAATATATCCATACGGACCGCGCGGAGCTTCACTACGATATGCCTCTTAACGAGATCGTTTACGATTTCTTCGATTCCCTCAAATCCCGCACGAGAGGATACGCATCTTTGGATTACGAGCCCAACGGCTACCAGACCTCAAAGCTGGTTAAGCTGGATATTCTGCTTAACGGCGACGTAATAGATGCTTTGTCCTTTATCGTACACGCGGACAAGGCGTATGCGAGAGCGAGAAAAATATGCGAAAAACTGAAGGACCATATACCCCGTCAGTTGTTTGAGATACCCGTTCAGGCGGCTATCGGCGGAAAGATAATCGCCCGCGAAACCGTAAAGGCAATGCGAAAGGACGTACTTGCCAAGTGCTACGGCGGCGATATTACCAGAAAGAAAAAACTGCTTGAAAAGCAAAAGGAAGGCAAAAAGCGTATGCGCACCTTCGGTACCGTAGAAGTACCTCAGGAAGCGTTTATGGCTGTGCTTAAATTGGACGATGAGTAGTATTTACGTTCATATTCCCTTTTGCCTTAACAAATGTCCTTACTGTGCCTTCGTTTCCGGCGACAGATTCGATGATGACGAGCTGGATTTCGAATACCAGAGAGCAAAGACGGATATGCTATATGCATCCCATCTGCGTCCCGCGGCTGAAACGGTGTATTTCGGCGGCGGAACTCCCCCTGTGATCGGCATAAGCAGGCTTACGGGGCTTATTCAGTATGCCCGTGAGGTTTTTCAAATTCCGGATGGCGCAGAAATAACCTGCGAAGTCAACCCGAAAACTGTAAATTACGAGTTTTTGAAGCAAATGAGGGAAGCGGGCTTTAACCGCCTTTCTATTGGAGTTCAATCCCTGAATAACGAATCCCTGAAGGTATTGGGACGTATTCACGATGCCGAGGACGCCGTAAAGGTGTTTAAGGAGGGCAGAAAAGCGGGATTTGACAACATTTCCTGCGACCTTATGTTCGCTTTACCGAACCAGACACCCGAGATGGTTGAAGCGGACGTGCGGAAAATGCTTGAATTACAGCCCGACCATATATCCTTGTATCCCCTATCCATTGAACACGGCACCTTTTTCTATGCGAATAACGTACAAAAGGCAGACGAAAATACCGAATATGCCATGTACAAGCTTATATGCCATATGCTGAAGGAAGCGGGGTACATTCATTACGAGGTGTCTAACTACTGTCTTCCCGGAAAGGAATCCCGCCACAATATTAATTATTGGAAGGGCGGCGAATATATCGGTTGCGGACACGGAAGCCATAGCTATGCCGCGGGCTACCGATTCAATTACACGGGATATATGGAGCAAATAACCGAAGAGGACGCGGCGGAAGAAAAAATAATGCTGGGACTTCGTCTTGCAGAAGGTATTGAAGCGGACGAAGGAATGGCAAGCAAGATTAAAAAGTATATTGACGCAGGATATGCGAAATACGAAAACGGAAAGCTGAAACTAACGGAAGACGGATTCTGGATATCCAATGCAATTATAGGCGATATACTTGCTTGACAGCGCTTTGCACAATCGGTATACCCCGTTTTTGTGCAGGGTGCAATAAAAAGTTGGGACAAAATTGAGATGAAATTCGGAAAAGTGTGTGCTATAATGATTTCGTGAGGTTAAGAACCCGCGGTGCTTTCCGAATGAGATGCCTTCGGGCAACAGACGGAGAAATTAAAAAATGAAAAAGATATTCAATTTGCTGTTTTGCACCGAAAAAGGAAAATACCTTGTGGTGGGCGGTTTAACGACGTTGGTATCCATTGTTGCGTTCTGGGTAGCGTTTTACCTTTTGGATTTAAACGACACGGTGTCGACTATTGTAAAAAACGTTGCCGGAATCGCATTTGCATACATTCCCAACCGCATATGGGTGTTTGACAGCAAAAACAAAACGGCGGCGGCGGTTTCCAAAGAAAGCGTGCTGTTCTTTGTTACCCGCATAGCGGTGATGCTGCTGGATATGGTCTTTATGGCATTTTTACCCGCACTGCTTGCATTCCTCCCCTATTCTTCTATGATCGCTACGGTGATCTCATCTGTTTTGTGCCTTATTATCAATTACATCGCCAGCAAAATTTACATCTTTACCAGCAAGGAGAAAAAATGACTTTGTTAAGTCAGAAAAAAGTTAATAACCGAAAGCCGCCCTACAAGGCGGTTTTTTCATGCCCTGAAGAGTGTGCGGAGAGGATAAACAGTTATTTTTCCCAATATCTGCCCGAACACACAGATGAGGTGGCGGACGTTGAGGCGTTGGCTGATTTTCTCTCCTGCACCAGAAACGATATTTTTGAAATGATGTCGGACAAAAAATACTCGCCCGCAGTTACACGGGCAATGAACAGAATAGCATTTATCAAAAAACAGCTTGCTTTTAAAGGGAAGATCCCGGCGGCTGTTTTTGTATTTGATATGAAAAACAACCATTCCTACAAGGACAAACCGGATGCAGGCGATAATCCGGAAAAGAGCACGGTGATATTAAAAGGAGTTTCGGGAAAATGGGGCGACTGACAATTAACCTTTGCCCCAACAAAAAGCAGGAGGAGTTCTTTTGCTCACAGTACAGATACACAGCTTACGGCGGAGCGAGAGGCGGCGGTAAAAGCTGGGCGATGCGTACGAAATTCGTACTGCTTGCCTTAAAACATCCGGGTATACAAATACTTTTACTGCGGCGCACCTTGGGAGAATTAAGGGATAACCATATCGTTCCTCTGCAAAAGCTGCTTCTGGACACAGCCGTTTACAGCGAAACCAAAAAGGAATTCGTTTTCCCCAACGGCTCGAGGATCAAGCTGGGATATTGCGACGGAGAGCAGGACGTTTTGCAATATCAGGGACAGGCGTACGAGGTTATAGGTATGGAAGAGGCAACTCATTTTACCTATTTCCAGTTCCAATGTCTTACGGAGTGTAACCGATATTCCGGAAATATGAAAGAAAAATTCAGACCGAGAATGTATTTTACCTGTAATCCCGGCGGGGTGGGACACGACTGGGTAAAGCGCCTCTTTATCGACAAGCTTTACCGTGACGGAGAAAACCCAAAGGATTACTGCTTTATACAAAGTCTTGTGTTTGACAACAAGTACCTTACGGAAAACGATCCCGATTATATAAGCGCGCTGGCTGCCTTGCCCGAAGCGAGAAAAAGGGCGATGCTTTACGGTGATTGGGACGCTTTCGAAGGCGCGTTTTTCCCCGAGTTCGACCCGAGGATACACGTTGTTCAAGATCCCGTTATACCGAAAAACGCCTTGCTGTTCAGGGCTGTGGACTACGGTCTGGATATGACAAGCTGTCTTTGGTGTGCGGCGGACAGAAAAGGAAACATTACCGTTTATCGTGAATTCAATGCTCCGGGACTCATTCTTTCCCGTGCGGCTTCCGAGATCTGCAATCTTACTCCCAATGAAGAAAAGATACGCTATACGGTTGCCTCCCCCGACTTGTGGAACAGAAGGCAGGACAGCGGGAAAAGCGGATTTGATATCTTCACAGCAAGTGGTGTAAAAGGGCTTATAAAAGCAAATAATGCAAGAATTCCGGGTTGGCGGGTAGTTCGCGAGTACCTTCACCACCCCGACGGAAAATCAAGACTAACCATATCACACCGATGCGGAGAATTGATACGATGCCTTCCCCTGCTCAGATTCGACGATAAGATCCGTGAGGATGCGGCATCCCATCCCCACGAAATAACCCACGCTCCCGAGGCTCTGAGGTATGCCCTTATGTCCAGAGAGCCATCGGCAAGCACAAAAACCACACCGAAATTCCGAACCAGTCTGTATACCTTTGAATCACCGCGGAGAGGTAACGGCTATGACGGAATTATTCAATACGATTAGGAGAACACATGAACTTAAGAAAGCAAAAAGCCTTTACAGAAGAATGGGCTCTGTATGAAAAAGGCAAGGAATACAACCGTTCCATCGGTCTGTACGACGAGGTAGACACCAACGAAAGGTTTTACCGCGGGGATCAATGGCAGGGTGTAGCCGCCTCCGGATTGCCCACTCCGGTTTTCAATTTCTTTAAACGGATAATTGATTACTATATATCCAATATTGCTTCAAGCTCGGTGAAAATGAGCTTCAGGTATGCTTCTCCCGTACCGACCAAGACTCCCGAAGAGGAAGAAAAGATAAACGATACATTGAATAAAGCGGCGGAAAACCGCTGGGAAAAGCTGAAAATGGACAAGCTTATCTCTGATTCTCTTTACGATGCCGCCATTACCGGAGATGCGTTCGCATACACATACTGGGACCCCAACGTTAAGACCGGTCAGGCATACACGGGAGATTTCAAAACGGTGCTTATTGACAACACCAACGTTTTCTTCGGTAATCCCAACAGCGTTTCGGTGCAGTCACAGCCTTATATTCTCATCTCCGGCAGAGAGCTTGTAAGCGAGGTGCGCAAGCAGGCAGAGAAAAACGGTCTTGCAAAGGATAAGATCGCTTTGATCATTCCCGATAGCGATACCGACGGATTTGCAGGCGATATGTCGGAAAAGGAGCTGGAAAACACAAAGTGCGTTACCTTGATCAAGCTGTGGAAAAACGACGAGGGCAAGGTGATGTACAGAAAATCCGTTAAAGATGCGGTCATTACCGAGGATACCGATACGGGACTTACCTTGTACCCTTTGGCATATTACAGTTGGACCAGAGTAAAAAACAGTTGGCACGGATGCGCCGTAGGTACCGGTCTTATAGATAACCAGATATTCATTAACAAAGGCTATGCTATGGTAATGAAGCATATGATGGACACCGCATTTTCCAAAGTAATATACGATTCCACGGTTATCGAGGATTGGTCAAACAAGGTGGGAGAGGCGGTTGCTGTAAACGGTCCCGTGGAAAACGTAGCTTCGGTGCTTAACAGCGGAAGTATGCAAAGCGGTATGCTGGATGTCATAAATATGGCAATAAGCCACACCAAGGATTTTCTTGGTGCGACAGACTCCGCATTGGGCAGCGAAAAAGCAGACAACACTTCTGCTATCATAGCATTACAGCAGGCATCGTCCCAGCCTTTGGAAAACGTAAGAAGAGCGTTGTATCAGTTTATAGAGGATATCGGTCTTATATGGCTCGACTTTATGTTTGCTTACTATGCCGATGAAAGACTTTTGCCCGTTTCTGCGGGGGAATACAGCGTTTTTCCTTTCTCCCGCTTCAGAGATGCGCTGATAGAATGTCATATTGACGTAGGTACCGCGGGCTGGTGGTCGGAAGTGACGGCAGTAAACACGCTGGATAATCTTCTTAAGATGGGACTTATAAATATCAAGCAATATCTTGAACGGTTACCCGATAACATTATTCCAAAAAAGAAAGAGCTTTTAGAAAGCATACAAACGGAGGTTTTATGAAAGAACAGGATATTTTAACAATTATTTCGGAGATGGCAATGGAAGAAAACACCACGGCAGAGGAATTGCTCGAAGCCATTAAGGCTGACAGAAAAACCAAAAAGCAATCCGATGCGGTAAGCAAGGACGTGGAAGAATTCGGCAAGCTGTTTCCCGAGGTGCTTCCCACAGACATTCCCGATGAAGTGTGGGAAAAGGTGGCAGAGGGTGCTTCCCTCCCCGCCGCATATGCACTTTATATTTGCGGAGTAAACAAAAAGGACGCCAAGGCGCATTATGTAAACTCCGAAAATGAGCGCAGAAGCGCACCCGCCGGAAAAGAAGCTGATGCTGAACAGACCTTCACTCCCGAACAGGTGGAGGATATGTCCGCAGAAAGCGTAAAGAAGAACTTTAAAAACATAATCCGTTCCCTTAAGAACTGGAAGATCTAAAAACAAAAAGGAGAAAACAAAATATGTCTAACTACAACAGTATCGAAAAAGTAATTTCCGCAGAGATCATGCGCACAAACGAGGATAACCTCCTTGCAAACCGTATCTGCAACACATCCTTTGTGGGTGATATCAAGAACCGCGGTGACAGCGTTACCTTCGTTGGTCTTAACGAGCCCACCGTATACGATTACGAGGGCACCGTAACCTACGAGGATATTCAGGATTCCGCAACCGTGCTGAGAATCGACCAGGACAAGGCGTTTTCCTTTAAGGTAGCTGACCTTGAAGCTTTGAGAAGCTCTCTCGGCCTTAAGGATTCCCAGGCAAAGCGCGCATCCTACAACCTTAAGAAGGAGGTTGACGCATACGTTTTCGGTCTTTACGAGCAGGCTGAAAATTATCTCGAGGAGGCCACCGCAGTTACTCCCGCAAACGTACTTCAGCTTATCGGCGAAGTAAAGGAAATGCTGGAAACAAAGAACGTTCAGGACGGCAGAATCTGGATCGTTGTACCTCCCTTCGTTAAGACCAAGCTTATGCTTGCGGGCATTAAGTTCCAGATAAACAACGGTGTAAACGGCAGCGGTACTATCGGATTTACCGACGAACTGGGCTGTGATCTTTTCGTATCCAACCAGCTTGCGGCAGACGAAAGCGGCGCTGTGCATCTGATGGCAGGCTCTTATTCCGCTATCGCTTACGCAGAGCAGGTGCTGGATATCCAGTATATCGACAGACTGGAAAATTCCTTTGATTCTGCTGTAAGAGGCAGAATCGTATTCGGCGCAAAGGTTATCAAGCCCGAAGAGCTTGTTGACGTGCCCGTAACCGACGGCGGTAACGCAATCGCCTGATGAATATGTAATCACCCCAAGAAGCCTTTCGGCTTCTCGGGGACCCCACAAAATCACCCCAAGAAGCCTTTCGGCTTCTCGGGGACCCCACAAAATCACCCCAAGAAGCCTTTCGGCTTCTCGGGGACCCCATAAAAAACAGGAGCGTGTCCCGTGGGCACGCTCTTGCTAACGAGGTGAAAAAAATGACAGGAAAAAAGCTTTTGGAATTTGCCCTTGACCTTTTGAATTTGCGAAAATCCAACGGCGAGTTGCCGGAAAATTGCGCAGATATGGAAACAAGGGCAGTAAATATAATAAATATCTGTCTTGCTGAGTGCGCCCCGCTCAATAATCTTCTTGAAAACCGCACCGATGACGCTTTCCTCGATATAACCGGCTTAAGCGAAATTGTCCCTTGCAACGAATATCTGGCGGTTTCCGTTCTGCCCTTCGGAGTGGCGGCATATCTTTGCGGCGATGAGGACCCTGCGTTATCACAACTTTTGGAAAACAGATACCGTATCGCTTACAGAAATATGCAAAAAGCCAGCAAAGCGACCATCCGTCCCATAACCGAGGTGTACTGATGGCAAACGGAATACTGAAAATAAACAAATTCGGTGGGCTTGACGAGCGAAATACCTTTTCCAACAATCCCGTGTACTCCCCCGATATGAACAACTTTACCGTTTGCGAGGACGGAAGTTTGAAAAAGCGGTTTGGCAGCAGGCTTTCAAGTTGCGATTTCAACGGAAGTATTTACCGTATGTGGCGGGGATACGTTAACGGAGTGCTTCATTTTATGGTGTGCGCAGGTCCGAAAATTTATAAATACGATTTTGACACCGATTCTTTCGTTACCGTAAATATAACCGCAGGTGTATGCCACCATATCTTCGGATTCGGAAACGCCGTGTATTTTTTGTGTAATTCCGGATTTTTCAAATACGAAAACGATATCTTCACCCTGCTCAAGCCCTATATCCCCCTGGTGGCGGTAGCCTGCCTGCCCGACGGAAGCGGAACGCTGTATGAAAAGCTGAATATGCTTACGGGAAAAAAGCGCATGCAGTTTTCCGCAGACGGTACATCGTCCCTTTACACCTTGGGCGAAAAGGAAATAGATTCCGTACAATGGGTAAAGGTGGACGGAAATGATGTTGAAAACTGGACCGCAGATACGGAAAACGGTACGGTAACGTTTGCTCAGGGGTACACACCGAAAAAGGGACTCAACAACGTTGAAATCTGTTGGGAAAAAGCATCTACAGCCAAGCCCGAGGTGATCACGAACTGCACACAGAGTATGAATTTCGGCGGTAACACCGATACGAGAGTGTTCCTTTACGGTAATCCCGATTATCCAAATTACCGCTTTTATTCCGAACTGGCGGACGGACTCCCCAGCGCAGAATATTTCCCCGAAACAAATTATACCGTTATCGGTTCATCTACTATTACCGATATGGTACAGCAGTATGACAGACAGCTAATTTTCACGGAGGACAGAGCATATTATTCTTATTGTGAATTAAGAACCGATGCTTTGGGGAATTATTACCCCTCATTCCCCGTTTACAACCTTAATTTCGAAAAAGGAAACCTGATATCGGGAAGTAACGCGGTGATAGACAACACTCCCGTAACTCTTTCCGATGACGGGCTCAACCGTTGGATATCCACTTCCGTGCAGGACGAAAGAAACGCCGTTTGCTTTTCTGCTCCCATATGCGAAACGGTTAAGCGGATAATCAAAAACGGAAAGGCGAAAGAATGCTGTCTGTTTGACAGACAGTCTGCAAACGAATTGTATTTTTCCACGCCCTACGGGCTTTATATATACAATTATTCAACAAACGTCTGGTTCAGATATGATGAGATCGATGCCGTGCAATTCTGTGAGATACCCGGAAAGCTGTTCTGGCTTAACGGCGACAACGAGTTGTACTATTTTTCGGATGAATTTACCGACGATGAAAAAGGCGTCATCACCGCTTACTGGTGTTCCCCTGCGGGAAATTTCGGCGCAAGAGGAAACAAATTTGATCTTTTGAGAGTGATCGTTGATACGGATAACGGTGACGGCACGGATCTGACGGTAACTGCTAATCCCAACGAGATCGGTCAGACGATGAACTCCCAGACGGTGGGCGTGGACAGAGATAATACACTTTTGCGCAGCTTTTGCTTCAGAACGGAAATCAAGAGAGCGAATGCCGCAAACGTGGTAATTTCTTCTACCCACGCAACAAGGCAGGCAAATATAAAAAGCATTACTTTTAAGATCAAAAACAAGGAGGTGGAAAGATGAAATACAGCGAGATAGTGGAGCAGACAAAAAAGGAGCTGGAAAAAAGCTACGGTACCGCAGCAGTACTCACACAGCTGTATAACAAGGCTAAATCAAATTATCAAGCCAACCACAACGCATCCGTAGATGCATTAAACAAGGATTACGAGCAAAAGAAAAACGACGCCGCAGCGCAAAAGATGGTAAACGAAAAAAACACGGGTGAATTTCTTGCTTCCCGCGGACTTTCCTATTCGGGTGAGAGTGCCCAGGCAAAGCTGAATTCCGACATTTCCTTCAACAACACTTTATCTTCCCTTGCGGACAGCCACAGCGACGGACTTACGGAGCTTAATAAAAAGAAAAACGAATATTTTGCGGCGCTGGACGCCGATTATATGGAAAACAGCGTAAAAGCCCGAAAGGAGCTTGAACAGCTTGCACGGGATATGGCGGCAGACAAGATAAAGTACGGCGACGTTACCGTTAACAACAGTGCGTTGGGAAGCGAAAGCGGTTCCGAAAGCGGGGACGGTCTTTTTGACCCTTCCATGAGCGCCCATCAGCTTGCTACCGCTATTGTAAAAAGATACGGTACGGGCGGAAAGGTAAAGAATGCTTACCAAAATCTCGATATCCGTAACTATCTTGAAGGGCTTACCGAAAGATACACCTTGGCGGATGATTATATGGACAAGGTGATTTTCGTATTGGATGCGCTGGGATACACAGCGGCAGACGAACAAGGGTTATATACCGCAAATATCGTTAAAAACGCCAATTCCGTTTACGATGCCGCTCACAGAAAAGCAACAACCATGGCACAGCTTTTGTTTAACGATTACGATGACAGCAAGACCTATGCGGAAAAGCGTGCGTATATGGAAAGGCTGGACTACCTCTATACCAGATGCGAAAGTATGGAGCAATTTTACAGTGCGTGCGCGTTGCTTGATATGGATTCCGAGGAAACCGAAGCATACCTTGATAACGTAACAGCGCGAAGAAACACCGAAAACGAAATCAAGCTGGGTCAGAACAAACTGAAATAAGGAGTAAAACAATGGAATATACCGAATACATATCCGCAGAGCTATACGTGCTTATTCCCATACTGTACGTTATCGGCGCGGTTATAAAAAACAGCCGTATAAGCGATTGGAAGATCCCCTTTATATTGGGTGCTGTGGGAATTTGTCTTGCGGCGCTGTGGATATTCTCTTCAAACCCCATAAACGGAACACAGCAGGTGCTTTCGATGATATTCGCCAGTATCACTCAAGGTGTGCTGTGCGCCGCCGCAGGCGTATATACCGATAACCTTTACAGACAGCTGAAGGAAAAGAATAATGAGCAAAGTAGCGGCATTTCTGACGATACTGACCCGACGGTTGGTTGAACTGTTTGACGCTATTGCCTATCTGATTTACGAGATCTGATGGTTTTCGAAAGCTTTACAGAGGCTCTGATGACGTTTTTATCTGCCGGCGGGTTCGTGTCCGTGTTTGTGTGTTCCTTTCTTAAAAGGGCATTAGACAAGGCGAGAAACGATGCGGAACGGCGAAAGCAAGAACGTAACAAGCAAGAGCTTTTGCGTATGGAAGGCGAAGAAAGGATAGCGTCGCTGGTACTTACTCTGGCGAGATACACACGGGGAAAGTGTGATGAAAACGAGCTTGAAAAAGCGGAAAAGGAATACCTCGAATATACCGAAAAGGTATGCGAGGAAAAAAGACGGATAATCACGAACACGCTGTGTGAATAACAGACAAATTACCCCGGGATGCCAAACGGTATCCCGGGGTAATTAAATTATTTTTTCTTTTTTGTTCTGAATATAAACTTACGGAAAAGAATGATATTCATCACCACGAAGAATATAAACAGCAAAATGAAGGTAAGTATGGGCTTTTGAGGCGCAAGAGTTGCCAGCAGCATAAGGGGGAAGCCGAAAACTATTGCGGGAAAATTCTGGTACACAAGGTTATCCGATGCGGGCGAAGTAAAATCGCCATCGATCTCGCGGAGAAGAATAATACCTGTGGATGCGGTACCCGTAAGCATACCGTACATAGCCATAAACTGCTCTTCAACGTAATCGCCGAACAGAGTTTTTGCAACGATGCGGTTGTAAATATAGGTTATAACCAAGCCCACAACGCCGAGAATGATAATTACGCCCCAATATTTCTCAAGCATATCAAGGCGGATTGCGGCAATGCCCGCAACAACCATAATATCAAAGAAGAAGTTGCCTGCGCGGGTAAGAAGAAAATCGTTGGTGTACTGTCTTTTCACGATCTTTTTCCTGCAGAGGAAATTAAGCACAAGCTTTATGAGGGTTGCCGCAAGAACACCCAGCAGGAAGTTAAAGCCGTAGATAACGGATTTCATACCGGGGATAAGATTGCCGAGCAGCATCATAAGCAGGTACCCCAGCAGATAGGATACTGCGATGAGGGCGATCTGTACCGTCATTTTATCTATGCTTTCCTGCATAGGGATCTCGTTTTCGGACTGGATCTGCTTATTAGAAATTGCGCCTTCGGTGGATTTATTGAATATCTTGCCCTTTCTGCGCATTATATTGAGGTGAATAACACCGCCGATACTTGCGGAAAGGAAGCCCAGCGCCGCGATGGTAAGACCGAAGCTCTTACCGCCCGCAAATCCGAAATCCGTTTCATAAATACCGCCGTAGTTCATAGCCTGACCCGTGCCCTGACCGTAGCCAAAGGCGAGAAGTACGCCTGCGGCAGAGAAGAAGCCTTCAATAACCTGCGCGGCAATAAGGGTTATCGCCATACCGACCACAGCCTGAAGCAGGTATGTGGCAACGGTGGTAACGCCCGTATTGAAAATTTCCGTAGTGCGCTTTTTGGTAAGCTTGCCGCCGCCCGCCTTAAGTGCGGTCGCGATAAAGCCCAAAGCAAGGGTGTGGTATGTAATAGTTTCAAGGTTAGCGTATCCGTTACCGCCGAAGAAGTTGGTATCGAACATAAGCTCACCCGTGATCAGCTTATACACAACTGCGACCACAAGCAATATTCCGCCGCCGAGAACGGAGGTGGGAATTAAGGATTTTTCAAGAAAAGGTATTGATTTTTTAAGCATATTTGCGACGAGCAGGCTTGCTAAAAGCACCGCAACCAGCATAAAGCCGCCCCATACGCTAGAGTCCCAAAAATTTATCATTGCTGTCTCCTGTTGTAAGATTTTTATAGCGGAAATAAAAATGCATATATTTAAGAGAATTAAACCGCTTGCTTCCCTTTAACTGATACACCTTATCCTCATAATATATGTTGAGCTTGTTCTTGCCCAGAACGGTAACGTGGGATATTTTTGAGAAAGGAAAGGTCTTGTCGTCTATAATGATTTTATCCCCGTACAGAGATATACTGCTGTTTTCGGAAAGGCGGTAACGTTTTTTATACAGAATGACCCTGTACACATCCGCCGTATCGGTATACACGGGAGTTTCGGTTAAAGAAAGCACGTCCAGATTATTCATGTAATCTTCCTGGTAATCGTACCAATCCGCCGCAAACCTGAAGGGATGGTCATAACCGATACCCTTGAACTCCTTGGTTACGGTATACTCCGCTTCCCTGCCGCACTTTTCGCATTTTACTTTATCGCCCTCGCTGTGAAAATGCGATAATCCGCAGAATGGACATATGTAAAAGCATCTTTCCAGATATTCGGCGCGGTTTTTGTGGAAAAATTCGCCGCTCACCGCCGCTTCGTTAACGTAAAGCCCTTCCTTGACAGCGGAAAACAGCTCTTCATCGGACATTGCTTTATATTCCTCAGGCTCGATAACGCGGGAAACGTATCCCCTCATAGTGCCTTTTCTGGTTACGTCGCTCCAGCGGGGCTGTATGCCGTATCCTCCCTCAAGACGGTACAATGCGATAGGCAGAGCCAGCTTTCTTGCGAGAGAAACGATGGCGGGGTTCATATATTCGGTACGTCCGCTGTACGTACGGTTGCCCTCGGGAGCTATGACGATACTTCCTCCCTCGCGGGCAACGCGGATGCAGGTCATTACTGCTTTAAGGTCTGTAGTCTGTTTTTTAATGGGGATAGGTGCAACGAGGAACCGAATGAGCTTGGATAACAGCCCTTTGGAGAATATATCCTCCGTTGCAAGATAATACATCGTTTTGCGGTTGAAGGACATTCCCACAAAGAATTGATCAAATGGAGTCTGGTGATTGAGCAAAACCAGATACTGCCGTTTTGGGTCTGCGATCTTTTCGATCTTTATTCCGTATTTGATACGGGAGTACGGGTAAAGAAACAGGAACACAACGTTTGTAACGATAGTGTGCCTGAGGCGTATCCACTTTTTGTTTTTATTTGCGCCCATATCAATACCTGCTCCGATGGATTTTTATACATATATATAATAACAGTAAAAAACAGATTTGTCAAATATTATTATGTTAATTTCGTTAACATTATTCGGATGAAAAGTAAAAGGAGGCTGAAAACAGCCTCCTTTAAGTTTTATAGTTTATACAGCTTTACGCTTTTTGAAAGTGAGAACCGCCAATCCGACAGCACTTGCCAGCATCGCCGCAAACCAGATATACATACCGTTATCATCGCCCAACTGAGGAGTTTCGGGAACGTACTCGTTGTTGAACTCGATCACGCCGTCGCCGCTTACGGTTACGGAAGCCTCAAGCTGACCTTCACCGTTATCGGTAACGGTAACGGTTACGGTGTATACGGTTTCATCGTAATTCATACCCTTTTCGGTGCCGATAACCTCGGTTACGGTGTATGCGTATTCGCCAACCTTATCAAATTCGATAGCCGCAAATACGATCTTACCGTCGCCGTCGTTTGTAACGGTCCGGAGCACGTTGCCGTCCTTATCCTTAAGCAGGAAGCTGAACATTCCCTCGGAAAGCTCCTTGCCTACAAGGTTCTTGATACCGTTTACGGTAACAGATGCGTTCAAAGCGGAGTATTCATTGGTGAAGGTAATGGCTTCGCCGCCGGATACGGTTGCAACAAGCTCGCCTTCGCCGTTGTCGGTTACGGTTACTGTTACGGTGTATACGGTATTGTCATAAGTCACGCCGCCCTTGCCGCCGTTAACTTCGGATACGGTGTATTTGAAGGTCTTGCCGATATCGGAAGCGGTGTAAACAATGTCAAACTTGTAATTACCGCTTGCATCGTTGGATACGGTCTGAAGCAGGTTACCGTCCTCATCCTTGAGTTGGAAGCTGAAATCGCCTGCCGCGAGAGTTTTGTTATAAAGCTTCGTACCGCCAAAGGATACGGGAAGATCTGCGGGAGTGAATACGTTGTTGAATTTCAATTCGGCTTTATTGCCGCCTATATCGGTTATAGCTACGTCTGCAACCAGCTTACCTTCCCCGTTATCGGTTACGGTAACGGTCATATTGTAAACGGTAGTATCGTAGGTTATGCCGCTTTCGCCGCCGTTGATCTCCTTGATCACGAAATAAGAGGTGCCGGGAGTGGTGAAAACGCCTTCGGGGAATACAAAATTGCCGTTTTCATCGTTGGTAGCGGTAACAACAACATCACCGTTGATTTCGAACTTGCCGTCAACTACGTTTGCTCTGTAAATACCGAAGGTGAATTCGCCCGCTTCCAGCTTTCTGCCTTCCAAAGTCTTTACGCCGGGTATGCTGACCGTTACGTTTTCGGTAGTATAAATGTTGGTGAAGGAAAGCGTTCCGCTGCCGCTTATAACGGTTTGCGCATTAAGGAAGCCCTTGCCGTTATCGGTTACTGTAATAGTTACGGTGTATACGGTTTCATCGTATGCAACGCCGCCCTTGCCGCCTTTAACCTCGGATACGGTGTATTTGTATATGCCTGCGGAGGTAAAGGTAAGGTCGGCAAATACGAAGGTTCCGTCTGCCTTGTTGAAAACAGTTTCGATTTCGGTTCCTGCGGAGTTTTTGAGTACAAACTCAAATTCGCCTTCTTCAAGCTCTCTGCCGTTAAGGGTCTTTATACCGTCAAGACCTACGCTTACGGACTGAGAATTATAAGTATTGGTAAAATCAAGTCCCTCGTAATCGCCGATTATATCGAGTACTATTCCGCCCTCTCCGTTATCCTTTACGGAAACGGTTACGGAATATACAGTCTTGCTGTAGGTAACGCCCAGATAAACGCCGTTTAATGCGTCGGTAGGGATCACCTCATATACGCGATAGGTATAGGTACTGCCGATATCTGCCTCGGTATAGGTGAAGGTGGGGAACTGTATTTTGCCGGTAGAAAGGTTTGTAGTGTTAATGGAAGGAAGCGATACGCCGTCTTTTTCGATCTCTATGGTGAAGGTAAACTCATCGCCGGAAAGATTTCTGCCGATGAGAGTCTTTTCACCCTCGAAGGTAAGCTGCTCCTGACCTACTGCCTTGTATACGTTTGTAAAGGTGATGCCGCTTACAGAGCCTGCGCCCAGCTTGGATATCTGTACAGAGGATGCCAGCTTGCCGTTGCCGTCATCACTTATAACTACGGTAACGTGGTAAACGGAGGTATCGTAAGTTATACCGTTAAGCAGATTGTTATGCGCTGCTGCGGGGATTACCTCTTTTACAACGTATCTGTAGGTACCTGCCTTTGTGTACTGAGGAAGGGCAAAGGAGAAGGTGCCGCTTTCCGCATTGGAAACGGTTGCGGTATAACCGTTGGTAAGTGCGTGATAAACTTCGTCCGCTTCGTAGATCTCAAAGCTGAATTTGCCTGCTTCAAGAGTCTTATTCTGAAGTATCTTACTTCCGTTTAAGGTAACGGAAACGGGCTCGAGAGAATAAGTATTGGTAAAGGTAGCGGTATTGCTTTCGGTGCCGTTTACAGAAAGGGTTGCAACCAACTGACCGCCAACATTTTGCGCGGTAACGGTTACGGTGTATACGGCACCGTCATAGGTCATTCCCGCTTTGCCGCCGTCAACCTCGGAAAGAGTGTATTCGTAGGTTCCTGCCGCATCAATGGGAAGAGATATAACAGCTTTTCCGCTTGCATCGGTGTGAACGGTATCAATTACCGCACTTCCCTGCTTAAGCTCAAATTCAAAAATATTGAGAGGAATGGAAACGCCTGTGTTATTGTTGAGTATCTTTTGGATATTAAGCTCGGCGTGAGTACCGTTTGCGTTATAATGGTTTTCGAAATCCACATCTACGGTGAAGTGTTCGATATCATCGGAAACCTCGGAGGAAACAGAAGAATCGGATACTGCTTCAACGTCAACCATGAGAACGCCATCAATAACGCCGGGATCGGAAACGGTAACCTTGAACAGACCTTCTGTGGTATCATAGGTCATATGAGCATCGCTGCCGCCAACCTCTACTACGCGGTAGTAGTGTGTTCCCACGTTGGTATAAAGAGCATCGAATACTATGGAGTAATCCTTCGTGCCGCCGGTTGTCATATTAACGGATGCGGTTGCGCCGTATACGTCAACGTAGGTTCCGTCGCCCATAAGCTCCTGTACCTTGAAGTTAAACGTCCAATCGCCATCGGTATTGGTAGTAAACGTCTTTGTACCGCTTACGGTAAGGGTTGCGTTTACAGGAGGATTGGGATCGTAATTATTTACAAAATCCGCATAAGAAACAGCAGAGGAGATGTTACCTGCGATACCGGTGGTCTTTGCGGTATCAAGTGCAAATCCCTTTTCGGGTTTTTCCTGTACCGTATAGACCGCGCCTACGGGTATTCCCGTTACGGTTACGGAGCTACCGTCTGTTATCTTTATTCCCGTTACGGTTGCGATGTTGCCCGAAACGGAAACGGATGCGCCTGCAGGCACGGAAAGCTTGTTGTCTGCTTCCCACTGAGTTATTCCCGCAATGGTGAGAACGAAATCGAACTCGTTATCCAGATTTCCGCCGAAGGGGTGGATAACTTCCTTTGAAATAACCAGATCTCCGTAAGTTTTGGGAGAGTTTACAATAGAAACCGCAGTTACGGTATTTGCGGCGATAACGCCTGCTTCGTTGGTATATGAGGGCTTGTAATAGTTACTTGCCGCTTCGGAAACGGTATATGTTACACCTGTGGGAAGATTGGTTATATAAACTGTTTCCCCTGCAGTAAGCGTAAGAGTAATGGTGGTTTTAAGAGTATCGGTATTCTTGACCACGGGAACACTGTTAAAGGAGTTGCCGTCGGAATCAAGGAATTTGGGAGTAAAATCGATACTGTTAACGGTAACGGTTACTTCGAATTCGGTTTCAGCGCCGCTTACAGCCTGATCAACCGTCTTGGTAACGGAAAGTCCCTGCTGAGGAACGAGAGTAAGCTTACCGTTGTTGCCCAGCCAAGCTACCAGATTACCGTCGTGAAGAGCGTCCTCGTTTTTAACGGGAACGACTACGTTTTCAGCCGTATCTGTAACGTTGGTCGTTTTGGATACGATCATATTGTGAAGGCGGCTTGTGCGCCAGGTATCAATACCAAGAGCACAGATAACGTCGCTCTTATCGATACCCTTGGCGGCGATATATGCATCTACAACATCGGCGGATACGTTGTAGCCTTCGGTTGCGGAAGTTACAAACGCACCGTTTTCGTAACCGTTGATATATACCTTGTTTACGTCATCGTAATATGCCAGGGAATCCTTAAGATACTGCCAATCGGTATATACGAGATAGCCTACAGCTTCTCCCGCGCCGCCGGTAGTGGGGCGGTAAAAAGCAACCATAGTGTATACCTGATCTGCATCTGCCAGACCGGAAACTTGAGAATAAAGAAGGTATTCGGTCTTGTACGCATCGTTGAGAGTCTGATCAATACCGTTGCCCTGATAATAAAGCACGCCGTATTCGTCTGCATCCCAAACAATATCGTCACCGTTTTTATCGGTAGCGGTAATATATACGGGGTAATTGTTCTGGTGGTAATAGAAACGGTTATCCAAAGCGGGAGTTGCCTCTGCGTGGGCATCGCCCTTGTAAATATCGGTAACACCGTTTATAGTTTCTGCGGGGTTCATCACACCGTACTGACCGGGATAAAAGCTTATGGTTCCGTCGGAATTGGTGTTCTTCGCCAGATATTCTGCGGAAAGGTGATCTGTGATGATGTCGCCGTTAGCATCTATTATGCTGTCAACGATATCAACGGTATAGTACAGACGGAGAGGAACTACTTCGCCGCGGTTGGTTTCGTAGGTGATAACGCCCTGATTATTTACTACCTTATCGTAAATAAGAGGAAGAGCTGCGGCGGGAATGGATGCCCGCACCTCTTGCTTACCTACGCCGATCTTTTCGTAAACGCCGTTTACGTTTTTGGCGATATAGGTTTCGGTAACGGTGATCTTAACCGCATCGGCAACATCAAAGGTAGTGCCGAGAGAGGGATTGGTTACGGTATCGGATTGAACGATATAAGTAGTTACCGCTTTGCGGGTAACGGTACCGTCGGAATTTACGGTATCGGTAATTACGGGAGCTTCAAGGGATTTGGAAACGGAATATATCTTTCCGAACAAGGTAACAGCCTTAAATTCCTTAACCTCCATATAATCGCCGATATAATCAACGTAAGTGAGAGGAGTATCGATCTCCACCTCGCCCTGAACCACCTTATCTACCAGAGGAACAAAGGCTTTTTCGTTGATCTCTATGAGTATTTCATCGAAAACTCCGGAAAGATTTTCGCTGCCTATACCGTAATACTTATCTACGTAATTGATATTATCTATTACGTCCTGCTTCGTGCCGTCAAAGTTGGAAGGAAGCTGAGGAAATTCCCACAGGGAAGAGTTATAATAAGATTCAACGGTGACGCCGGATTTCTTCCAGGTTTCCAAAAGATCGTAGGTTTCCTTTGCCAAGCCCGTAGCGGTGCTCTTCACGGTGTTGGCAGGATCCATAACTACGTTTGCGTTGCTGCCGTCTTCAAGGTCAACGCCAATACCGTAAACCGTGAGAGGTGTTGAGTAATTGGCGGAAACTTTATATTTCATATAGCCGGCATTAAGCAGTGTACTTACCGCAACCTGCTTATGGAAGGTGTAGTTATCGTTACGAATATTACCGGATGCAACATTATACCAGTCGGTATCAACCGCATGGTTGGTTTCGCCGTCGGTAAGAAGAATAATAACAGGAATTCTACCCTCGATTTCGGTAGCGTTTGCCAGGATCTTCATACCTTGGTTCACACCCGACTGAACGTTGGTACCGCTGGAGCTGCCGTTGAACGTTCTGCCGGAGGCAGAAGAGGAATCTAACGAAGTTGCGGAAGCGGTAAACTGATAGTTCTTGTTCCAACCGTAGCCGGTTTCTGTGAGAGAAAGCACGTTTGTTTTCTCTTTATAATAATCAAGAGGAAGTATCTCTTGAGAATCGCTGGAATAGGCTACAATAGCAAGACGGTTGTTACCGTTTGAAGTAATGCTGCCGATAAGCTTATTTGCCGCATCTCTTACTTTTTCAAATCTGGTAGTGCCGTCGGAAACGTTTTCCATAGAGCCGGAGTTATCGAGAACGATAACAACATCAAGAGAAGCGGGAACGCTGGTGGTGGTTACAACAGAAGTGGTGGAGCCCAATGCAGAGCCGACAACCATAAAGTTGCTGTCGATCTTAATGGTATCTGCCGCGAGTCCCGAAAAATCGCTGTGAAGCGGGAGAGAAGCCTCATCACCGTAGGTAAACACCGATTTATCAAACCAAACTCTGCCCGAATAACGGTTACCGTCAGCATCCGTACCAAGCATCTGATGATAATTATTTGCAGTGGAAGGATCTGCCACAGCAACACCTGTACCGGGAGCTGCAGAGCCCACCAGAGAAATGATAGGTATGCAAGGAATAATAATGCACAGAGCGAGTATAACGCTCAATGCTCGTGTCGCAAGATTGTACTTTTTCATAGTTTTGTTCCTTTCTCGTATCCAATGGAAGTGAGTGAATTATTTTCGATAAATTCCGGTGCACCTGTTTCCGCAACACAGCGCAATGATTCGTGGAAGCAGACACCGATAAGATCGTTTTCTTTTTCTTTTTGTAAATACGGGCAAGTGCCGCAATCCCGAAAAACGGGATCTGCATATTTGCAATCTGTGGTGGTTACGCTTCGCCACCGTCTTCCGTTCGGGGTATATCTGGGAGTGCTTTCGAAATCCATATATCTTTCGATCCAAATGGAAAATTCATCGTTATAATCCGATATAACCTCGAGGACATCGCCGTCAAGACGATAGACACGTTTTCTTTCTGTGTGCATAAAAACACCTCGTTTTCTTTGTTGCACAAATTATACAATATTTTTTTTGTTCGCGTTAGACCAATAGAAAAATTTTTTCGTGCAACTTTCGGCAAGACAAAACCTACAATTTTGTATTTTACAAAAAAAACGCCCCATAAAAGGGCGTTTTTTAACGCAGTTAGCGTTCGTCAAGCGAACGAACGAACAGAAAACGAACACGCGAACGAACAATCACTTGATCATAAACCGCATAAGTTCTTTTTTATTTGTAATTCCAAGCTTAATATATATGGTTTTAATGTAGTTTCTCACCGTGGATTCCGAAACCTCCAAAAAGGATGCGGTTTCTTGCGCAGACCATCCTCTGTTATAAAGCATAGCCACGGTGAACTCGGTAGAAGTAAGTATATCCGTAACCTCGGAAGCGGTGCGGATATTGTGTATCTTTCGCCAATGCTTGCCGAAAACTCCTGAAATAGCCATAAGCTTTTTATAATCCTCGGGGTGGGAACGCTTGTAGTATACCTCAATTATTCCCAGCATCATTCCGTGGTGTGCCGCTACGGGTTCAATAAATCCATCTTTGTGAATAAGTTCCCAAGCCCGTTCAAAGCGTTTTTTGGCTTCTTCGGGACGGCGCAGATTCATTAAAGCGATAACAGATATTATGTGGATATAAATCTCCGCCAGAGGATATGTTTTACCGCAAAATGCCAACGCCATATCTGCAACAGTCAGCGCTTTTACGTAATCTTTTTCAAGATACGCCTGATGTGCTATAAGATAACAGCACCAAAGTCTGTATCCCTCGGGCAAATACTTGATATAGTCCTTCAAAGCAGGCAAATGTTCGGGAACGGGGGCATGCCACAGCACAGAGCCGCCTATCGACGTCATAATACCCACAGCTTTCAATTCCTCGGATGCATTGCTTCCGAATGAAGCGCGTACAAGGGAGGATACGATCTCCTGCGCGTGCTCTGCCTTTTTGATGTTTCCGTGAGAAATACTCGCAAATATAGTAATAACGGAAGCGGAATACCTTAATGACACATCATCGCTGTCCACATAGGTCGCGAGAAGCTCTACGGCGGCTTCTGCCCTGCCCGTATAAAACAGATACTCGCCCATAGCTATATTACGGTCGTCTTCATCGGGAATAGACTCGATAAACTCCAAGCATTTTCCCGGCTCGAAGGACGAATTCAGCAAAGGCATCGAGGGACGGAAATCGGATATTTTGTATATTTTAGCGGACGATTTTGACGAAGAAGTATCGGCCATGTTTTCCAAAACGATTGCATTTCTCGGAATAAACCAAGTTCTGCCGACCTTTTTCGCGCCGGGGATCCTTCCCGCCGCCGCCCATTTTTGCACAGCTCGCAGAGTGACACCGAACCGTTGCGCGGCTTCCGCCGCAGATTCAAATTCATATCTATCCATTTTTAAAACCTGAAAGGCAGATATTCCGAATTAGCCTTTCCCGTGTCTGCGTTTTCTACGATAAGCACCTTGGCGTCCTCGGAAACGACGATATTATGCCAAGCACTTTTTTTGACTACGTAAGAAACGAACTTTTCCATTACTACTTCTTTTGCGGTTTCTCCCATATACAAGGACGCCTCGCCCTCCAGGAGTATAAACACCTCGTCGGTTTCGTTGTGCCGTTCAAGATAGGTTATGCCCTCTTTGGTGAACATAGGAGCATAATTAAGATATGCTATACGCCATCCGCCGTGTTTGAAATGGGAAAAATAACCTTTTCCATCGTAATCCAAAACCAAAAGCTCTTCCATTTTTACTGCTCTTTTCTTATAAGTTCATTAAGGTAATCGGGATAAAGCTGGGACGCCATACCGCCGTCAACGATAAGTTCCGAACCTGTTACGTTTTTGGAAAGGTCCGTACCGAAATACCACACCGCGTTTGCGATATCGTCAAAATCCGAAATATCCCCCAGAGGAGTAAGCTTTCCGCTTATGGCACTGCTTCCCATAGCTTCCCAACGTGCGGTCTTAATAGTACCGGGAAGCACTACGTTGCTTCGAATACCGTACTTGCCAAGATCCACTGCAAGGGCTTTGGACATCGAGTTTATACCGCCCTTGGAAGCGCAGTACGCACTGCGGTTGGGAATGGCTCGATATGCGGTATTGGAGGAAATGAATACTATGCTTCCCTTCCCCTTTTCACGCATACGGAGAGCCGCCTGACGGACGATGGTGAAATTCCACACAAGGTTCGTTTCAAAAACACGCCGGAATTCCTCCACGGGAACGGAAAAGAAATCCATACCCTTGCTGGGGTCGGTGCCGAAGCCGAGATCAGCGGCGCAAAGCACTACCGTTTCTACAAAAACGCCTTGACTGTCTATATCGGCGAAAATATCTATTACCTGCTGTTCGTTGCGGATATTGCATTCATATCCCTTTGCGAAAACGCCGTAGGTCTGCGCTATTTTTTCAGCCGCCGAAGCCGCATCATTACCGTTTCTGCCGGTAACGATGACACTCCATCCGTTCTCTGCAAAAACTTCTGCTATTCTGTGTCCCGTGCCTTTGCAGGCGCCGGTTATAAACACTGCGTTATTCAACGAAAACACTCCTTAAAAATAAAATTCGCTTTTTGCGGGGCGTATATCTGTAAGTGCGCCTGTATAATGACGCAGGGTATGGGGCTGATACGGATGCTTGAGGCATTCTTCCTCGTTTATCTCAATACCAAAACCGGGCTTGGAGGGGATGGTAATATATCCATCCTTATACTCAAGAGATTCGTTTGTAACGTCCTTACGCCATTCCACATCGCTGTACATAATTTCAAGTATAGAGAAATTGGGGCAGCAAGCGGCGATCTGGAGAGTAGCGGCATTCGCTACGGGACCCGAAGGATTGTGAGGCGCAAAGGGAATGTAATATGCCTCTGCAACTGCGGCAATCTTCTTAAGCTCCATAATACCGCCCGCGTGGGAAATATCGGGCTGGATGTAGTCGGCGGCGCGCATCTCAAACAGATCCTTATAGGATTTAAGGGTATACAGTCTTTCGCCTGCGGAAATAGCAACGGGAGATTTGTCACGCACGGCTTTGAGCGCTTCCAAATTATCGGGAGGAGTAGGCTCTTCAAACAGCATAGGCTTAAACTGCTCCAGCTCTTTTGCGATCTTTATTCCGGTAGGAACGTTAAATCTGCCGTGTCCTTCAATAAGAAGGTCTACGTCATTTCCAACCGCATCTCTTACTGCGGCAACACATTCGAGAGCGGTGTTAAGGTCCTTGTTTGAAATCTCAAGATAAGACTTTCCGAACGGATCCCACTTCATTGCGGTGATGCCGCGCTGAACGGCAATACGGGCTTTTTCACCGAATTCTTCGGGAGTTTTTGCTCCTGCAAACCAACCGTTTACGTATATGCGCACTTTATCGTTTACTCTGCCGCCCAAAAGCTGATACACGGGCACGCCGAGGTGTTTGCCGAGAATATCCCACAAAGCACATTCAACCGCAGAAAGCGCCGACATAAGCACAGCGCCGCCGCGCCAGTATGCATCGCGGTATATATCGTGAAAATGCTTTTCAACGTCAAGGGGATTTTTGCCTGCAAGATATTCTTTGATATGCTCTACAGCGCCGATAAGCGCCTTTTCTTTGTATTCCAGGGTTGCTTCTCCCACGCCGTCTATACCCGCATCGGTGTATATCTTAACGAACACCCAGTTGGTGCGGAAGCAATCTACCGTAAAACATTTAACGTCTGTTACCTTCATAATTTTATCTCCTTATATATCTGAGGAATTATTGTATTTGTGTATTCAAATCCATCGGCTGTTTTATTATCGAACATACCGAAATGCACGGGAACGGCATATTTCGCCGCTACGCGCGTGGCAAAACGGGAAGCGTCACACGGGTTCATATTGTTTCCGACGCCGTTTATGGGAAGAAAAACAGCGTGAATATCATCGGGAAGATCGGAGAATATCTCATCGTTATACAGTGTATCCCCCGTTACGTAATACTTTTTATTCCCCGTATCTATAACCACACCGATAGCAAGCGGATCGCTGTGCTCCGCCTTGACCGCTGTGACTGTCACGCGCTTTGCCGTCCACGAGGTATGACGGTTAAAGCAGACGTAATTGTTGTTGCCGCCAAAGGTGCGCACCTTTTCCCACACGGAACGGGGAGAAAGCACCGTAATGGCAGAATCCGCAGTGATAAACCGCTTTACCGTTTCGGGATCGTAGTGATCAAGATGATTATGGGTAAAAATAAGTATATCCGGCTTTATATCGAAAAAGCTTTCGTCAACGGGGACGCGTCGGTAATTTTGGGGCTCGGTGGCTTTCACACTGTCTGTAAGATAGGGATCTACCATAACCGTAAGCCCGTCAAATTCAAACAGCAATCCTGCTTGTCCCAGCCAAGTTATGCGTGTCATAACGCACCTCCGATAATCTTCTTAACATATAATTTTAGCACAACACTTCCCATAAGTCAACAAAAAACCGTTCGCTATGCGAACGGTTTTGATGTATTGTTTTAAATTAAGCTTTGCGCGGTAGTTCAAGGTTGCATTACGAACCACACAACCAGCAATACCATTGAAACGGCAAAAAACGAACCACCCACTATAAGCAGGAAAAATTCAGCTTTGCCACGTTTTTCAGCTTTTGCCGTTTTATAATCGTAAAAGTTTTGATGTTCACCCTTTCCGATGAAAGGCAAAAACATATGTCCTACGATTTTGGCGGTATAACCGATAGCATCGAAAAAGCCGGTAGTGGAAACCCACAACAAAGCGCCGAAGGAACCAAGCAAAATGCCTGCTGTGAAAAATGCATCGCAAAACATCATAACGACAATATCGGCAGGATAACCGGAGGCAAAGAACAATCCCTCCGCGTTAAGCACCAACACAACGATTATTGCACCGATTGCCGTGCTGATTCCATACTTTAACAACTGCTTTTTCACAGATCCTGCTCCTCAGCAGCCTTTCTGCACGCATCTGCTTCGGAATCCGAACAGAGAACGAAATGACCGGGAAGAACCTCTCTGAATGAAGGTTGCTCGTTGGTATAATCGTGATCTCTGAGGGGATTATATGAGATACGCACGCGCTGCTTTTCGTATCTGGGGTCGGGCAAAGGAATAGCCGACAGAAGAGAACGGGTGTAAGGATGCATGGGATGACGGAAAAGCTCGTCAGCCGTTGCGAGTTCTACCATCTTACCGAAGTACATAACACCGATACGATCGGAGAAATATTTAACAACGGAAAGATCGTGTGCAACGAAAAGTATTGTAAGACCAAGTTCGTGGCGAAGCTCGTTAAGCAGGTTAATTACCTGCGCCTGAATGGAAACGTCCAACGCAGACACGGGCTCGTCGGCGATGATAAGCTCGGGCTGCATAATAACCGCACGGGCTACACCGATACGCTGACGCTGACCGCCGGAGAACTCGTGAGGATATCTTCCTGCGTGTTCTCTTACAAGACCAACAGTTTCGAGTACCTTGTAGACCATTTCGTCTATCTTTTTCTTATCGCGCATACCTCTGATAACAAGTCCCTCGGATATGATCTCTCTTACCGTCATACGAGGGTCAAGAGAAGCGATGGGATCCTGGAATATCATCTGTATCTGGGTGATAAGATCTCTGGACACGTGCTTGTTGTCGTACTTTGCTGCCTTGATTTCCTCGCGCTGTTCGGAAACAAAGGCGTTAAGCTCACCTTTAACAAGTGCGATCCGCTCTGCCTTATCGGTAGCATTGGAAGCATTAATAGCCTCGATCTTGGCTTTGGCATCCGCCTTGGCAGACTTTATAGCCTCTTTATAAGAAAGAGTGCCTGCGCCGATACGGTTGCCCTTAAAATATACGTTACCTGAGGTAGCGTTGTAAAGCTTGATAATAGTTCTGCCGGTGGTGGTCTTTCCGCAGCCGGATTCGCCAACCAGACCGAAAACCTCACCCTTCTTAATATCGAAGGATACGTTATCTACTGCTTTGAGAGAGCCGAAATGCTGACTGAGGTTTTCGACTCTGAGAAGAACGTTATCGCGCTCATAAGCTTCTTTTGCAAGGCGCTTGCTGTCACTCATTGTCGCTACCTCCTGTAAGTTTTGTCATTCTGGCAATACGCTCGGTAACTATCTTGGGAGGCTCTACCTTGGGTGCATTGGGATGCAACAACCAAGTAGCTGCACTATGAGTTTCGGAAATCTTGAACATAGGCGGCTGTTGCTCAAAGTCGATGTTAAGGGCGTATTTGTTTCTGTCGGCAAATGCATCACCGACGGGAGGATAGATCATATTGGGCGGGGTTCCGGGAATAGCTTCCAATTTCTCGTTAGTATCCAAATCGGGCATAGAGGAAAGGAGCGCCCAGGTATAAGGATGTGCGGGAGAATAGAATATATCCTCGCTGGTTCCGTACTCAACGATCTTACCTGCGTACATTACCGCGATCTTATCTGCCATATTTGCAACAACACCAAGGTCGTGGGTAATGAATATGATGGAAAGATTTCTTTCTTTCTTAAGCTTGTTTATAAGCTCCAGTATCTGCGCCTGAATAGTAACGTCCAACGCGGTGGTGGGCTCGTCGCAGATAAGGATATCGGGGTTTGCTGCCAGCGCGATAGCAATAACGATACGCTGTCTCATACCGCCGGAGAACTCAAAGGGATACTGACGGTATCTCTTTCTTGCCTCGGGAATACCAACCTCTTCCATAAGCTTGATAGCACGATGCTTCGCAATACTGCGGGTAACACGGTCTACCACACCGGAAGCGTTCAGCTTGAGGTAATCGATAACGGCGATCATTTCCTTGTTGTAATCGCGGTTTTCACGCTCGGAAAGTACTTTTTCGTAGTTTTCAAGCAGGCGAACGACGATCTTGCGCACATTATCTCTTGCAATATCCATATCCGTAACAGCCGCAGGAGTTACCTTCCAATCAGGCTCACGTCCCTTGCGTGCTTTATAGGATTCGAACTTCTTAAGCTGAGCGTTGTATACTCTCATAGCCTTTGCGTTCTTGCGTTTTGCTTTAAGACAAACGTTGATCGCGTCCTTAATGCTGGACTCGAAGGTATATGCGATACTGTCCTTACGGATCTCAAGGGGATCGATAGAAGCGTTTACATTCTTTATAAGCGCATCGATATCCTTGGTGATAAGCTTGTAATCCTGAACTTTCTCAAGCAGAGTGAGTGTGTTCTTCAGTTCATTGATAACCTTACGCTTGATAACATCGTGGCTTTCCGCCGACTTTTTAAGGGCGACTTCACCCTTGGAGATGAAATCGAGCATAAAGTTGTTATCAAGATACTCAAGAGTAAACTTGTTGAGCTCTGCTACGGGAAGATCGGGAAGGTCCTTCTTTGCGAAGGTTACATAGTAACCCATAGAGAAGAAGTTGGGCGCTTCCTTGGCAACCGCCGCTTCGCAGATGGTCTTGATATTTGCAAGATCCTTTGCTATTGCGGTAAACTCCTTGGATTTAAATGCTGCGGCAACGCCATTCTTAACGTTATTGCAGGATACTTTAAGAGACTCTGCATCTGCGCCTGTAACAACATAGGGCGAGATTGCCTTGAGTGCAAGCTCAGCAGAATCGTTAAACGCTCTCTTTTCATCCTTTACGGCGTTTTTTTCGATAAGGAAAAGGAGGTTTTCGATCTCTGCAATCGCTTCGGTAGCGCTGTTTACAGCTGCCTTGTACTTGCGCTCAAGATCAATGTGGGTAAATTCGAAGGTATCGAACTTTTTGCACATCTCGGGAACCAAAGCCGCTGCTTTGGAGTCTTTATCCGCAAGTGCTTCGGTCATATATTTTTTGAGTAATGCCAGATAACCGTTGAATGCGGCACGGCTTGCCTTCTGGCGAGCTTTACCTTTAAGAAGCATAGCTTCGGTAAGCTGATTACCGATACGCATTATAGGGTTAAGACTGGAAAGAGGATCCTGGAAGATCATCGCGATCTTATCGCCGCGGATCTTATAGAAATCGTCTTCGGGGATCTTGAGGAGGTCCATACTGTCGTATATGATCTCGCCGCCCTCGACGATAGAGTTACCTGCAAGGATACCAAGAATGGCCTTGGAGGTTACCGATTTACCCGAGCCGGACTCACCTACGATAGCGAGTGTCTCGCCTTCCTTCAGGTTAAAGGAGATATCGCGAACTGCCTGAAGCTTACCGGATACGGTACGGAATGAAATTCGCAAGTTTCTTACTTCCAATTTATTTTCCATACTTATTCCTCCACTCCTCTCAGTGACGGGTTGAACGCATCGCGCAGACCGTTACCGAACAGGTTAAACGAAATTTCAAGCAAAGAGATGAACAATGCGGGGAACAGAATTACGTGAGGATGAGTCTGCAGATAACCCTGACCCTGTGACAACAACGTACCTACAGAGGTAAGCGCAGATGTCTCGAGATTGATAATGCCCAGGTAAGACAGAGAAGATTCAGAGAAGATTACACCGGGAATTACCAATACGGAACCGGTGATGATAGTACCGATCGCATTGGGGAAAATGTGCTTGAACATGAGTCTGAAGTCCTTTGCGCCAAGGGTTCTTGCCGCAAGGATATATTCATGGTTTTTAAAGCGATAGAACTGAATTCTTACACGGGAAGCCATTCCGATCCATCCCGTAAGAACGAATGCGAACAGCAACGAGGGCAGGACGCCGACCTTGCCGGCAAGATGCAGTTTAAACAAAGTAACAACAACGATAAAGGGAACGGAGCTGAGGATATCGCTTATACGCTCCATAATAATATCTGCGGCACCGCCGTAGTAACCTTCCACTGCACCGTAGAACGCGCCGATGGTAAGGTTAATAAGAGCGATGGAGATAGAAAGCAGGAAGGACAGACGTGCGCCTGCTGCCAGACAGGTAAAGATATCCTGACCGTAAGCGTTTGCACCGAAGTAGAATACGGGCTCGTGGCCGTTAAGGTATTCATAGTACGCGCTGTAAAGAACACGAACCTTGTAGCCGGTCTGGTTCTTGACAGCATACTGATAATATACACCGTTTTCACCGTCGCCGTCTATACGCATAGTGCTGGTATAGCCGTAAGCGGTGGGATTGCTGGAAGTCTTGTAATTGGGGATGAAGTTACCGTCGGCATCCAACTTGGGTTCACCTGCGGACTGAGCGGTAGGATCCTTAAGCACGTACCAGAAGTTTGCGCCTGCGTTACCGTTTATGTAATCGGTTTTTCTGGGATGATCGGCAATAGGATACATAACCTGTACCTGATTTTCATCCTGATATTCCTGAAGGGCTATATATTCCGCTTCGGTAAGGTTAACGAACTGATAACCGACAGCGGCATAAGAATCGTATTTATAAGTATAAGATACAGTTCCGTCGGGTGCCTGAGATTTCTTGGGGTCACCGATAGCGGCATACTCGCCGCTCTCGATACCGAGAGAATAATCGTTAAGATAGCTGATACGGTTACCGGTCTTGGTCTTGGTACCGTCCCAGAAACCCAAATTAAGCTTTTCTGCGATAGGAAGCTTGGGAAGTACGGTCTTATAATAACCGTCGCGGGTTTCAACCGTATAGTTGGAAACCATAGGAACGATTACAGCAAACAAAACGAGAACGAGAATGATGCAAGCGGCTACAACGGAGCTCTTGTTTTTACAAAAGCGTATCCAGGCATCCTTGAAATAGCCGATGGGCTTGGTTTCAAGCTTATGGTCGTGGATCTTCTCACCGCGGCGGGCAAACTCAAACTTTTCTTTGGGGATGTTCATGTATTCATTATTTTGCATAATTACTTAGCCCCCATTCTTATTCTGGGATCAATGAATCCGTAGCTGAGGTCGGTAACCAAAGTAGAAACCAGACCGATTGCTGTATAGAAGAATGTCAACGCCATAAAGAAGTTGTAATCACGGACACTGATCGCACTGATATAAAGATTGCCGACACCGGGAATGGCAAATATTTTCTCGATAATAAGAGAACCGCCGATGATACCGATGAATTCACCGATGATCATAGGAAGAATAACTACCATCGCATTGCGAAGTGCGTGTCTTGCGGTAGCCTGCGCCTTGGTAAGACCCTTGGTACGGGCGAGCAGCATATAGTCGCCGGTAAGAACCTCGGAAAGCTCTGCACGGGTATAACGGGTAAGACCCGCAATAACACCGAAGCCGAGAGAAAGAACGGCAGGCATCATAGCAACCAGCATTTTAAAGCTGAACAATGATGCGGTTTCGCCCGAGGGGATGGTAAGGGGGAACAAGTGCAGTTTGAAGCACAGGAAATACTGTACAAGGAACGCGTAAACGTAAGAAGGAACCGAAATGAAGATCATAACAGCTGTGGAGATAACGTGATCCTGCCACTTGTTCTTTTTAAGCGCTGCGTAAATACCGAAAGCAAGTCCAACAGGAATTGCAAACAGAATTGAATACAGATTTACGGTAATGGTATAAGGAAGCTTTTGAGCAAGAACGTCCCAAACGTTCAATGCTTCGTACATCTGCTCACCTACACCCCAGTCCCACTTGGTGAGAACGTTTTTGAGGAACAGGAAAAACTGTACCGGTATAGGCTTTCCGTAACCCATTTGCTCGCGGCGCATAATTATGATGTTTATATCCTTACCCATCTCTTTGATAGCGGGAAGCGGTAAAAGCTTTATAAGGATAAAGCACATCGTCATTATGACGAATAGCACGAAAAACATTAAAAGTACTCTTTTTATTACATACTTTGTCATGGCTTTCTCCTTTTCTTGCGTTAACAACGTTTTTTTGTACGGTTATATCCAAAACAACATGGAACGGCAAAGCGTTCCACAGTGTTTTGGATATACCCAGATAATTGTGTGGATATACCCGAAAATCGGGCAGAGCACGGTTGAAACCGCCCCCGCCCGATTATCCGATTCAACTAAAATCGAGTTGCCTCAGTACAATATCAAATTAATAAGTGATATCTGCCTTTGCGGTAGCCCATTCAGCGTCAGTGTAGTTATAGGTTGCGTATCTGATACCGCCCTGACCAACCATCTGGAGATAGGTGGTGGTAGCGTAATCAAGCTTACGAGAAAGCAAAGACGCAGAGTTTCTGTAGTATATAGGAACGGTTACAAAGCTGTTGAGGTAGGTGTACTCGAGAAGTGCGAAGAGCTCGCATCTTTCAGCATAGGTGTAGTCAGCGAAGTTGCCGAGGATAGGAGTGATAGCGTCAACGTCGTCGCCGTTGCACCAGTGTGCCCAGTTCTGGAGAGAAGTGGAGATGGTCTGTCCTGCAAAGGTAGCTTCAACCATTACGTTTTCGGTGTGATAACCGTATTCCATCTGGTTTTTGGAACCGTCAGCTGCGTCACAGTAGCACTGATACAGCATAGTGAAGGGAGACATTGCTGCGCCGCCCCAGGTAGTGAAGATGATGGTAGCGTTACCGGAGTACATGGAGTCATAGTAATCGGCGTCTTCAGTCATCTGGAGGCTGATCTTGCCTTCGAAAGCAGAGCCAACTGTTGCTGCCTTGATAGCATCGTTAAAGAAGTTGAACATCTTTACGTAAACTTCGTCGGAAGAGTATACACGGAAATCGAGAACTACCTCGGAAGTACCATCCCAGAGGCCTTCATCGATAGCCTTCTGAGCTGCGGTAGCCATAAGTGCCTTAGCAGTTTCGGGCTCATAACCGGTGATTGCATCATAAGCGTCTTCGAGAGTTTCGTAATCCTTGCCTTCGCCGTATTCGATACCGTAAAGGTCAACGATTGCCTTCATAGCGTATTCGCTGTCACGATAAAGTTCGCCGGTGAAGGGGTTGTAGCAGTACATATAGTTGAGCAGACCGTAGCCGGGCTCGTGAGAAGCGGTGTTCTCCTGGCAGAACTTTTCACGGTCGATTGCGAGAGAGAATGCCTGTCTGAATTCAGGAATGGTAAGAACAACTGCGTTGCCGCCGATTTCCTGAAGCTTTTCAAGATCGGTATTGAAGGAGATCTTGGTGGTGTAGGACTGAGGAGTGTAAAGGAGACGGTCGCTGGAAGAATAGGTTTCCATATCGGTAGCGTCGAGACCGATGCCGTCTACTTCACCTGCGAGGAATGCCTGGAGAGCAGTCTTGTGCTCGGAGATAACCTGGCAGGAGATGGTGTCGGTCTGGAACTGACCGTAGTGCTTACCGTCGGAATAACCGTACCAAGTGTTGTTTCTGGTGAAGGTGAGCTGCTTGTCGAGTTCGTAGTAGGTGAGGTCGTAAGGACCGTAGCAAGCGGAGGTATCAACGGAAGTGCAGTAAGTGTTGGTGATAGAAACAGCATTTTCGGAACCTGCTTCTACTTCGTTGCCCTCTGCGTCAAACCAAGTCTGGCAGGATTCATAGAGATCCTGCTTAACGAGC
The DNA here is from genome assembly GCA_964485815.1 of uncultured Oscillospiraceae bacterium. GTDB lineage: Bacteria > Bacillota > Clostridia > Oscillospirales > CAG-382 > SFLA01. Next base: position 40,072 of record CAZAJX010000011.1, read on the forward strand.
CAAGGAGAAGAAAGGTTGTAGGGCATATAGAAATCGGGCTCTGAAACGGACTTTGCGGTAACCAAAAGGATGGTGTACTCGTCAAGAGCCTTGATACCAACTTCATCCCATTCAACCTTGGGAAGAGAAGAGGAAACGTAGAGATAATCGGGAGCGTAGGATTCATATTCTGCGCCTGCTGCAAAGTATCCGTCATATACGTCCTTAGCGGAAACCCAGTCGCCGTCTTTGCCTTCTTCAACAGCAATGTCTCTCCAGAGAGTGGTGTCATCGATAGCTACGTACTGAGGGCATTCGTTGCCTTCAGCGTCGGTGCAGCCTTCGAGTCCCCAGAAGCCCCACATATCGATGTAAAGGGTGGTGTTGTTTGCATAAGCATCTTCAAGGCCGGAACCTACTGCGGAGTAGGAGATCTTGCCATCATAGAAGTATGCCTTTGCGTTAACAACTTCAAAATCGCCGGAGTAGAAGGAGTCAGCACGACGGTTGAGAGCAACGGGGTCGAGCAACTGCTTCATGGAGTATACGTAGGTTTCTGCATTGATCTGAGTGCCGTCGGACCACTTAACGTCGGGGTTAAGGGAGATCTTCCAAGCCTTTGCAGATTCGCCTTCTACGATACCGTACTGACCAACGTATTCGCTGGTTACGTCAACGGGATAATCTGCAGCTGCTTCGCAGATGATTGCGTAGCCGGAGAGATCTTCGTTGAGTACGAAGTCATAGAGAGCGGTAGTGATGTAACCGAGAACGTAAGAGTCGTCGCTGGTTTCCCACTGATGAGGGTTCCAGTTAAGACCGGTAGTACCACCGATATAATCGAGGTAGGTGTACTCAGCTTCATCTCTGTAGTCTTTGTCAACGTTACCAACGTAAGGAACCTTAGAGATAGTCTCTGTGGGAGTAGACGCTTCTCCGGAAACGTCGGAAACATCGCCGATGTTTTCAGATACTTCGCCGCTGGGATCGTTACATGCAACAAGAAGAGTTGCACCGAGAACCATAACCAGCGCCAGAAGAACTGCGGTTAGTCTTTTCATGATGAAAATTCCTCCAAAAAATATTTTTTATTGATTACCGAAGTATAAAAATAAACACCTCGAGATAATGATCAATTATACCTTATGAAACAAAAAAAGTCAATAGTTAATAGCGTTTTTTTGCAAATGAAGGGGAAAATACGGCAAATAAGCCCAAATTTCAGAGCCCGTTAACATTTAATATGATATTATTGCACAAATTGTACCAAATGCATATAAGAATCGGTGTGGAATAAATATCCAAAAAATTTAAATATTAAACAAAAAGGACTGTTGCCGTATCTTATTTATAAAACTTACCTATTACATCTAACGTTTTTATCATTGTTTCGGGCGCGCCTGCGTAATAGGCTGTAGGATGCACGCCTACGAAGGAGCCGAAGGCTTTTTCGTAGTTATAATATCTTTCGGGGTAGCCTTCCCTATCGTAGAACTGGCTGTCTATCTCCATTTCGAAGCCGATTTCGGTGCGGGAAGTTTTTTTGCTTCCTATTATACTATGTTCTATATCCACTACCGCCTGTTTTTCCACGCATTCGGCTACGATACCGATCTCCTCCGTACGTGCAGGGTTAAAGAAATGAGAGGGCTGGATGATGGCGATATCGAAAATATCCGTAAGATTGACAACGTGTCCCAGATTTTTGGAAGAGGATGCGGCTTCGTGGTAATAAGGGATCCAAAGCATTTTCTTTCCGTAGCCGTGAACCTTATCGGAAACAACCCGCATAGAGTAAACAATGGGATTATTAAAGTTTTCCTCCGGTTTATCGTTATCAAAACGTGTATAGCCGGCGGTAACTATATCCTCCCCTGCATAATATATGCCCCGAACGTTGTTTCGCCACAGATCATCGGGAAGAGCGTTTTTGATCATATCCACGGTATCCGCCCACGCAGGTGCAAAAAGATGGGTAAGGGCGTGGAAGTTTTCTGCGGAGGGAACGGAAAACCACAGCTTTGCGTCTGCTTTTATTGCGGTAATGCGTTTTGCCAGAGAAACCGCATCGTTAACGTAGTCCTTAACGTGGTAATCCGCAGGCAGACGGTGGGATGCAGTGGCGCGGTATTCGCCCTTGATGATTTCAAAACGGGCGGGGTCCCCTACCATGTCCACGGTCATATTATCTATGATCTCATGGGAAAGCACGCGGTAATCGTTGCCGTCTTTATCCGTGAAACGGTTGTAAGTAACGATGGGAATAAACAGAATTTCATCGGTAACATTTAAGATACGCACAAGCTCCTCGTCGGTGGGAGTGTGATACTTGGTATTTCCGTATCCGTTGTAGCAGGTGTAAAGAAGGACGCCTTTTTTCATAAATTTTCTTCCTTTCCGTAAGCTTTGGTATATATTATAGTAGAAACACACCCTTTGTCAAGGAAAAAACTTCTGTATATTTTACAATTCCTTAACATTTATATTGTATAATACTTAAATCAGATATGTAAAAGGAGTATAGGTTATGAAGAACACATACAAAAAGCTTTTAGCCTTTATACTTTCGGCGCTTTTGGTTTCCGCCGTTTTTGCGGGATGTGCAGAGGATGCAGGAAACGTATCGGTAGGCGAAAGCCAAGACGAGGTTTCGGATAAAGCCGAAAGCTCTCTGCCGGACGAAGAAAGCGAGAATGTTTCCGATACCGAGGAAAGCACGGAAATATACGAGCCCGACGTAAACGAGCACGGCGCTTTCCGCATTTCAAGTATTGATGACGTTTCCGATGAAAACGGAACCCGTTCTTATCTGGTTTACGCGCCCTTTACCGATACGTATACCATTGAAGGAAACGGTGTCCGGGAAATCTGCGTTTTGAGCGGCGATACCGAGATTGCAAAGGGAACTCATATCGAAGCCCTCTCGCTCACGGAAAACGAATTGTACACCATCACCGTAAAGACCGAGGCAAACGCGGATTTTAAAATCGACGTTACGGCGGATAATCACCTGGTTACCCTGCCCTATGACGTAGCGGAGCCTGCAGATATCAGCGAATTTGACGTTAACGGAAATGACAGTCTTACCGCCGCAGAGGTAAACTATATCAAACGCAAGGGCGGCACATATATTTATTCCAACAATCCCGAGCAATTCGGCGCACAGCACGTGGGAAAAGCGTTTATGCGCAACGAAGGCCTTAAGGGGGACGTTTACGTTACCTTTGAGCACGCGAATTATTCGGGAAGCAACGCTTATCTGGGTTACCAGCTCAAAAACAACACCGATCACGACGTATACATAACCATTACCAACGTGGGATATCAGTGGATCGGCACCTGGTTCGGACAGTTGGCGTGGTATGATTTTTACAACACCTCCTTTGAACTGCCCGAGGATTATCTTAACGCAAACGGCGGGATAACCTCCAAATACTCACATCTTGACTACGCATACAAGAATTACGAGCCCCGCGTATATCAGCCCACCACCTACCGTTTGCCCGCAGGTGAATATTTCTGGGTTATAGGCGGAACCAGCGCAGATGCATACAGAAACATTAACGTGGATAATTCCGCAAACCATTACGTAAACAACATACGCTGTGCCAACGGAAACGTAAAGTTTACCGTAACGGGCGGCGAGGTTACGGGCACTATGTATTGCTATACCAATGCTTCTCAGGTCAAAGCAGAGCCCCAAGCCCTTGGCTACGTTGCGGCAGGATATGCACAGCAGTATTCGGGAATAGGAAACCACCACGGCGTTATAGACAACTATATGGAGTGGACCTTTGGTGATGACGATAAAGCAGGTATGCTTCCCGTAACCTACACCAACTATTACGCAAATTACGTTCCCACCTATTCCCCCGCGTACAACAAATACAACAGCACCCCTCACGTTAACAATACCACCACCTGGATGACACATCTTAACCCCCAGAACAACCACAGTGCTGTGGGAATGGATATGGTGGAATTTATATGGCACGACCAGAACGGAAAGCCCATCGTCATCGATAACCACCACGCAGACGGATGCGGTCAGCCTGCCAACACGGCAAACTGGATGATCGAATATCAGGATCATTTTACCTTCGTTAATCAGGGCGATACCGAGCGCACGGTTGTCCTTCACCTCCGCGACCACGGAACGCTGGCTATTCTTGTCCGCGACAGTCTGACGGGCGACGTGCTTGAAGCTGCGTATACCGCAGGGTTGGGCGAAAACAGCGGAGTTTTCAGCAACTACACCTATGAAGTGGTAATTCCCGCCCACAGCGTAAAGCAGATAACTCTGGATTATCTCCTGGTTGCCTGCTCCTACGGAAGTGTTAACCACGCAGTAGAACTTAAATAATATAAAAATCACTCTGTGAGAGTTTCTCGCAGAGTGATTTTTTCTAATTTAAAAGCAATGACAGCGCACATACTATCCGTCCTGCCAGCAAATGCTTTGTGGGCGGGTGGATATTGTCCTTTTCGCACACATCTGCGGAAATAACGGTTTTTACCTTTTCCGCGGTATTTTGCACATCAAGTTGGGCTTTTTGAACAAGCCGCCAGCCCCCGTTCAGACAAGGAGTGAAATCCGCTATCTGCACCACAACAAAGGGGAGCGAAGGATTGCGGAAAGCCTTTCTCCATACCCGTATCAGGCTTTGAAGCATAGGCAGTCCTGCGGCAAAAACCATATGGGAACTGAAGATAGGGTTTAGTTTCAAAGCCATCACCTCTGTAGGTTTTATACCATTTTTGCAAGCCCGTGTCAAGATATTCATTTTCCCGCAATACTACACAACCGTTGGTTGTATTTTACGCCTTATGACAAACTTTGCGGTGCTTGAAATCAATACATATGGCTGTTATAATGTAATCAAGATAAGCGCTTATCAATCTTAAAAAGGTGGATTGAATGTATGGAAATTAATATGAAAGAAAAACTGCGCACACTGCGGTAGCGCAAAAACGTTACCCAAGAAGCCCTTGCAAATCATCTCGGCATAACACCGCAATCCGTAGGAAAATGGGAGCGGGGCGAAGGGTACCCCGATATAACGCTGTTGCCCAAAATCGCTTTCTATTTTGACGTAACCGTTGACGAGCTTCTTTCCGTTGACCAAATTAAAATCGAAGAAACAATTAACGAATGCGAGATACCGAAGAATTTAAAAATCTGGTTTCTCAAATGAAAAAATACGCAGAATAGCACAAAATCACCCCAAGAATCCTAACGGCTTCTCGGGGACCCCGACAACACCGCCGAGGGTTATTAAAATCCTCGGCGGTGTTAATTTGTTTATACAGATATTTTGCTGTAATAGATAATTTCCTTGCCCAAAGCCTGCGCCAACTCGATCTCGGATTTCGTGCTGTTGCCGATATAGCCGTCTATATCTACAATAAAAACAGCATCCGAAAGCTTTATTTTTTCTTTATGCATTTGAGCAAACATTAACATTTCGTCTTGAGTGTATGATTCTTTGTCTGCACGAGTCAGTTCGTTGGGCGCAAAAACACAATTCCCCTCAAGAGTTAACTTTTCACATATCTTTGTCATTTGGTTTTTAAACCTGTAACTTCCGCAGATCGTTATTATTTTCACACAATCACCCCCAAATAAGCGAAGATGTGTTTTCTTCGGAATATTCTATCTCTTCCGAAATTATGCTTGCAAGCACCGCAATTTCCTGCAAATCCTTGGCGTTTTGAGAGCAGATAAGAGAAGCAAGCAGTCTTTCGCAAAACAGACAAAAGTTAAGGCGCAAGCGGAAATCCTCTTCATCGCAGGCTTCCGTACAGTGGCGGTAAATAAAATACGCAAGGGCTCTTTCCAGACATTCGTCCATACCCTGCGGGCGGTTTTGGGAAGAATAATACAAAAACAGCTCTTTGTGAGCTTCTTCCAGATACTCCAAGGAGTTTATGATTCCCTGCCATACGGTGTCTTCTCCCGCATCGATTCCGTAAGACGAGTAAAGGGTTTGCAGTTTGGTATTGTAATCGATACTTTCGTCCCCGAATATTTTATATAGTTTTTCCCGTTCTTCCCGCCCGTCAAAGGAATACTCTTCTTCGCCGTAAGGGGTTTGGCCTATTTCTTCCATAACACTGTAATTCGGAGAAGAAAGAATTATCCGCGCCGCCTCTCGGCAGGACATACCCAAGCCCACCTCTGCCACGTCTGTGTAATTATAAAAACGGGGATGCTCACGGCAGATGCCGCAAAGATACTCCTCCCCTGCGTGCAAAATGATCTTACACAAGCCCTTTTCATCGAGATGAGGGCATCTGTCGCCTTTGCAAAGCTTAAAGTGAGGCGCGCCTTCAAAGGAAATGCTGTTAAGTATCTCCGAAGCGTAAGAGTTTTCAAGCCCTTTATACTTTTCAAGGGCTTCCTCGTCAATATCTATCTCCCAGCCGATACAACAGCTGTGATCGCATTTATCTGCTGTACATTTGAAATTTTTATAATACTCGGGAGCGTATAGCTTCATACAAAACACCTTTTGATAAGTACTTTAGGGTATTGTAATACATTTTCGGGTGTTTTGCAATACATAACAATCCCCCAACAAAAAGAACCTGCATTAAATACAGGTTTCTTTTAACATATCCAAAAATTTTTCTCCAAAGAAAAATTTCCCTTCCGGAGTTTCGTCGCCGGAACCGATTTCCGCCCGCATAGACCGTTCTCGGCTTCTTACGGTTACCTTTGCACTTTCGGGCACCATAACTATCAGGCGGCAAGCCCCTTGGGAAAATAGATACGGCTGTTTTTCCTTGACCTCATAATCAAATCCGTCCATAGTATGGAGTATGGCAAAGGTGTAATCCTTTATTTCATACGATTGCTCATTGACAAAGCCAAACAAAATCCGTTCACTGCGCACTCCTACAAGCTTTACACAATAGCTTTCATCGCCGCATTTAACGGTAAAATTGTATTTCCCGCTTTTGTTTTTTCCAATCCACCAGAAAACACCGTTTTTGTATAATTCGTAATTCTTTTGCCTGCATATACTCTTTACTTTTCGCCCAAATGAGTATTGCTTAAGCAATAATTTTACCCAACCTGTTACCGCACCTGTCATTTATCTACCCTATAAATCCTCGGTAATTCTCTTTATACGCACCTATACGGGCAGCTATAGATAACATCGAATAAATCAATACTTGTTTGTGCAGTGCCCAGGCACGGTAAACGTGTATTATACCCTCGCCGGTATCAACATCGTCCCGCTTTACAAGCTTCATACGTAAAAGATTATCCAGCGCACGTTCAACCGAATTAACATCGACATCTATTTTGGCAGCGATCAAAGAAGGCGTAAATGATTTTTCGTTGTTTTTAAGTATAAACTTAAATACCGATCGTGTTTCTCCATCGGCAAAGCGCCGTAGAACGGTCCACGCCTCATCGTTATCAAGCAGTTCGGCGATATCTGCACTTTCCTTGTTAAAAGCCAACGCTATATCTCCGTCGGCATATACGCCGTTGCCCTCGGGAGTGCTAACCACTAAGGTCTGACAATCTTTATGTTCTTTTATATATTCCCGCGCTTCTTTTGCGTTTTCTTCGGTGTTGTCCTCCGAACTGCCGTCCAGATTTATCCAAAGATCCTGCATTTTAATAAAAAACTGCTTGTGCATTTCTTCGTGTATATTCTCTTTGGTGAGTCTGCCCGCTTTATCCTTTTGTTTTACTCCGAACAAAGAATCAACACTGGTATCCAACACTTCCGCAATAAGAGGAAGTAACAGAATATCGGGCATCGTTGTGCCGGTTTCCCATTTCGAAACAGCCTGCGCGGAAATCCCGAATGTGCCGGCGAGGGCTTCCTGAGTCATTCCTTTACTTTTGCGAAAATATGCTATTCTTTCACCAATACTGTTCATGATATACCTCCTGCATCGGTTTCGTCTATATTATAACAATTACTTTCGAATTAAACAATAACCGTTCAGGCGATATAACCGCCTGTTAGTTTATAAAGCTATATTGAAACTTTCGTAAAGCTCAATCTTTTATTATCCGTTCATTTGCCGAATTACATATACTGTTTATATAAAATAGTGATGAAGGTGTTTTATGGCTGTAAACAATATTCTCAAATTGTCAATTTCGCGGCGTCCGATAGCGTCAGCAGTTATCGGCGGAAGCGACGAGTACAGTGCGGTGAAAGGTATCGTACAGTTTTATCGATCTGACCGCGGTGTTTTTGTGGTAGCGCAAATAAGCGGACTTCCTATGGGCGATAAGTGCGCAAGTCCCATATTCGGATTTCACATACATTCTGGGGCAAGCTGCAGCGGCAATAATGACGATCCCTTTGCGGACACTAAAACCCATTATGATCCGATGGGCTGCCCGCATCCTTACCACGCAGGGGACCTGCCCCCGCTGTTCGGTGCAAGCGGGTACGCATATTCCGCGGTGCTGACCGATAGATTTACGGTAGATGAGGTTATGGGAAAAACCGTAGTCATACATTCATCGCCCGATGATTTTACAAGCCAGCCTGCCGGAAACGCAGGTAAAAAGATTGCGTGCGGTGTGATAAAGCCTTACTGAAGCAAAACGAAAAAAATACCGCCGAGGAACCGGCGGTTATTTTTACTGCCTCACACGAATATCGCAGGCTGTTAAAACGGATTTTGCCTCTTCGGTCTGATATGGTTCGGGAATCCAATGTGGTTTTCCGCTGTCTTTCCCGCCGCAAAAGACCGATTTCGTTCCGCCGTAAGCGTGATACGGAATAAACTTCACACAATCAAGATTTTTCAATTCACTTGCAATCCGTGCGATTTTTTCATAATGCTCTTTTTGAGTATTAATGCCGTTTACCAAAATACACCTAAGCCGTATTTTCGCGCCCGTTTCGCTTACAAGCTTCAAATTATCCAGAATCGGCTTATTGGATACGCCCGTATACTGTTTATGCCGCGTATCGTCGATATCCTTTATATCCCATAAAAACAGATCGGTAAAGGGAACAGCGGCGAGTATCACTTCGGGCAAAGCATACCCGCAGGTTTCAACCGCTGTGGATATGCCGCGTTCTTTACACTTTTTGAGGAGAGCTATTGTTTTTCCGCCTTGGGTAAAGGGCTCCCCGCCGTAACGGTGGTACCTACGTTGGCGCCCATAATAACGTTTATGGCTTGTCTTAATGACATTAATCCCGAGTTTACAAATCCTACCACCATAACCGTAGTCGCCGAAGAGCTTTGAATAATGGCGGTTATACCCAGTCCCGTAAGAAAACCGCCGATCTTATTGCTAGTCAGCTTTTCCAACAAAGCCTGAAGCTTGCTTCCCGCTCTGCGTTCCAAAGCATCGCCCATTATGTTCATGCCGAACAAAAACAAGCACAAGCCGCCAATCAAAGAAAGTATGTCAAAAACACTCATAAAGAACTCCCAAAATACATTTTTTTGCACTTTAATTATATCAAACACATAGCCAAGATACAGCAAAAAAAGAAAACACCGCGTCTCGTCTTCACGGTGTCTTCATAGAAGGAGATAAAAGCATTCTTGCTTTTGTCGAGTTTATTATATCATATCATTGGCTAAGACAGGGTTAAGAAAAAGCCGTTCCCACGGCTTTTTTAATCATCCATTCTATAACCTACGCCAAGCTCGTTTGTTATATACTTTGCCTCGCCCAGGGTTATTCCCAGCTTTTTGCGAATATTTGCCATATTTACCTGAAGCTTTTTTATACTGCCTTCGTCGGCACGCTCGCCCCAGACGGCTTTTATAATTGCGGGATATGTCATCATTTTACCGCGATGCTCTGAAAGAAACGCTATTATATTATATTCGGTCTGCGTAAGCTTTATCTCCCGTTCGGCAACGAACACACGGCGGGAATCGTAATCGATAGAAAGATCCCCGAGTACAAATCTTCCGCCGGGGAGCTTGCCCGGATCCGAGCGATGGCTGTAACGCAATGCGGCGCGTACTCTTGCGAGAAGCTCTGCGGTGCCAAAGGGCTTGGTTACGTAATCGTTTGCGCCCAGATCAAGGGACTGCACCTTATCGTTTTCATTTGTGCGGGCAGAAAGCACGATGATCGGTACAAGCGAATCGTTACGTATATATTTAATTATCTGCACGCCGTCCCCATCCGGAAGACCGAGATCGAGTATGACCAGATCGGGACAGTAGGAATCGAACATCATACGTGCATCGCCGCAATTTTTGGCGATTATTGTACGGTAACCGTTTGCATCCAGAGTTGCGGTAACCAGCGAACGGATGTTGGATTCGTCTTCAACAAGCAGTATTTTGTATTTATTGTTCATTTTTATTTTCCTTAATATCCAGTGTAAAACGGAACAACGCACCGTTTCCGGTGTTTTCGGCGCTTATTTCGCCGCCGTGAGCCTTGATAATGGTGCCGCACACCGAAAGTCCTATGCCTGCATTTTTCTTTTTGGAATCGGCGATCGCTTCGGTGGGCTCATAATACCCGTTAAGTAGTCTGGTTATCTTTTCCTCGGGTATACCGCATCCGTCATCCTCTATTTCAAACACCGCCTTGGTTCCGTCGGTCCTTATTCTGAAACAGATCTTAGTCAACCCCACGGCGTGAAGCACGCAGTTTTCCAGCATATTCACAATGACCTGCTCGATAAGCAGATTATCCATCGGAACGATAAGTATCTCGTCGGGAACCGAAACGAATATCTCCTGTTCTTTGTATCTTTTTTTAAACTTAACAAGCACAGAATCAACCAACTCGTCAACAACGGTGGGAGTTTTGATTATCTTAACCTTGCCGCTGTCTATGCGGGTAACCGAAAGCAGGTTTTCAACCATACGTACCAGCCAATCGGAATCCTGTCTTATGCCTTCAAGCATCTTTAACTTTTGATCTTCGGAAAGGGTGTGTCTGTTCTCTATAAGAGAAGCGGCAGAGCCGTAAATGGTTGTCAGCGGAGTTCGTATATCGTGAGATACGGCGCGCAAAAGATTCGCACGCATATATTCCTTTTCGCTTTCCGCCCGCATGCTTTCGTGATGCTTTATCTTGGTGGTAAGCGCACCTGTGAGCAACGCTATGGTTACCATTACCATTGCGGAAACGAGATTGACGGGAATGGTAAAATTAAAGGCGAAATACGGAAAGGTAAATGCGTAATTAATTGCAAGAGTCCCCAAAAACGCCGAGGTTATGCCGTATGCATAGCCGTTGGTCAGCAGCGAGATAAGAAAGACCGCAAAGGCAAAAAGCGTAGAAACGTGTTCGTCTATGCCGTAATAATTAAATACTACGCTTATAACGAACGCCAAGATAAGGACAAGCGCTGTTAGCAGAATATCGGAAACAACTTTTTTCTTCATTTTCATCACCCGTTTGCCTTTTTGTTTATTTTAACAAAAGGGACTGTATTTTTCAACAGCCCCTTTAAATTATTTATTAACCAAAAATATTGAACTGAACGAAGATTGCGGAGAGGAGAGAAGCAACGAGAGATACAACAGTGATCTGGGTGTTGATAGAAGGACCTGCAGTATCCTTGAAGGGGTCGCCTACAGTGTCACCGATAACTGCTGCCTTGTGAGCTTCGCTGCCCTTGCCGCCTTCGTTACCCGCTTCAACGTACTTCTTGGAGTTATCCCACAGACCGCCTGCGTTGGACATAAAGAGGGAGAGAAGCAGACCGGAAACGATGTTACCGAGAAGGAAGCCGCCTACTGCGGTAGGACCGCCGATGAAGCCAACTGCTACGGTAGCGAGTATGGCAACAAGACCTGCGGGGATAAGCTCACGAAGTGCGCCGGTGGTAGCAACGTCGATACACTTGTCGTATTCGGGAACAACGCCTTCCTTGCCTTCCTTAAGGCCTACGATGGTGTTGAACTGACGGTGAATTTCTGCAACCATCTTCTGAGCGTTCTTATCAACTCCGAGGATGAGCATTGCGGAGAATACTGCGGGAACTGCAGCACCAACGAGGATACCGAAGAATACGGTAGGATCCATAATATCGAAGCCGGTGATGTTTGCGCCTGCAGCGTTTGCTTCGGACATAAAGGTACCGAGCAAGGAGATAACGGTAAGACCTGCTGCGCCGATGGAGAAGCCCTTGGTAACTGCCTTAACGGTGTTACCTGCGGAGTCAAGCTCGTCAGCTACGCGGATAGCCT
>CAZAJX010000012.1:0-51736 GCA_964485815.1 uncultured Oscillospiraceae bacterium
GCGACTTTTGCAAAAAAAATAACCGCTGACTTTATCTTTGTCAGCGGTCTGAGGCAAGCAGTTGAACACTGCTTGCCTTTAAATTTTGTTTTTCTTATTTTACAGCATTGGTGATAATTTTCTTTACTATCTCTGCGGTCTTTTCCATATCGTCTGCGCAGGCAAATTCAAATCTGCCGTGGAAGTTACCGCCTCCGGTGCAGATATTGGGGCAGGGCAAGCCTTCAAAAGAAAGCCGCGCGCCGTCCGTGCCTCCGCGTATTGCGATGATTTCCGGCTCAACTCCGCATTCCCGCATTGCCCTTTCCGCACCCTCTATAATATGGAAGTGGGGGAGTATCATTTCCTTCATATTGCGGTAGCTGTCGGTTATATCCACCTTTACGGAATTTTCGTACTTTACGTTCATATATTCCGCCGCGGAGGTCATTAAAGCCTTCTTTTGCTCCAGCTTTTGGGCATCGTGATCGCGGATAATAAAATCCATCACCGTTTTCTCCACGTCGCCGCGGATATCGTTAAGATGAATAAATCCTTCGTAGCCTTCGGTGTTTTCGGGTCTGTCAAAAACGGGGAGCAGGGAATGATATTCCATTGCAACCAAAATAGAATTTATCATTTTCCCCTTTGCGCTTCCGGGGTGAATGTTCCTTCCCGTAACCGTTACCGTGGCGTGGGATGCGTTAAAGCATTCGTATTCTATCTCGCCCAAAGCGCCGCCATCCACGGTGTACGCCCAATCCGCGCCGAAGCCTTTAACGTCAAACAGATCTGCGCCTGCGCCTATCTCCTCGTCGGGCGTGAAGGCGATACGGATCTTGCCGTGCTCTTCGCCGCTTGAAATAAGCATCTCCAATGCGGTGAGAATATCTGCAATTCCTGCTTTATCGTCTGCGCCCAAAAGGGTGTTTCCGTCGGTCACGATAAGTGTTTTTCCCTTGTAGCCTTCAAGGAAAGGAAACTCGGATATTTTCATAACCGTGTTTTGATTAAGAGGAATATCCTTTCCATCGTAATCCTCAATAACTCTGGGATTAACGGGGGAATCGGGCGCATCGGGGGAAGTATCCAGATGGGCGATAAAGCCTATTACGGGTACGTTCTTTTTCGTGTTCGCTTCCAGAGTTGCGTAAACGTAGCAGTTTTTATCTACGGTTACGTCGGCAAGTCCCATTTCACGCATTTCATCGGCAAGAGCGTATGCCAAAGCAAACTGCTTTTCGGTGGAAGGACATTTTCCCGCCGTTTCATCGGATGCGGTGGGGAAGGTAACGTATTTAAGTAATCTTTCGTATGCTTTCATATTTTTACTCCTTTGGGGTATAAGTACCCAGATATATCCGTTTTATCCGTATATAATCGTTTGCGTCAATAATACCGTTTTGATTAACGTCTGCCACATCTTTTTGTGTTGCGTTCGCATCGTATGTTCCCAAAACCATTCGTCTGCATATAAGGTAATCCGAGGTATCCACCTTACCGTTGCCGTTTATATCTCCCGTTACTTCGGTTTTTGAATATTTGTTTTGAATAAAATCCCCCAGAGCCTTTGCGTACAGGGTGTATCCCTTTGTGTTGGGATGAACGCCGTCGGTGTTCATAAGAGAATAAATATCCTCTTTTTCAAAGTGGGAGGCAAGGTCAAAATAATATACTCCGTATTCCCGTGCAACCTCTGCCATTATGTCCGTATATTTGGAAACAAGTGCGTTTATACCGCCGTCTTCCACATAATCCTCACCGGGATGAAGAGGATTTGCATTGAAATATTCTTCAATTACGGGATTCGGAGAAAACAGTATAACGTCGCTTCCCGCTTCTTTGAGGGAGTTTACATAATACACAAGGTTTTCTCTGTATCTTTCCAAAGAAACTCGGGACGCTGTTCTGTCTATCTTCACCGCATCGTTATAGGCAAAGCAAATGAGCACTATATCGGGATTTTTTGCAAGTACATCGGTTTTAAATCTTTCTCTTGAGGTTTCGGTGGTGGTGCCGCCCACCCCTGCGTTGATAAAGGAAGCGCCGAACCGTGCGGAAAGCTGTTTTTCCCATACACCGCTTGCCGTAAGGCTGTCCCCAAAGCAGATCACCGTTTTTCCCGAAATAGGGGAAATTACATCGGTATAGGTATATACAACCACGGGGGAATAGTGCATCTTACCGTTTATGCAAGCGCCCACGCAGACACGGTACGTGCCGTGTCCCGTTTTGTCCATAACGGATTTTTCCAAGGTAAAAGAGGTGCTCTCGGTTTTTACCGCATCGTATGCAAGAGGACCCGAATCGCTGTTTTGAATATATCTTACGTTAACCGTATAATATTCGGCGCTTTCTATCTTGTCCCAGTATATCTGTATATCTCCGTTAACCGTCTGTCCGTCCCCAATTCCTTTTATAACGGGGCTTTGCGCCGATACGGGCGGGCAAAATGTAAAAACGAGCAATAAACACAGTACCGCACATATAGCTTTCTTCACGTCAGTTTCACCTCGCTTGATTCATTTTATCATACTTTTTGTTTCATTTCAACAGGGCGGTAAAAAATATAAACTTTGTGTTTACCTAAGCGATTCACTAAACCCACCGTTGATTTTTCTTTTGCTTGAAGGTATAATATAGGCGTATTTTCCCGCAAAGCCTCTGTTTTTCGCAACTGTGCGGTTATTGAAAACCGCGTAGGTGCGTGGTATCATATATTTGCGCGCTTAAAAAGTTTTAAAGGAGTATTTTTATGGCAAACAACGGTATAAAGGATTTCGGAAAAAGACTTGCGGAAATGCGCCGCAAAAATAATATGACTCAAAACGAGCTGGCAGAAAAGCTTTCTATAACTCCCCAGGCTATATCCAAATGGGAAAGGGAGGAAGGTCTGCCCGACGTAACTATGTTCCCTCAGATAGCGTCCGCTTTGGGCGTTTCCGTAGGTGTTTTGTTCGGAGAAAAAACTGAAGCGGAAAACGAGGTAAACGAATATTACGAAGGACTTGCCCTTGTAGGCGTATCGGGTAATCTTGCCTGCTATTCGGATAAAAAGGTGGAGCACAGCGACGATACCCGTGTGCGCTTTACCGACGGAAGCTATGCGGATTTTTTGAATAATCTGGTAATAAACTGCGGTCCGGGGGAGATACGTATCATCGAGCAGGAAAAAAATACCCTGCGTGAATACGACGAATACGGCGAAACTGTACTTGATAAGGAATTTACCCCGTTTTCATCCTTGGAAATATCCAATAACTACCCTTGTAATATCGAGATGCGCCCCTCCGGTGACGGTTCGTACAGTATGCACGCAGAGGGAAGCGCAAAATTCATATCGCTTATAGAAACGTCCTTTACTGCCGATGGCGTACTGCGTGTACACATAAAGAGCCCAAACGGCAATAACGGACGAAATGCAAATAATTTACTCGTTATATACGCAGGCTTTGAAAAAGGCGAAGGCTTGAGCTGTATTATAAACGGCTCGGGCGCACTTAAAACAGATTTTTCCTTTGAAAGAGGCACTTTGCATATAAACGGTTCGGGCGATATAAGTGTGGGAGATTTTGGCGAGCATTTAAGTGTTGTGATAAACGGCTCCGGCGACGTTAATGCAGGCAATGTGCAGACTCATACCGTGCTTCAGATAAACGGTTCGGGCGATATTACCTGCGGAAGCTTTGGTGAAATGCTGTCCGCTCAGATAAACGGTTCGGGCTGTATTTCCGGTGCAAACGCGGGCACGGCTAAGCTGCATATTGCAGGCAGCGGAGATGTGAATATAAACGAGCTTACCCGTGCTTTAGGCGCAAATATAACGGGAAGCGGTGATATAACCTGCGCGGGAAGCATAGCTATGCTGGAGCTTTGCATAACCGGCTCCGGAGAATTGCACGGTGAAAGACTTGAAGCAAAAGAAGCCGATATAACCTTAAAGGGTTCTTCGTCAGCTTCTGTGGGCAGAATTACGGAAAAATCGGTAGAGCGAGTGGCAAAAACCGCGACCTTAAACGTGTTAAAAAGAGGATAGTATTCTAAAAAGCATCTGTGTTTATTTTTGGCGCAGATGCTTTTTACTATTGAAAAATCTCTCAATATTTGTCATAATGTATTAAAAGCATAAAAGGCGGTATTATTAATATGAAGATGATAAAAGGTACTTGGTTCGAGTTCAGACACCACAACGTCAAAGAAGGAAAATATTGGAATCCCGTTTGCCGCAAATTCACAGAAAGTCAGTGGCGGGCAAAAATAAAAGAAATGCACGATGTGGGAATGGAATACCTTGTGCTTTTGTGTTCTTCGCTTGTATATACGGACTATGCGGAAGCATATTTCGAAACGGATATTTATCCCTTCCCCGAAGATATGGTATGCAAGAACCCTTTAGAGGTCTTGCTTGATGAATGTGATAAACGGGATATGAAGGTATTTATGTCCTGCGGGTACTACGGACCCTGCACCAACGCATATAAAAATATGGTTTCACCCGATGTAACCTCCCTTGCTTTTAAGGCGATGGAACAGCTTTGGAATAAATTTGGCACCCACAAAAGCTTTTACGGCTGGTATTATCCCGATGAAACTGGTGCGGACGGATACTTCTGCGAAGAGTTTATTACCTATGTAAACACGTACGGGGAATATATACGCAAAATTGCTCCCGGTACAAAAACGCTCATCGCCCCTTACGGCACGCGGAAGATAGTTGCGGACGAAAAATATATAGACCAGCTTAAGCTTATGAACGTGGATTTTATCGCATATCAGGACGAAGTGGGAGTACGAAAATCCACCCCCGAGGAAACGGGCGCGTATTACAGATCTCTCCGTGAAGCTCACGATAAAGCGGGGAAAAGCGCTATCTGGGCAGACGTGGAGCTGTTCGATTTCGAGGGGACCGTATACCGCAGCGCACTCATTCCGTCGGATATGGAGCGAGTGAAAAAACAGCTTGAAGCGGTTTCACCTTACGTTGACGTTATACTTTGTTACCAGTATCTGGGTATGATGAATGCCCCCTCATCCACCGCATACTGCGGACATCCCGATTCGATAAAGTTTTACGAGGATTACCGAAGTTTTATCAAAAACGCGGAAAATGAATAAAAGGTCTGCTTTTTTCATTTATCTATTGCAATATTTTACTTAATTTGCTATAATTATACCAAATATGAAAGGCGGTATTTTAATATGAAGACAATAAAAGGCACTTGGTTTGAATTCAAGCATCACAATATACCTGAAGGAAAGTATTGGAACCCTATCTGCCGTAAGTTTACAGACGAGCAGTGGCGTGCAAAGGTAAGAGAAATGCACAATATGGGTATGGAATACGTTGTACTTATGTGCTCATCTCTCGTTTACGAGGACAGCGCGGAAGCATATTTCAAAACCGATATTTATCCTTTCCCCGAGGATATGGTTTGCAAGGATCCTATCGGCGTTATGCTTGACGAATGCGATAAATGGGATATGAAGGTTTTCGTTTCCTGCGGCTTCTACGGCGTATGGACTCACACCTATGATAATATGACTTCTCCCGAAGTAACCGCACGCGCTTTCAAGGCAATGGATGAGCTTTGGGCACAGTACGGCAACCACAAGAGCTTTTACGGCTGGTATTTCCCCGATGAAACCTGCATCAACGGTCACTTCCTCGAAGAATTCATTACCTACGTAAACGCTTACAGCGCTCACGCTCACGAAATCTCTCCCCGCGCAAAGACTATGATCGCTCCTTACGGTACCAACATCCTCGTTGCAGACGAGCAGTATGTTGATCAGCTTAAGCGTATGGACGTGGACATCGTTGCATATCAGGATGAGATCGGCGTACGTAAGTCCACTCCCGACCAGACCGGCGCATACTACAAGGCTCTCCGTGCCGCACACGATGCAGCAGGCAGAAGCGCACTCTGGGCAGATATGGAAGTGTTTGAATTTGAAGCAGACGTATACCGCAGCGCACTTATCCCCGCTGCAATGGAGCGTGTGGAAAAACAGCTTGAGGCTATTTCTCCCTACGTTGACGTAGTGCTTTGCTACCAGTATCTCGGTATGTTCAACGAGCCCTCTACCATCGCATACTGCGGACATCCCGATTCCGTAAGATATTTTGAAGAATATCAGGCATTCAGAAAGAAGTATGAAAATAATGAAGACTAAAATATTTGCGCTCGTACTCGTCACGGTACTTTTGCTTTCGGCGTGTGTTTCCGGCGGCGGAGATGTAAGCACTGTTCCCGATAATTCGGTTCCTTCCGCAGAAAACAGCGTTCCCGTAACGGATAACAGCACTCCTGAGACCGAGAACAGCACTCCTGCAGACGAAACAAGCACTCCCGATGAAGACAGTATACCCGATGAAAACAGCGTTCCTGCAGAAGAAAGCAAACCCGAAAATAACAGCGGCATCTACTCCGGTCAGAGTACGGATACCCACGGTATGGACAGAAAGAAGCTTGAAGATTTTCTTGAGGATTCTCTGTTCGTGGGCGACTCCGTAACCGACGGCTTTAAGCTTTACGTTAATAACTACGGAGATATGCCTTACGTTAACTTTTTCTCGGGCTCGTCCTATGGTTATCAGTCCGCCTGCAAGGATAAGGCTTCTACAAGCGTTCATCCCAAAATAGGCGGCGAAGCTAAGTATATCTGGGAAGCTGTTGAGTATTACGAGGCAAAGCGTGTATTTATCTGCTTCGGACTTAACGATTTCGGCTATATTAGCGACAGCAAGCTTACCACCTGCCTTGAAACGATCTGCAATAATATAAGTGAAGTTTCTCCCGAAACCGAGGTTGTGTTCCTTTCCTGCGGCTTTTTCACCAAGAACGGACAGACTACAAGCTACGGCTTTTCGAATGATCAGGTGCGCGCCAAGAATGAAGTTGTGCTCAACTTCTGCGATGAAAACGGTTACGATTTTATCGATGTTTCTTGGGCATATGCAGATGCGAACGGCAATCTTAAGAGCGAGTATTCCTATGACGATTACTGCCATTTAAGCTACGATAAATACAATTTCTGGGAAGATATTCTTATGGCATATGCCGCAGATAAGCTTCTTAATCAATACGAAAATATCGAGACAATGCTCAAATGATAAGAATTTACGATATATCCCTGCCGCAAGGCGGGGATTTGCCTTCCTATATACTTAATAAATTCGGCACAAGCGTTCCCTTTTCCCTTTACCGCCGCAGTATCGACGCCCGCAGAGGCAGACCGTTGAGAATGGTGTATACAGTTGACATAATGCCCGAAAATGAGGCTGATGCTCTCCGCCGTCTTAAAGGGGAAAAGTACGAGATACTGTCCGAAGAGGGGTACGTCTGCCCGTGTAAGGCTCATTACGCATCACGTCCCGTGGTCGTGGGCTTCGGTCCTGCGGGAATGTTTGCCTCTCTCTTGCTTGCAAAAGCGGGAGCAAGACCAATAGTTCTCGAGCGGGGCAAGGCAGTGGACGAGCGTGTTAAAAGCGTGGAGCTTTTTTGGAACACGGGAATTCTGGATACCGAAAGCAACGTGCAGTTCGGTGAAGGGGGAGCGGGCAGCTTTTCCGACGGAAAGCTTAACACTCTTGTTAAGGATAAAAATTATCGGGGAAGATTCGTGCTTTCCGCCTTTGTTTCCCACGGCGCGCCCGAGGATATAATGTACGATGCCAAGCCCCATATAGGTACCGATCTGCTTCGGGGCTGTGTAAAGGGCATACGGGAAGAGATAATCTCTCTCGGCGGAGAAGTGCTGTTCGGCGCAAAAATGACGGATATAGTCATAAACCAAAACCGTGTTTCCGCCGTGAAATATTCTCTTTGCGGGGAAGAGCATACCATAAAAACCGATACCGTGTTTCTGGGAATAGGCCATTCCGCCAGAGATACCTTCCGTATGCTTTCCGAAAAGAATATAAATATGGAAGCAAAACCCTTTTCCGTGGGAGTGCGTATCGAGCACCCGCGGGAAATGATAGATTACTCCCAATATCGGGAGCACGCTTCCGTTTTGCCTGCCGCGTCCTATAAGCTGTCCCACCATACGGATTCGGGCAGGGGAGTATACACCTTTTGTATGTGCCCCGGCGGGTACGTGGTAAACGCTTCCAGCGAGCAAGGCCGCCTCGTTACCAACGGTATGAGCTACCGTGCAAGAGACGGAGTCAATTCAAATTCCGCAGTTCTGGTGGGGCTTTCTCCCGCGGATTTCGGAACAGGACTTTTCGACGGGATGTATTTCCAGCAAGCGCTGGAGGAAAAAGCGTTTTTGTTGGGCGGAAAGGACTTTAAAGCACCTTGCCAGTCCGTTGCGGATTTTCTCGGTAAAGGAGCAGAAACCGCATCTGTTTTACCCACTTTTTCAAACGGAGTTAGGGAAACGGATATAGATGAGCTTTTTCCAGATTATATTACCTCCTCTCTCCGTCAGGGCATAACCGCGTTCGGCAAAAAAATATCGGGGTTTGATACCTGCGGTGTTATTACGGGTGCGGAAAGCCGTTCCACCTGCCCTTTAAGAATTATAAGGGATGAAAACGGCGTTTCCTCCGTTGGCGGCTTGTATCCCATCGGCGAGGGCGCAGGCTATGCAGGCGGTATAATGTCCGCCGCAATGGACGGAATGAAAGCTGTGGAAAAATATTGCGAAGAGTAAAAGAAAAGCACCGTTCAACAGACGGTGCTTTTTCAGCGCAGCTTGGGGTTCGAATCCCACTAACTACGAAAACAAAAAAGCAGGCATTAAGCCTGCTTTTCTCGTTTTGGCGGAAAGAGAGGGATTCGAACCCTCGGAACGGTATTAGCGTTCACACGATTTCCAGTCGTGCGCCTTAGACCAGCTCAGCCATCTTTCCATATTCATTTTGCACGTCGATTTCGCTCGTGCTTTGCAATTATATCACACGATTTCGCGGTTGTCAACAGTTATTTTCCTTATTTTTTGCCATAATGTTGAGTTAATATTGTAAAAATTAATAAAAGTACTTGATTTTATGCTATGCTACGTATATAATTAAGCCAACAAAACATAAAGTTTTGAAAGAAATTAAGGAGAAAATTATGAAAAAGTCCATTATCGCATCCGTTTTAAGCATTGCGCTTGTACTCGTAATGGTTCTTGCTCTCGTTCCCACCGTTGCTTCCGCAGCATCAAATGTCAACGCAGAACTTGATCTTCAATATGCAAGCGTATCCCCCAAGACTGACGGCGTTGTTAATCCCAACGAGTACTCTATTCTTCCTATTCACTCTGTTGACTATTCCACAGGCGAGTTCGTTAACGAGTGCGATACCGACGAATCCATAAAAGCAGATTTCTATGCTTGCTGGGATGACGAAGCTATGTATCTTGCTTGGGTAGTATATTCCGAGCTTGACCAGTACTATTCTCCCGTTTACGGAGCTAACGAGCTCGGTAATATGTGGAAGCACTGCGTTCTTCAGATTATGTATACTCCCTACCATCCCACCGATGCTGAAGAAATCGCTCCCGATACTTATACCGGCGACTATCTTGAAATCGGCGCTACCCTTCACGAAGGCACAACCCCCATCAAGTGCGTTTGGAACGGCTCCAACAGCCAGACCGGTATTAAGGACGGCGACTGGGATTTCGCAGGTAACGTTGTTGATACCGGAGACGGTATCGAAGTTACTTATGAAGTTCGTTTTCCCTGGGCAGCATCCGGACTTTCCACAGTCGGTAACGGCACCCAGATAGGTCTCGGCTATGCTATCGGCGACCAGGAACACTTTGAAAACGTTAAGCCCAACATGGTTGAGTGGATGGACTGCTTGCTTTACGGCAAGGCTCCCAAGAACCTTGCTATAGTTACTCTTGCCGGCAAGCAGAGCAACGAGCAGATCGAAGTTTCCGAAGATCTCGGTAAGGAAGAAAGCAAAGACCTTGTTGACGCTCCCGCAGATATCAACACCGCTCTCATTCCCAATAGCGCAGCCGCAGTTCTTCAGCAGCCCACCTTCAATACCACTATCGGCGCAGGTCAGTCCACCATTATTACCGACCTTGCCATCCTCAATGAAAAGAACCCCATTTGGTGCGCAAACGCTCTTCTCAGACCTACCGATGAAGAAGGCGTTTACGAAGTAGTTGAAGTTGTTGAAGGCTCCGGCAATCCTATCGAATTCACCGCGGAAGTTCAGGAAGGCGATATCGCTCTCCTCGTTCACGGTGATGATCAGATCGAAGATACCACTTCTCTCGAAAACAAAGCGGCTCTTCTCGCGCTTACTGCAGGCGATAAGGTAACCTTCCTTGGCTATGATTTCGAGCATAACCTCAAGGCTTCCAACGCAGTAGTTTACTACGGCGTTAAGGAAGGCGGCGAAGTTTCCGAAACCCCCGATGAATCTTCTAAAGTGGTTGACGAATCCTCTGAAATCGTTGATGAATCCAACAAAGCTGATACTTCTGCTCCTGCAGCAAACAATTCCGGCGACACTTCCGTTTCCGAAAAGGAAGAAGGCGGCAACACCGGTCTTATCATCGGTATCGTTATCGCAGTTGTAGTTATCGCAGTTGTTGTGGTAGTTGTAGTTGTTCTTAAGAAGAAAAAGGCATAAGTCTTAAAAATTAAAGTTCATATATAATATATTGACTTTTCCGTCGAGCATAGTTATAATATGCTCGACGGTATTTTTTCGGCACTCACATTCGGCGCAGAAAGCACCCCTCAAAACCTGCGGTTTTGTGGGGACCCCGCTACCCCAAAACGCAAAAAATAATATATATTTCTGTTTAGCAAATCCCCACAATGTAGGGCAGGGGCTTGCTCCTGCCGCTTTAATCACAGGTAATAGGTAAAAATTTTTCCGACGAAAATCGTCTTCAAAATTTTATTTAATTTGCGTTTTTGTAGAAATTTTAACCTTCCACCCCACGAATGCTGCTCGCATTCGCAGGGACCCCGGAATCTTCGCTAGCTGTAGATTACTACAGCACGCTCGTTAAAATTCCTTCTGCATCCAAATGTGAACACCGTGTATTTTTGGGAGGTATTTATTATGAAAGTCAAAAAAGCGGTCATACCTGCGGCAGGCTTGGGCACAAGAATGCTTCCCATATCCAAAAGCGTTCCTAAGGAAATGCTGGCTATCGTAGATAAACCTGCCATACAGTATCTGGTTGAAGAAGCGGTAAACAGCGGTATTACGGATATTTTAATTATCTCTAACCGCGGCAAGGAATCCCTTGAAAACCATTTTGATTACAACCCCGATTATTCCGAATCTCTCCGCCGCGCAAACAGGCTTGATGACCTCGCGATGCTTAATTCCATAACCGAAATGGCAAACGTAAGCTATATACGCCAGAACAACGCCTGCGGCTTGGGACACGCAGTAAGCCTTGCCCGTTCCTTTGTGGGCAACGAGCCCTTTGCCGTAATGTACGGGGACGATATTATTTTTTCTCAAACACCGGTAACAAAACAGCTTACCGATCTTTACGAGGAATTCGGTATTGCTGTTGCAGGTGTACGCCACGTTGATGCGAAGAGTATATCCAAATACTGTTCCCTCAAAGCCGAGGAGATTCGTGAAAACGTGTATCATTGCACGGATATGATCGAAAAACCCAAACCGGAACAAGTATTTACCGATCTTGCCATTCTCGGCAGAGTGGTGCTTACACCAGAGATTTTTGATATTCTGGATAAAACTCCTCCCGGCGCCAAGGGAGAAATACAGCTTACCGACGCAATGGCGGTGCTTGCCCGCACCAAGGGTATGAAAGCCTGCGTTTTCGAGGGCGAGCGTTTTGACGTAGGCAATAAATTAAGCTATATAGAGTCCAACGTTTATATGGGACTCCGCCATCCCGAAACCAGAGAAGGCTTCAGGGAATATATATTAAAAATCGCAAAGGAGCTTGAAAATGACACGTCCCGATAAGATCAATTATTATCTTGATATAGCACAGACTGTATCCCAGCGGGGAACCTGCCTTCGCCGTAAGTTCGGCGCGATCATAGTTAAAAATGACAGTATCGTTTCCACCGGCTATGCGGGCGCACCCCGAGGAAGACAAAACTGCTGTGACAGAGGCACCTGCCTCCGCGAGGAAATGGCTATTCCCAGAGGGGAAAGATACGAGCTTTGCCGTTCCGTCCACGCAGAGGAAAACGCAATAATCGCCGCTTCCCGCGAGGAAATGCTGGATGCGGATCTTTACCTCGCTTGCACCGATCCCAAGACGGGTGTATCTATCGGCGGAACCACAAGCTGTCAGATGTGCAAAAGAATGGTAATAAACGCAGGAATAAAGCGTGTTATCGTCCGCGAAACCGCTTCTACATACTCCATCTATGACGTGCAGGATTGGATAACCAACGATGACAGTCTGGGACAGAAAGGCTATTAATGAAAAAAATACTTGCATTTACACTTGTTATATTAACTCTCTTTCTCTGCGCCTGCACGGAAGGTGAGGAGCTTTTAAGAGGATACGAGGTATCCATAACCGAATTCGGTTTTACCGATCCAGAAACGGGCGTTGAATACGAAATGTTTTCAAACCCCATTTCTGTTTACGCTCTTGAGAGGGACGAGCCTCTCTGCAATGACGGAAACGTGCAGTACTATTCCGTGAAATGGGAAGACAGCGCCAAATATCTGTGCGATAAGGACGGTATCGTCTACAAGGCGGTAGGCGTTCCTGATCTTACTATCGATATTTTCGATCCCGTTGCAGCCTTCGTATATTACGGCTCCGCGTATCTTACCACTCTTTACTGTGAGGAAAAATACCGCGATCCCGAAATAAGCTATCCCGATGACACCGAGTTTCAGGATGACAGCGATCTGGTATACGCCATCCGTGATGCTATTTTGAACGAATCCGAAACACAGCTTCCCTTGGAGCTTGACGATGACAATACCTTTACTCTCCGTATGCTCAGCGCAAATTATCCGGGGTTGTATTACGTGGTAGTCTTCACCGTAGATACGGAAGGTAATTGCTATCTTTACGACAGAGCTACCCGCAAAGCGGTATATGCACCGCAGGACGTAATAGATAGGTTTATCGGCGATGAGTATTAATAAGATACTGCCGCTTACAAAAGATAAAATACCCGCAGCCGCGGTGTTGGAAAAGGAATGTCTGGATACCGCTTGGTCGGAAAATGCTATATCCGAATTTCTCCTTTCCGATACTGCGGTGTATCTTTATTGCGAAACCGACGGTATTTTAAGCGGCATTCTTTCCGCAACTCTGCTGTTTGGAGAAGCGGAAATAGAAAATATTGCGGTTTCCGGGAGCTTTCGCCGTAGAGGTATCGGAAAAGCATTGGTAGACGAATTAAAATCAAAGTGCGAAAAGGTATTCTTGCTGGTAAAAGAGGATAATTACGGAGCGATAAGCTTTTATAATTCATTGGGGTTTAAAAAAGCAGGCATCCGCCGCAGATATTATCACGGCAAGGATGCTTACGTTATGGAATTGAAGGTGTAATTTAATGAAAATTCTGGGTATAGAAAGCTCATGCGATGAAACTGCCGCTTCCGTGGTGGAGGACGGCAGACGAGTGCTTTCAAATATAGTGGCATCTCAGGCGGAGGTTCACGCCCTTTACGGCGGTGTAGTTCCCGAAATAGCTTCCCGCGCCCATTGCGAAGCCCTTACGGGAGTAGTAAAGGAAGCGTTGGAAAAGGCGGAATGCACCCTTAACGATATTGATGCTATTGCGGTGACCTATGCCCCCGGTCTTATCGGTGCGTTGCTTACGGGACTTTCCTTTGCAAAGGGATTAAGCTATTCCTGCGGAAAGCCTCTTGTTCCCGTACATCACATAAGAGGCCACGTTGCGGCAAATTATATTGCCCATCCCGACCTTAAGCCGCCTTTTATCGCATTGGTGGTTTCGGGCGGACATACCTCTCTTTTGAAGGTGGACGATTATACTTCATATAAGAGTATCGGACAGACCAGAGATGACGCGGCGGGAGAGGCTTTTGACAAAGCCGCCCGTATGCTGGGATTACCTTATCCCGGCGGTGCGGCAATGGACAGATTGGCTTCCCTCGGCAACAAAAACGCTATGAAGTTTACCATAAGCCACGTGGAAAACTGCCCCTATGATTTTTCCTTCTCCGGCTTAAAGACCGCTGTTATAAATCAGGTACACACTATGCAGCAAAAGGGGATAGAGCTTACGGATGAATTCAAAGCAGACCTTGCGGCATCCTTTACCGAAACTCTGGTAAAGAGCATATGCCTGCGTGTGGATGCATTGTATTCACAGGTCGGCAACCTTCCGCTCGTTCTTGCAGGGGGTGTTGCTGCCAATTCACACCTGCGCGCAGGGCTTAAGGAATTGACCGATCGAAAGGGAGTTTCTCTGTATCTGCCGCCTCTTTCTCTGTGCGGAGATAACGCGGCGATGATCGCTTCTCAGGGCTGTTTTGAGTACGTATCAGGCTCTGTTGCGGACCTTGAACTTAACGCTTTTGCAACCAAAACCGTGTAATGTATTATACATAATGTTTTCCACAATTGGTGGAAAAGTATGTGGATTACCCACATTAAAATGTTCTAAAACCTAAAAAATCCCCGAATTATCGTGTTGGCGACCTTTAAAAATGTGGAAAACTATGTGGATAATGTGGATTTCATAATTTTTATTATGTAAATAAATAACGGGTTATGTAAACCTGTCCGTGCATAATCGGGGTGAATATTCACAGTATGCAGTATAAAAATAACTACCCCAAGAAACCTTGCGGTTTCTCGGGGACCCAATAAAAAACACGTCCCAAACGGGACGTGTAAATTTAATTTTTCTTGCGCTTTACACCGTTGAAATTTTCGGTGGTGCCGCCCGTCAAAAAGCGAATGGAACGTTCTACGGAATCCTTGCTGTTGCCCCAGGGCTGATCATCAAAGCGGTAATCGAACTTGCGGCAAAACCAGGATACGTCATCCTTCAAAGTGTCCAGATAACCTCTCACCAGCTTGTCCGCATCCTCAAAAAGATTTGCGTAAACCTTTTTGGGAAGATTGGATGAAGCGTATGTCAGCAATCTGCGGTAGTGGGGAAGACATATAACGGATGCGGAATTGAATTTATTTCTGAAATCCTCTTCCGTGTGGTAAAGATATACCGCGGTTGCGATCATTTTGGAAAACTTCTCTTCTATACGATCGCAAACGTAACAGCTTTCTTCCAATTCACCTATGCGTTTTACGGGCTTTGCGGATGCATCCTTGGCAAGAAATCCTCCGGGAGCAAGTTCTTTTTTAAGGGTTTCAAGATGGCTCTCCAGAGTAAGTGCCATACCCAAGCGGTTTTTCATTGTAAACATACGGCGGTAGTGATTTCCGCAAAAGCCTTTTTCATTTGTCTTTTTGCGTATATCGGGCTCCATCATGGATGCGCCGAGAATAAGATCCAATTCCGTTTCCTCCAGCTCTTCGAACAGCATACAGAACGGACAGTTTCCCTCACACTTTTCAAATGCTTCGTTAACGGGAATGGTATATATATGTTCGTGCAAAAGTATCACCTCTCAAAGTCTATTATACATTAGCTTTTAAAGTTTTGCAATACAAAGGTTTTGTTATGGATATAATTTTTGAAAACGATAAAGTAATAATAAAAAACCAAAAGCATTTTTCTTTGGATCAGACCTTTGATTGCGGTCAATGCTTTCGCTTTAACCGCGGTCCCGATGGAATCTGGCAGGGAGTCGCATACGGTAAATATCTTTCCGGTTATACCGATGGTGAGGATACCGTTATCTTTTGCGGAAAAGAAGAGTATTTTGAGATATGGGAAGGCTTTTTCGATTTAAAGCGGGATTATTCTCTTGTGTGTGCTTCCTTTTCCCACGATACACAGGTATCGGATGCATCGGAAATAGGAAAAGGTATACGAATTCTGAAGCAGGATAAATGGGAAACCCTTATTTCCTTTATAATTTCCCAAAATAACAATATTCCACGTATCAAAAAGATAATAGAAGCCTTGTGCGAATCCTTGGGCGAACCCTTGGGAAACGGATTGTATTCGTTCCCCGCGCCCGAAAAAATTCTTGCCGCAGGGGAAGAGGGGCTTGCTCCCATCAAAGCGGGCTTCCGTGTGAAATACATACTTGATGCGGCTCACCGTGTTCACAGCGGTGAGATCGATCTTGAACACATAGCGTCCCTTTCTTACGAAGAGGCGGAAGCCGAGCTTATGAAGATAAAAGGCGTGGGAAAAAAGGTTGCGTCCTGCGTGCTCCTTTTCGGCTATGGATTTTTGTCCGCTTTCCCCATAGACGTTTGGGTAAAACGGATATTGGAAAAATATTACGACGAATCCTTTGATCCTTCATCTTTGGGAGAATATGCGGGAATAGCCCAGCAATATTTGTTTTACAGAGAAAGATTTGTTATATCAAACCAAAATTAAAGACCTGCCCTTCAAAAGGCAGGTCCTTAACACCTCTGTCAGCAAGAGGCTTTCGCGGTGTTTAACCGCAGCAGCAACAGATGATGATCGCGATAAGAATAATGATCCAGCAGCAGTTACCGCCGTTGTTTCCAAAGAATTGATCAAAACAAGCCATCGGGCATCCTCCCTTCCTATTTGCATAGTATGTGTTATTTTGAAAATGTGTTACCCGGCTTTTTGCCGTCCTATATTACAGTTGTATGCGAGGTAGTTAAAAAATGATAATTCTTGCTTCAAAATCTCCCAGACGCAGAGAAATACTTGATACTCTGGAATTTGAATACCGCTGTGTCCCTGCGGAAACCGATGAAACTCCCGTGGAGGGTATGCCTGCAGAAGATACCGTTATGCTGTTTTCACAGCGCAAAGCCTTTGCCGTAAAGGATGAAGCCGAATACGGCGACATAGTTTTGGGAATGGATACTATGGTATGCGTTGACGGGGAGCTTTTGGGTAAGCCTAAGGACGAAGAGGACGCTTTCCGTATGCTTAAAATGCTGAGCGGCAGAAAGCACAACGTCATTACGGGATATACCGTCATTTGCGGAAATAAATGGGAAAGCGGATGCGTTTCCACAGACGTGTATTTCCGTCCCATTTCGGATTCTGAAATACGTTGGTATATCTCCACGAAAGAGCCTATGGATAAAGCAGGCAGTTACGGTATCCAAGGAAAGGGAAGCCTTTTTGTTGAAGCTGTGGAGGGAGATTTCTTTTCGGTTATCGGATTTCCCGTGTGTACCGTATTCAATGTTATCAAAAAGTTGAAAAAGCGTTAACAAATATTACATTGGTAATTGACTTTATTTACAAAACTGTGTATAATTGATATGAAATTTCAATATAAGGAGACGACATTTATGAAATTCACCAAAAACGCAGTGGCGCTTATTCTGGCGCTTGTTATGGTCGGCTCTCTTGCATCCGTTCTGGCTTTTGCAGGCTACGGCTTGGAAGCTACTTCGGAAGCATATGAGGTAGACGAAAACGTTTTCCACACCAGCTATGAAGTTACCAGCGGTGAAAACGGAAACACTGTTACCGCGCAGGCTCTTGAGTTTGATCCTGCAGACGGCTACGTTCCCGTTGTATACGCCGCAAATGCAGGTTGGACTTCCGTCCTTTCTAAGCATTTTGACAGAGCTTCTATAGAACGTTGGGGTTATGAGCCCGTTGGTATAATCAACGGTTCCTTCTTCAGTATGTCCAACGGTTTCCTTAACGCTATCAATATCACAGACGGCAGAATTACCTGTGCTCACGTAGGTTATACCGGCGAATTGGTAACCTTCGACAGCAAGGGTGCTATGCAGGTTGTAAAGAGCAGCCTCGATTATAAGCTTTATGCTGACGGTAACGAGCTTAAGAATGCTCTTACATATATCAATAAAGTAGACGGCGGCACTGCCAATGATAAGGTTTATTACTGGGATTCCGCTTGCGGCTCTATTTCCGATTCCGCCGAATACGAAAAAGGCGTTGAAGTACTTTGTAACAAGGTATTGGGCACCGAGCTTTCCGTTGGCGGTACTCTGGTAGGCGAGGTTGTTTCCGTGGGCGTAGACACCAACGGTACCAACTTTACCAAGGATCAGTTCGTTCTTTATTGCAAATCTTCTTCTCCCTTCGCAGACACTCTTAAGAATCTTAAAGCAGGCTCCGAAGTGCAGATAACCGTTAACGAATCTATCGAAGAATCCAGAGAAGTTATGGAAAACTGCTCCTCCGCTATCGAAAACGTAGGTTGGCTGGTAAAGGACGGCGTTGACCAGACTCAGATCGTGGATAAGATCGGTACACACGAAGTAACCCTTCAGGCACGTTGGACCGCATTTGGTACCAAGCCTGACGGATCTTACGTATTCTTTACTACCGAGGGCGGCTCTACCGGTTCAAGCGGCTCTGTGACTCTCCGCGACGTTGCAAAGGCAATGATCGAGCTTGGCTGTACCAACGTTATCCGTATGGACGGCGGCGGATCCTCCGCTATGTACCTTGCAGATGCAGGTAACGGCGAGCCCGGCTACGTACAGTCCTCTTCCCGTTCTGTTTCCGACTGTATAATGGTAGTTAAGCTTTCCTCTATGCTTCCTTCCGAAGAACTGGTAGCGGCACTTGACGTAGCTATTGAAGGCGCAGAAGCAGCAGAAGAATCTGCAAACATTACTCTCGCTCTTGAAGCCGCAAAGGCTGTTCGCGCAGACGAAAGATCTACCGAAGGCGACTACAAGCGCGCTATAATGAAGATCTCCGCTGCACTTGCAGGCAAGCAGGAGCTTCAGGCGCTTGTTGCAAAGGTTGCAAACGTTACATTTACCGAATACTCTCAGTTCGTTCTTGATAATCTCCGCGCTGCATACGACGTAGCAAGCTCCGTTGTAGCAAACAAGGAAGCTACCGCAGCCGAGATCAAGGATGCATACAATGAACTTCTTTATTGGTATTCGCTTTCCGGCGATCGGTCTGTAAACGTTGCGTACGGAAAGGACTATACCTCTTCCTCCAAGTCCAATCCCACTTACGCTGACGGCGGTGCAGAGCTTACCGATGGCGCTTTCGGTAACGGCGGCGATGCATATTCTCCCACCTGGGCAGGATACAACGGCGCGTCCGGCGGCAAGTACGAATTCGTTATCGATCTTGGCGAAACGTTTGATAATATCGGTTCCTTCAGCGTAAACGCGCTTCAGCTGGACAGCTGGGGAATAGCTGTTCCAAAGAATGTAAAGGTATACGTTTCCGATGATAATACCACTTGGACAGAAGCAGCTTCTTTGGATGTTTCCTCCGATATTTATGCTTCTACCGAACAGGATGCTCACACTCTTACCGTTAAGCCCGCATCCGCAGTTTCCGGCAGATACGTTAAGTTTGAGCTTACCGCTGTAAAGGCTCACCTCTTCGTTTCCGAATTGGCTGTAAACATTGATTTCGAAACTATCGAAGAAGGCTTGTATCTCACCGCATTCAACACTTCCATCCTTGCGGACTATACCTCCATCTTTACCTCCGGCACAATTACCGGCGCTTCCCACAATCCCAAGTGGACTCAGAACATCTGGCTTGAGTGGAACGAAACTCTTGAAGCATACGTTGTTACCAAGAACACCTTCGGCGGCGGTTCCTTCAGCGATTACACCCTCAAGGAAGGCGAGATCATCATCGCTGTTCACCACGATTCCGAAGTTGCTGTTATGAATCAGAATCTTGCAAAAGCTGCAAAGGTTGGAGACATTCTCGTGCTTGACGGTATTGATATCGAAAATCTCACCACCGATATCGGCGCATACTTCTATTTCGCACCCGGCTACAACCCCGGCGACGTTAATATGGACGGAGAGCTTACTGCAACCGATTATCTTATAATCAGACGTGCAGTTCTCGGCATGGTCGATCTTGATGATTATCAGCAGGATCTTGCAGACGTAAACGGTAACGGCAAGATCGATGCAAGAGATTACTAT
Source organism: uncultured Oscillospiraceae bacterium (assembly GCA_964485815.1). Taxonomy (GTDB): domain Bacteria; phylum Bacillota; class Clostridia; order Oscillospirales; family CAG-382; genus SFLA01. Next base: position 19,906 of record CAZAJX010000012.1, read on the forward strand.
CTCGTTAAACGTGCTTTCCTTTCCGAAGATACTTCTATTCTCGGTTGGAAATAAGAAATAAACCAATAATCTTACCGCACCCGTTTGGGTGCGGTATTTTTTTGGTGTTTTAAAAGTATAATTACGGGAGGTGATTAATACAAAATGCTTTCCGCAGTTGCTTTTTTCTTTTCCCGTATCGTATGTATGTTTTTGCGCGTATCCGGCGGTAATAATTTTCCTCCGCCTTTAAGCGCAAAGGAAGAAAAACACTATTTTTCTCTGGCAAGAAAAGGGGATATGTCCGCACGTAATACATTGATCGAGCACAATCTCCGTCTTGTCGCCCATATCGTTAAAAAATACTACTCGTCCTATCCCGATCAGGATGATCTGGTTTCTATCGGCACCATCGGACTGATAAAGGCTATAGACACCTTTGATATCGAAAACGGCACCCGCTTTGCAACTTATGCGGGAAAGTGTCTGCAGAATGAAATACTTATGTATTTCCGTTCCCGCAAAAAGCTTTCCTGCGAGGTGAGTATCGAAGAACCGGTAGACGTGGATAAAGACGGAAATCCTCTCACGTATATGGATATAATCAGCACGGATGAGGATATGGTGGATGAGATAGATACCCGTATCCGTTCTTCGGCGGCATACAAAGCGATCAATACCGTGCTTACTCCCAGAGAACGTACCATAATCCTTCTCCGTTACGGTCTTACTGAGGAGGGCAAGGTATATCCTCAACGTGAAGTGGCGGAGAAAATGGGCATATCCCGTTCATACGTTTCCCGCCTTGAAAAGGGTGCTTTGGAAAAGCTGTGCGGCTATATGGAAAAACACAGACTTTAATTATTTTTACTCAACCGGATTTTAAAAAACGCTTGAAAAGACGGTGTTTATATAGTATAATCACATTAAGAGCGAAGATATCGGATGCTTCGCCCCTTGAATATGATTCTTTGGCAAATGAAAGGACGTTACATATGAAAAAAAGACTGTTTGCGTGTATTTTGCTTTTGGTTATGTCCGTAGGTATTCTCGCCGCATGCAACCAAGGCGATAAAGACGATCTTTCCTTGGACGTTTCGGAGGGAGATACCTTTTTCGGCTTTGATTTGCCCGAGGATATAGAAAAATTCAAGGGCACAACGGTAAAAGTGCTCAGCACTGCTACAAATGACGATTGGTCATACCAGATACAGCCCTCCTCCAACCCCAACTTTTCCGCAGACACCGCTTCCGGTATCGTTACCGCTGCGGCAGAGCGTACAAGATTGGTGGAAGAAAAGCTGGGTATAACCATCGAAGAGCAGGTAGTGTACACCTCTAACCGTTACGGCGGCGAAATGTACCAGCGCATTATATCCGATCTTACCATCGGCGGCGGAGATTATCTCTTCTGTATGCCCGCATCCACGGAGGCGGCTATGCTGTCTACAGAAGGCGTGCTGAGAGATCTTACCACCGTAGAAACCTTGGATATCACCAACGAATGGTGGTCCCAATCCTTTAACGAAAAGGTCGCTATCGCAGGAAGCGTATATTTCACCATCGGCGATATCGGATATGTAAATAAAAATGCCACCCTTTTTGTGGCGTTCAACAAGAATATGGTAGAGGAAAAGCACCTTCTTGATGATTACGGTTATTCCTCTCTTTATGAAATGGTAGATGACGGTGCGTGGACGCAGGATGTACTTTACTCTATGTCCAAGGCGGTTTATCAGGATCTTAACGAGAACAACAAGTCCGACGTGGGTGATATTCTCGGCTTTGCCCAGCAGGACGGCGTTATCGCCTGCTTGCTTTCCGGCGCGGGAGAAACCATCGCCACTCCCGATTCGGACGGATATCCTTCTCTCACCATAAACAACGAGCGAGCAATTTCTCTTATTTCCGATGCGCAGGACTTCCTGCAGGATAATTCCAGCGGCTTTATTTCCGCAAACGATTATTTCAACGTTTCCGGCGTGCCCGTATCCGACGTAATCGTTCCCGAATTCAAAGCAGACCGCCTGCTGTTCCTTATGGAAGCAGTGCTCAATCTTCCCCTCCTTCGTGATATGGAAAGCGATTTCGGCGTACTTCCCACTCCCAAATACGATGAGGAACAGGAGGAATACTATTCCCGTATCGGCGGCTGGTCCTGTGATACTATCTGTATTCCCGTTTTCGTTGAAGACGAAGAGCTCGAGCTTGCGGGCTATGTTCTTGAAGCTCTCGGCGCGGCTTCCCGTGCAAATCTTAACCGTGTGTACTACGAGCAGACTCTCCAGTACCAGATCTCCCGCGATGATGAATCCATGCGTATGCTGGATATAATCTTTGAATCCCGTATCCCCGATATGTGCGAAATATACCGTTGGGGCACTATGTACGATACGGTTATCGGAATGTATAAAGCAGGCAAGGATACCTTCGTCTCCGCTTATGAAAAGGCAGAGCCCGGCACACTTGCCGAAATGGAAGATACAATAGAATTATTTAAGTCTCTCCAAGAGAGTAACTGAAAGGATAAATAACTATGGAAAAAAGATTTTCAATCGGCGTAATGACCGATTCCTTCAAGAAACCCTTCTTTGAAGCGCTTGACAAAGCAGTTGAAGTCGGTGCGCAGGGCATACAGCTTTACGTTGTTGAAGGCGAAATGTCTTATAAGACCTTTGACGATGCAAAGATAAAGGCTGTTAACGATGCTCTTGCAGCACACAACCTTGTTGTTTCCGCTGTTTGCGGCGACTTTGGCGGACACGGCTTCGCTACCGAGGAAGAAAACGTTTGGAAGATCCCTGCTTCCAAGGAAGTTGCTTCCCTTGCAAAGAAGCTGGGCAGCTCCGTTGTTACCACTCACATCGGCTGTGTTCCCGAAGATAAAGATTCCGAGGAATATATCCGTATGAAGAACGCCTGCAAGGATATGGGCGATTATGCGGCATCTATCGGCGTAACCTTCGCCATCGAAACCGGTCCCGAGAAGGCAACCGTTCTTGCAGACTTCATCCGCGACGTTGGCAGCAAGGGTATCGGCGTAAACCTCGACCCCGCAAACCTTATAATGGTTACCGGCGACGATCCCGTTCAGGCAGTATATACTCTTAAAGATTTCATCGTACATACCCACGCAAAAGACGGTATTATGATCAAGCAGACCGATCCCAAGATCATCTATACATTCTTTGCAGAAGGCGGTATTGAGGATATGCGTATGTCCGATTACTTCCTTGAGCTTCCTTTGGGCGAGGGTAAGGTAGATTTTGATGCATATCTTAACGCTCTTACCGATATCGGCTTTAAGGGCTTCCTCACTATCGAGCGTGAATGCGGCGCAGATCCTTACGCAGACATTCTTAAGGCAGCAGACTTCCTCAGAAGCAAAATATAAAAACGAGGTGTAAAAAAAATGGCAAAAAAGATAGGTTTTATCGATTATTATCTTGATGAATGGCACGCACTCAATTATCCCCAGTTTATCAAAGAAGCAACCGACGGAGAATTCGAAGTAGCTTACGCTTATGCTGAAATGGATAAACCCGGCGGAATGACTACCGATCAGTGGTGCGAAAAGTACGGCGTACAGCGTCTTGACAGCATCGATGAAGTTGTTGAAAAGAGCGATTGCATTATCGTACTTTCTCCCGATAATCCCGAGCGCCATTGGGATCTTTGCCAGAAGCCTCTCCGCAGCGGCAAATGCGTATACGTTGACAAGACCTTTGCTTTGGAAAAATCCACCGCAGAAGCTCTTGTAAAGCTTGCAGAAGAGCATAACACCCCCTTCTTCTCCACCTCCGCTCTCCGCTTTGCAGACGAGCTTAAGGATATCGACAGAGAGGGAATTTGCTTTATCAATTCCCGCGGCCCCGGTAACTTTGATACTTATTCTATCCACCAGATCGAGCCTATCGTTGTTCTTATGGGCAGCCAAGCAAAGAGAATAATGTCTGTAGGTAACGGTAAGTACGAGAGTATGGTTATCGAATTTGAGGGCAACAGAAGCATCGTTATGTCCCAGTACGGCTGGACCGGCGTTGATTTCAGTATGCTGGTTAACTACGAAGACGGTAAGACCGTTTCCGTTCCCCAGATGAGCAATACCTTCCCCAACTTTATAAAGGCTATGTGCGATTTCTTCAAGACCGGCGATATCAAAGCCGCACACGACGAAACCGTAGCGATAATGGGTATTATCGAAGCAGGCAACAAAGCACTTGCTAATCCCGGTGTTTGGATTGAAATTTAACAAATCGGGAACTGTCTAAAAATCACCCCAAAAACGCTGACCGCGTTTTCAGGGACCCCGATTAACTTCGCAGACCGAAACGCAAAGGGTATTTAAAAGATTAGCTGTAGCAAGTTCCCAAACGTAGGGCGGGTGGCTTGCCCCCGCCGAACCCAATATTAAAAGGAAAACTTCCGTAGAAAAATATCTACGGAAGTTCTTTTATTTCTTATTGCGTTTTTCTAAACGCTTTTACTTCGATAGTCGTAGATTACTACGCCACGCTCGTAAAAGACGTTTTCTGCTTTGTTTATACAGTTCCTTGCTTCAATCAGACTTTTCTGCAGACGGTAGATTTCGAAAACGATTATTTCGTTTTTTTGCTCCGCAAAAAACTTCCATAGTTTATAGTTTATAGTTCACAGTTCTTTCGTGAATACCGTATGCTGTCAGGGTGTTTTCCATCAGCATAGCTCTGGTCATGGGTCCGACACCGCCGGGAACGGGGGTGATATAGCTTGCCTTTTCATAACAGGAATTATAATCGCAGTCGCCGCACAGCTTGCCTTCGGCGTTTCTGTTCATACCTACGTCAACCACAACGGCGCCGCCCTTTATCATATCTCCTTTAATGAAATCGGCTCTGCCCACCGCGGAAACGAGAATATCCGCACTCTTTGTTACTTCTGCCAGGTTCTTTGTCTTGGAATGGCACACCGTAACGGTTCCGTTGCGGTCAAGGAGCATCATTGCCGCAGGCTTGCCTACTATGTTGCTTCTGCCCACCACCACGCAGTTTTTGCCTGCTATATCGATAGAATACTCGTCTAAAATCCTGATCACACCTGCGGGCGTACAGGGGAGCAGAGAAGGGGCGCCTCTGAACAGCTTTCCTGCGGAAACGGGGTGGAAGCAATCCACGTCCTTATCGGGTGCGATACGCTCAAGCACTGCGCCTGCATCTATATGCTTGGGCACGGGCAACTGGCAAAGAATACCGTCCACGGTATCGTCTGCGTTCAGCTTGTCTATAAGTGCAATAAGCTCTTCCTGGGTGGTTTGGGCAGGGAGAGTATGTCCGATAGACAAAAATCCTACCTCTTCGCAGTCCTTTTTCTTGTTGCGCACGTATACGGCGGAGGCGGGGTCTTCGCCTACCAGTATTACCGCCAGCGCGGGAATACGCTTGCCTTCTTTTTTCAAAAGGTCAACCTTTTCCTTTACTTCGCCTTTAACCTTTGCGGCAACGGCTTTTCCGTCAAGTATTATCGCCATCGTGGGTCTCCTCGCTTTCGGGTGCGGTTTCAGTTTCATCACATTCTTCTGCGGGAACAGAATTGTTTTCCGTGCCTGCAAATGCCTCGCGGTAGCTTTCCAGCTCCGTGTTTTCCTTTTTGCTCTTTATATAAAGCAATATAAGACCGATTATACCTGCAATACAGGTCATAAATCCGATAACGCTGTTAAGCTTTACCGTTTCAAAAATATACAGAGAATCGGTACGCAGCAGCTCTATAAATCCTCTGCCCAAGCCGTACCAGGTAACGTACATAAGAAATGCCTGACCGTTAAACTTCTTCTTTTTGTAAAGCAGGTTGATTATCACAAATCCCAGAATATTCCAAAGAGATTCGTAAAGGAAGGTGGGATGCACGAAATCCACCGATATTTTAGTCTTTACTCCCTCTATTATTTCGGTGCGGTATGCGCCTTCAAGCTGCATACGCCAAGGGAGGGAACCGATGTTTTCCGACCATCCGTAAGCTTCGCCGTTAAAGAAATTTCCCCATCTGCCCATTATCTGACCGATCATTACTGCAGGTGCAACCGCATCCAGCATACGAAGCACCATAATCTTTTTTACCTTGCAGTATACGATAACCGTCAATGCGCCGAAAATTATGGCTCCGTAAATAGCTATACCGCCGTTCCATATACTTATTACGCTCAATAAAGAATCGTATTTTTCGGGGTTGGTAATAACGTATAAAAGTCTTGCGCCCACAATGGCAATGGGAACGGTGAACAGCGCCAGATTATAGCAATCGTCTTCACGGATATGCTCAAACTTCGTGGCGCGCCACAAAAAATAGCTGAATGCCAGAACAATACCCAAAGCTATAATAACACCGTACCAGTATACGGTTATACCGTCGCCTATAGGAATGGTAAAAGCGGCGCGGTTAAGCTCAAACTGTTCTATTCCCAAGCCGGGAAAAGCAATGGTTGTCTTCATAAGCAAAAACTTCCTTTCGTCTATTCTTCTTCGGGGAGTACGATGGATAAACAGCTTTTTTCCATATCGTATCCCTTAAGGAAACGTGTTTTTACATCGTCGTAGCTTGTGTTTCCGATCACGGAAGCGTAATCCAGCATATCGCATCCCTCCAGCACCGCAGAAGCAAGTCTGTTTGCGGTTTCGGAGGTGGAATTAAAACTGAGGCACTCCGTGGCATAAATAACCTTTTTTGCGCGGATAAACTCTTCCTCGGTAAAGAAGACCTCTTTCCGTTTTTTGATCTCTTCTTTTACAGCCTCCGCCACCGCGTCGGGATCGTGCGCTACTCCCTCGATAGAGATGTACGACCAATCGCGGGAATTATAATAGCTGTATGCAAAACGGTCGGATATAAGTCCGCTTTCGTAGTTATTGCAGTAAAACTCTCCCGAGGAGCCAAAAAGCAACTGAAGTATTATAGCGTGCTCCGCACTGCGTTTAAGATCATCGTCATCCTTTTGAGGGACACTTTCTTTTATGCCCAAAGCGAATTGAGGCATACCGATCTTTAACTTGGTAACCACTCTTTTTGCGTTAACCTCGTCGGGCTCGTAAATATCGGGCAGAGAAATGCTTATTTCGGGATAATTTTCCATACACTCATCGCACACTTTTTTTACTTCCTCGGGGTCAACTCTTCCGCAAATGCAAAGCACGGTGTTTGAAGGGTGGTAAAACACCTTGTGAATGTCGTAAAGCATATCGGGAGTTATTTCCGCAATAGATTCCACCGTACCCGCAATATCCTTGCGCACGGGATTGTTAACGTACATTCCCTCCAGCATACCAAGCAGTGCCCGCCAATCGGCATCGTCCTCGTACATTTTTATTTCCTGACCGATAATCCCTTGCTCCTTTTCTACGCTTTCTTTTGTAAAATGAGGAGTAAAAACCATCTGAAGCAGAGTCTTTAAGTTAATATAAAAATTCTCCGTGCAGGAAAAAATGTATTCTGTGCGCTCAAAGGAAGTGAATGCGTTTGCATCGCCGCCGTTTTTGGAATAGGTTTCAAAAGCATCCGTTCCGTCGGGATTTTCAAACAGCTTGTGCTCAAGAAAATGAGCCGTTCCGTCGGGCACGGTTACGATTCCGTCCTTAGTAGGCAGGCGGTTATCGCAGGAGCCGTATTTAACAGCCACCGCCGCAAATGCGGTTTCGTGGTTTTTGGGGCAAACGTACACGGGCAAGCCCGAAGAATGTACGAAGTGGTAATGTTTTTCACCCAAAAGGGCGTTTTCCTTTATTATCATTCCTCGTTACCCCCTTTCAGAAAATACACCGTATCTGCGGTTATATTTTTCGCGCAGGAAACAACGTCGTCCCGTGTTATACTGTCCATCATTTTTTCCGCATCCCACGGGGAAATATCCACTCCCGCAATAAAACGGGAAAGATAAAAGCTGTTCATGGCCCGAACGGTATCGGTAACGCTCCTGAAATTACTTTTAATGTTCTTTACCGCCGTGGTAAACTCGGTATCGGAAAATGCGCCGTTTTTCATATCCTCAAGCTGTTCCGTTACAGCGCCGTATACCTTGTCCTTATCGCGGGCGTTAATACCTGCGGTGATAATAAGTATTCCCTTTATGGATTGGGGAACGGGAGAGCAGTAATAGCATAGTGACATTTTTTCTCTCACGTTCATAAACAGCTTGCTTGTGGGGGATGCGGCGAAAATTTCATCAAACACCAAAAACTTAAGCCAGTCTTTTTCGCCCAGAGAAATTCCCGTGCGGTAGCCGATACAAAGCTTACTCTGGCTTATTTTCATTTTCTCGGTGTGGGATTTCATTTTGTCTGCTTTTTTAACAATCTCGGTTTTGGGCACCTCGCCTCTGCCGTCGGAAAAGGGGAGATACGCTTTTATATAGCCTTCAACCTCCCGTTCGTCAATATTTCCGGTGAAAACAGCGTGAACGGGTGCGGATGAAAGCATTTTTTGGTAAAATTCAAAAAGGTTTTTGCCGTTTATCTTTTTTACGTCCTCTTCCTTTCCGTCGGAAGAAACGGAATACGCCTCGTTTTTACACATTATTTCAATACAGCGGGAAACCGCGTATGAGGATTTGTTATCTGTACGGGAGCGTATAATGTCTATCTGGTTTTTCTTTTCACTTTCCACGTATTCGGGGTTAAATCCGCCGTCAACAACAAGGGGGCAGAATATAAGCTGGTGCAAAAGCTCAAAAAGCTTTGGGGTAATATCCTCGTTACCCAGAGTATACGCCTTATTTATTCCCGAAACCGAGAAGGTAATGCTTATACATTCTCCCAACACTCGGTTATACGCCTCTGCGGAAGCGGCATAAAGTTCTTCTTGCGCAATGGCAAGACTGCGCATATCGGGATACTTTACCGTGCCGCGGTTGATAACCGCAGTAAGCAAAGCGGAAAACGCCGCGTTTTCCCGTGTGAGGGGCAAAATAAAATTAACGGTAAGAAGATCGTATTTGGATTTGTCCGTTTTTATGGCGGTGAAGGTTACGCCATCGGAAATAGTATTAAAGTATTTTTCCATTTATTAAAGTATTTTTGCTCCGCTGTCAGTATCAAGATAAAGGGTTGCGTTATCGTGGCGGCGAAGTATGGAAGCGGGGCAGGCTTCGGTTATCTCGCCTTTTACGGTGTTATATACCGCATTTGCTTTGGAGGGGGCGGGAACAACGCAGAATATTGCTTCGGGTGCAACCAAGGTAGGAATAGTGAGTGTCATAGCGTGGGTGGGAACAAGGTCGATGGACGCAAAGCATCCGTCATTGACCTGCTGCATACGGCACACGTTATCCAATTCCACGGGCTTTACCGCATATTTATCGTTAAAATCCGCTACGTGGGGATCGTTGAAAGCAATATGTCCGTTTTCGCCGATACCCATACATATAATGTCACAAGGATGCTCTGCAAGCAATTTTGCGTATCTTTCCGCTTCAGCGTAAGGATCGGTTGCGGTAATATCGATATAATTTACGGAAGCAAAGGACACCTTGCCGAATATTGCGTTATAAAGAAAGTTTCCGAATCCCTGAGGCGCATCCTTATCAAGACCTATATATTCGTCCATATGGAATGCGTGAATCTTGGTCCAGTCTATCTCTTTATCGTTTATAAGAGATGCAAGAAATTCATTCTGGCTGGGTGCGGCGGCAAATATCATATTAATTTCGCCTTTTTTTGCTATCTGAGCCTTAATTTCAGCAGCCGCTTCCTTTGCGGCGCATACGCCCATTTCCTGTCTGGATTCGTATATTTTGTATGTAAGCTTGTCTGCTTTTCCTGTTTTAACCATTTTTTATTTCCTTTCCGCGCACATAAACCGCGCATACGTTTATATCATCGTCAAATACTGCGATATCCGCATCTTTTCCTGCTTCCAAAGTGCCTTTATTTTCAAGTCCCGCAAACCGTGCGGGAGTTGCCGTCATCATCTTGACTGCATCGTGCAAGGGCACGCCTGCCTGCTTGTATACCGTGCGCACAAGTCTGTCCGCCGTAGCGATACTGCCGGCAAAGGCTTGTCTATCCGGCATTTTGGCAACGCCGTCCTCTATAAATACCTCGTATCCGTTTTCCAGAGAGCCCAGTATGGTAGTGCCAGAGGTCTGTCCCGCGCCTCGCATGGAATCGGTTACAAGACACATTTTATCTGCGCCCTTTATGCGGTAGAGAGAGCCCAGTATGCAGGGAGGAAGATGACATCCGTCGGCAATGACCTCTACACGCATATCGTCGATAATATATCCGCTTTCGATCATACCGGGTATACGGAAACCGCCTCTTCTTACCATAGAGGACATTCCCGAATAAAAGTGGGTCAGCAGGGTGTAGCCGTTTTCATAACCTTCAACCACAGTATCGTATTCCGCATCGGAATGTCCCATAGAAGCGAGTATTCCGTGCTTTTTCAGCTCCTTGCCCAATTCCATTGCGCCGTCCAATTCGGGAGCAACGGTCCAGCGTTTTATAATTCCCTTTCCCGCTTCCAATATGGGCATATAGTGGTCGGCAGTGGGCTTTTTCAAAAATCTCTCGTCCTGCGCGCCTTTTTGCGCGGGAGAAAAGTACGGTCCCTCAAGGTGTAATCCGCAAAGATCGCTTCCGTTGTTTTCGGTTTTACTTGCCGTGCGGAAGGTTTCAAATGTGCGGAACAGCTCTTCGTCGGGGCAGGTGAGGGTGGTGGGAAGCATAGCGGTCGTGCCGTGGCTTCCGTGCAGACGGGCGGCGTTAAGGTAGGCTTCTACCGTGCCGTCCATAAAATCGCTTCCTCCGCCTCCGTGCAAATGTATATCCACAAATCCGGGGGAGATATACTTATCGCCGTAATCGGTTACGTCATACCCCTCGTCGCAGGTGCGATCTCCTGCGGAAATAACATTTCCGTTCTCAAAGCACACTTCGCCTTTTTCGATAATTCCGTTTTCGGTTATCAGTCTTCCGGTTATTTTTTTTACCATCTTTTATTCCCCCAAAAGGCATACCGCGTGGGCGCATATACCTTCTTTTGCTCCCGTAAATCCCATACCCTCTTCGGTGGTGGCTTTTACGTTTATTCTGTCTGTTTCCGTGCCCAGCGCTTTTGCAATATTCTCCCGCATACGCTCTATGTAAGGGGAAAGCTTGGGCACCTGAGCAATTACCGTGCAATCAAGATTACCTAAAACGTAACCCTGTTTATCCATTTCGCTCTTTACTTTTTCAAGAAGCAGCAGTGAACAAATATTTTTGTATTTTCCGTCGGTATCTGGGAAGTGAAATCCTATATCCCGTTTCGCCATTGCGCCTAAAATACTGTCGCACACGGCGTGAATAAGCACGTCTGCATCGGAATGTCCCGCAAGACCGTATTCATAGGGTATTTCCACACCGCCTAAAACAAGCTTTCTTTCGGGTGCAAAACGGTGTGCATCGTAACCGTGTCCGATCCTCATAAGGCTATTTTCCTTCCTTTTCTCTTTCCGCAAGGAATATGCGCGCTTTCGCTCTGCGTATATCCTCTGCGGTGGTGAGCTTATCGTTATTATCACCGATATTTATATATTTCACTTTAAATCCTGCCGCTTCCGCAAGGGTAGTATCATCCGTAGCGGAAAGCTTGTTTTTCTTTCCTACAGCGGATGCAACGAGATAAATATCCTTTCTGAACACCTGAGGTGTTTGCACCGCTATAAGTCTGTCCCTTTGGGGAGTGTACTGCGCCGCGCCGTTTTCGTCGGTATATTTAATGGTGTCCGCTACCGCCTTGCAAGCGCAGGAAGCGCCTGTTTCGTAAACAGCGTTCACTACCTCATCTATGTTTTCGGCTGTAATAAAGGGACGTGCGCAATCGTGAATACACACTATATCCGTGTTGCCTGCGGCAAGAACGCCGTTTAAAACAGATTCCGTCCGTGTTTTTCCGCCGGGGGCATAGCGTATCTCTTTTTTATTGAAATTGTTTGATATGGGCAAAAGTCGGGCGTTATCACGGCAGACAACCACTATATCGGTTACCGTTTCGCTTTTTTCAAACGCGTCCAGAACCATAGAAAAAACGGTGTTTTTCCCAAGCTTTATAAGGGGCTTTTCCACACCGCCCATTCTTTGCCCCGTTCCTGCGGCGACAATTACGGCGGTTACCCGTCTTTTTGCTTTACTGTTATTTTCCACGAATAATATCACCTTTTTTTAATTCCTCTGCTTTAAGATAAAACTCCATCTTTGCATGAGGTGTGCTTTCTATAGGGTTGCCTTCAATATCAAAAAGCTCGCCTATAACCGCATCTCTTCCCACCTTACCGGGGGAAAGTATCTGCACGCTTTCGCCTACAGACATCTTGTTTCTCTGCAAACAAAGCGCCATACCTTTTTCCGCATCGTATTCGCTTACGGTGCAAAGGTATGCTCTGTCCCGCAGATATTCGTTGTTGTTTACTATATTTGCATTTTCCTGGGGGGAGTTAAAGTAAAATCCCGTGCAGTATTCTCTGTGGGATACGCTTTCTACTTCGGTAAGATAATCCTTATTAAAGGGCTTGCCCGCAAAATGATCGTCAAGCGCCATACGGTATGCGTTGGTTACCGCGGCGGTGTAATACGCGCTCTTCATTCTGCCTTCTATCTTCAGGCTGTCTATACCTGCATCAATAAGTTCGGGAATGTGCTCTATCATACACATATCCTTGGAGGAAAAAACGTATGTGCCCGTATCGTCCTGCACCGCTTCTATCTTATCGCATTCCCGCTTTTCCTCGTACATATAGTACTTCCATCTGCAGGGCTGGGCACAGCTTCCGTCGTTGGCGTTTCTGTTAATGTAGTAATGGGAAAGCAGGCATCTGCCCGAATAAGAAACACACATAGCGCCGTGTACGAAGCATTCTATCTCCAGCTCGGGAGGTGTATTTTCTCTCACAGCCTTAATGTTTTCCAAGGTAAGCTCGCGGGCAAGAACAATTCTCTTTACCCCCGCGCTATGCCAGAAACGGCATGCGGCGGAATTCACCGTAGATGCCTGGGTGGAAAGGTGTATCTCTCCATCGGGAATTATCTCTTTAATTTTGCAAATAACTCCGGGATCGGAAACTATATATGCATCCGGTCCTATCTCTTTAAGCATCCGCAGATAATCCTCCAGCACTGGAAGATCGTTATCTCTGGGCATGGTGTTAAGAGTGATATATACTTTTTTGCCCAAGGAATGGGCGTATTTCACACCTTCGTCAAGCTGTTCGGGAGTGAAATTGCCTGCCTGGGAGCGCATACCGAATTTATCCAGCGCGCAATACACCGCATCTGCGCCGTAAAGCAAAGCGTAATACAGCTTTTCGGGATTGCCCGCAGGAGAAAGTATTTCGGGCTTTTTAATTCTGTTCATCGTAATATTTATTAACCTCTTCAGCTTTCTGCTTGTTTGCGTTGTGCCCTGCGTTTGTCTGGGCGTAGTAGGTCTTGCCCGTAACGTCGGAAACAAAGTAGTACGCATTTATCTCGTTTCCGTTTGCATCAACGGGACGTGCGGGGTAAATTGCCGCTTCCAATGCGTCCAGACCGGGACAGCATATAGCGCCGGGTGTAAGACCGGGGTAAAGATAAGTGTTGTAGGGGTTATCCGTGTTCAGATCGTCAGCGGTAAGGTCTTCCTTTCTTGCATCCAGGAAATACTGTATCGTCGCATCGGATTCAAGATAGGGAAAGGTATTTGAATGGTTAAGACGGTTGTGGAATACGTAGGAAATGGGTTCGTAGTCGATAATGAGTCTTGCCTCCATCTGTACGAGAGATGCAAGGGTGACGATATCGTCAAAGGTCATACCCATAGCTTCTACGTCCGCTCTGTATTCTTCGTCATAGAAACGCCAGAAACGGTTGTTGAAGTTGTTGAGCAGGCGGTTTATAACCAGATATTCTGCGGTATCGGTATAAAACTCGTAGGTATCGGGGAAGAGATATCCCTCAAGTCTGTATACTCTGTCCTCGCTGTAGCCCATTTCGTCAAGAAGCTGTACGAATTCGTGCTTATAGGGATAATTGTTTATAGCTTCAACGTAATTCTCTCTCGTGCCTATTCCTTTGGATACCAGCAGGTCTATTATCTGATCAACGGTAAATCCCTCGGGAATGGTGACCCATACTGCGGTACGCTCAACACGAACGGTGGTAAGACGGTAAAGAATGTTGGAGAAATTAAGGCTATCGGGTATGGTGTATTCACCCTCGATCAGCTCCACGTCAGTACCGTCCCCGTATACGGAGCAGTACAGCTTGAACAGCCAGGGATATTTAATTACTCCCTGCTCTTTAAGGTCGTTTATTACGTCATCGACCGTGGTGTCTGCAGAAACGGTAATATTGGCTTCCGTATCGGTGCTTACCAATGCAAACATATCGTTTATTCCGGTTACTGCGAAATAACTGCAATATACTGCGGCTACAAGCACAAACGCAAGATACAATATCGCCTTGGGAAGAAAGCTCATATTGCCGATTCTGGTGAGAAAATCCGAAAAGCTGAATTTGCCCTTCTTTTTCTTTTCCTTGTTGGCAACGAAATGCTTATCTTTTTGGTTTTTGAATTTTGAAAGATCCGCTTTATCCGAAAAATGGCTGTTCATTACAGTTTCTTCCGTCTTTGGCTTTTCCTCTTGCTTTGCTTCGGGCGCAGTCTTGGGCTGAGCTTTGGGAGCAGCTTTTGGCTGTTCAGCTTTAGGCTGAGCTTTCACCGCTTCCTTTTCGGGAGCAGGGGCTTCGTTTCTTTTGCGGTATTCCTCTATTATCTTGAGTATATCGTCAGTATTGCTGTTTTTGTTGTTATCCATATTTATCCTCCTACATAAAGGCGGTGAGCGCGACGAATACGGCGATCAATGCCAAAAACGCCGGCGAAAAGAATACTTTTAACAGATTATCCTTACTTCTTGCAGGCAAGCCGCTTATGGGAGGCTTTTCTGCGTAATCGGAATATACCTGATCAAGTCTTGAAAGCAAAAGAATGATCGACAATGCGAATAATACGATGAGTAAAAATCCCATAAATATCTCGCCGCTTTTTTGAATGGTTATCCTTAAGAAGCTGTCGCTTCCGTAAAGGGAAAGTAAATTTGAAAGCACGTGAAGCAGTACGGATGCCAGCAGTGAACGTGTTACCACCGCCACCATTCCCAGCACAAGTCCCGCAAACAGGTATAACACGAAGTTATCGAAGGAAAAATGCATAAATGCAAAGCACAGAGCCGAAACGATAACTGCGTTTACCGAACCGTAGGGACGGTATTCCGAAAGCACGATTCCGCGGTAAAACAGCTCCTCGGTTACGGCGGGGATTATAACGTATGCAATAATAATTCCCGAACCGCTGTAGCTTTCGGTGTCGCTTACCACAGAATCCACCATACCCTTGGTGGAATACATTTCGTCAAATAAAACGTACTGTCCGTATTTTATAAGCAGAGTACCGCACAAAAGCACCAATGCGGACACTATAACGAATATTATATGGTTGGGGCGGACTATATGGAAGAACGGGTCTGTTTCCAACCGTCTTCCTTTGAGCAGGTAATAGAATATACACGGAAGTATAAAAACGATCAACTGCAGTATGGATATTGTGAGCAAGGGGTTTTCGTTTTCGCCTACGTTGCCGATAACGAATTTGCCGCATAATCGTAATATTATCATTACTGCGGCGGCAAGACAGGGTACTGTTACCGCAGGTGTTTTTAAATGGTTTTTAATATCCGGCACGTCCGCACCTCCTTTTTAAAAAGTATTTTTGTTTTTATCTGCCGCAGGTAGCCTTTTTAAGAAAAGCAGATTTTTCCGCTCCGTAAAGATATTCGGTTATTTTAAGTCCGAATTCATAAGAAACGCCCATACCCTGCGCGGTTATTATGTTTCCGTCCTGCACAACGGGTTCGGTTGCAAGAGCTTTACAGAACAGCATATCCTCCATTCCGGGATAGCAGACCGCGGTTTTATCCTTCAAAAGACCCATTCTGCCAAGCACCGTGGGTGCGGCGCATATAGCGCATATGAGTTTACCTTTTTCGGATGCGTTTTTTACCGCGTCTTTTACGGTTTCGCTGGCATAAAGATTTTCCGTTCCCTTTCCTCCGCCGGGTAAAATAAGGCCGTCGCAGTCTGAAAGGTCGGTTTCCTTCGCCAGAAGATCCGCTTGTATTTTTATATCGTGAGCGCCGCAAACGGTGTAGTTTTCGCTTATGGAAACCGTCTTTATATCCGCGCCTGCTCTTATAATAAGATCGAGGGGCGCCAAAGCTTCGGTTTCTTCAAATCCGTCTGCCAAAAACATATATATCTTCATTTTTTTACTCCTTAAAATATGATATAAGAAACCGTCAGAGGCGGCAATTCTATATCAAAAGTTCTGTTTTGTACGGTTATATCCCTTTGCAGATCACCGTTTAAGCGGTAATCCCCGTCGGGAATGTGGGCGGTTATGCAAGCCGAGGTTGCTTTGGGAGATGCGTTGATCAATAAAAGCAGCTTTTTGCCGTCCTTACGTTCCCACAGTTCGGAAAAGGTTGCAGTGTGGGCAAGCAAGCCTCCGTAAGCCTCGTGCATTATTTTATTTGTTTTGATAATTTGCTTATCTTTGATCTTCGGGGAGCGCGTAAGCTTTCCGTCATAGAAGAACGATCCCAGTTTAACACGGGTATTTACGCATTTTTTGTAAAAATCCTTGTGTATAAGGGCGTTATAGGTTTCGGGCAATATCCAGCCCATCTGCTCGCCGTATGTCAAAGACTGGGCGGCAAGAATGTTTTGTCCCACAGCATCGGGAGCATATATATAGTTTCGTCCGAATACTGCCACATATCCGTTATATATTACCATAAATGCGGGAACCTGATCGTTTTTTATCCATATCCAGGAAAGATATGCCTGTATATCCTTCATATACGGATCGGACGTGCATTCGGTGGTAAGACAGCCGTTTTCGGGCATAGTCCGTCTTGCGTGGTCCAGCAGGTTGCGGTAGCTTTCTATCCACCAGGTTCCGCCGCCTGCACGGTGGGCGTGGCTTCGGTCCTCGCAGGGATAAGGCTGTGCCGCACCGATCTGGTCGATATAAATAGCATCGACACCGAAATCGTTAAACAGTGTGTGTATAATTTCTTTTTGCTTTTCCTGCCACAGCGCGGTGGAAGGGCACATTATGGCAAGCTCTATATTCGAAGTGGGGTAAATCTCCAAAAAGGGTTTATCGCCTTGTTTTTTGGTACAATTCGGGCGGGCAACTGATGTAAACTGCCAATCCTCTTTGCCTTTATCGTGAGTATCCCACAATCTTCCGTTGATATACGGCATAACACGGATGCCTGCTTTCTGCAGTCTACGCATAGCGGGAACAAATGCATCCTTGGCAGGGAAATAGTGGGGATAGTTAGTATCGTAAGGAATCTGAAACCAATCGTAAATATGAGTGGGGCTGTACAGACCCAAATCCTCGCTTGCTTCAAGCAGTTCGTCCGCAAAGCCTTCGTCCCATTTCATACGCTTGCGCCACCAATGGGGGTTCGTTCTCAGCCATTCGGGCATATCGGTGCGCTTTCCGTCCTTTATTTCGGGCTTCCAGGAGGCGTGATCTTCAAAAAACGCTTTGTATATAAGCGCCGCGTCATACCAGTCGCCGTCAAACAGCTCCCATACGGCTTCGCCCTCCAACACCTGACTGTTGCAGGGGGTATCTATATCTCTGAGGGGCATAGTTGCCTTTATTAGGGCAACCTTTTCGCCTTCGCACTTTTTGTAAAACAGCTTTTTGTATGCGGGGGCGGGGTCGTGAAGTCCGTAATATATTCCTCTTTCCGCACCCTCGTGCCATAACGCCATATACTGCATGGAAGCGCCGTAAGAGGGGTAGTTTTGCTTTGTTTCAAAGGTGCGTACGGAAGGGTATACCTCACCGCATCCGTAAGGGAAAAACACCTTGGTTTTATTGCAGGTGCTAAAGGAAAGAGCGGGGTAATCACATTCGTACAAGGTGTACTGCCCGTTTTCGCTGTGGAGCCGCACCGTCCAGCTTATACGGTCTGCGCCCGTTACGGCGGAAAGAATTACCGTTACACCGTGCAGGTCTGCGTGGTCGGAAAACGTAAGGGTGTGAACCTTTGCGCTTGCGCGTGCATCAACGAAATTCCAACCGCTTTCGGAATTTACACAGATATAATTTTCCTCGCCGTGCCGGCGGGCAGTAAGGGTAAACAAAGAGCCTGCGCTCTTTTGCAAAAATCTTCTGCCGCTTTTTTTATCGGTCACAGCGCGCAAACGTATGCCGTCTTTGTCAAGCTGTAAAGCTACCTGCAGATCCCCTGCGTAAATGAGATGGTTTTTCATACCTACTCCTTCGTGTTAAGCAGTTCGGAAACCTTTCGTATAACCTCTTCGTGAATATCCTCGCGGGTGCGTAAGGAAACACCGTCGGACACGTCTATTCTGTCCCAGCCGTATTTTTCGGATACGTACAAAGCGGCTTCATAGCTTTTGTACAAATGCTCCGAATCCTTTTCGTGAATATCCTTTTTCACGCCCATTTCGTCGCACCGCTTTTGTATAAGGGAAAACGAAACCTCGGGAGGCTGGCAAAGATATATTACTTTATCGGGAGTGGGAAGTCCTAATTTTACCCATTCGTAATCAAACAGCCATTGCAAATATTCGTCCCGTTTTTCCTTGGGTATCTTACTGCACTGGTGCACGGCGTTTGCAGTGGTATATCTGTTTGCTATAATTATTTTACCCTCATCGTAATCCTTTTTCCAATCCATAATAAAGGAAAGGTATCTGTCTGCGGCGAAAAACGCAGATGCGGCGTAGCCGTTCACGTCCTCGGGCTTTTCGCCGAATTCGCCTGCAAGATATTTGTTTACGAAAAAGGAATAGGTATCGTCATAAGTGGGGAAGGTTACGTAACGGTAGGGGATACCTTGTTTTTCCAGATAATCGGTAAGCAGATGTGTCTGTGTGTTTTTTCCCGAACCGTCCAGCCCGTCAAAGGCGATGAGCATTTTTTTCATTTAAGCGTACTGAACCTTTCTTTTACTTCTTTTGCTTTTCCGCAGGTCATACTACCCTCAGGGCATCTGCCTTTAAGGCAGGGAGGTCCTGCGTGGGCAAACAAAAGGGGATATGTATTTCTGGCAAGACGGAGCATTTCCGTGGCAAGCTGTCTTATCTCCCATTGTGCGCGGTTACAGCAGCGAAGCGAGAAGAAGTTGTAAAGGCTTCTCACGTTCATCGTCATAATTATCTTGGTATCGCAGGCGTTGGGAAGCACTCCTCGTGCGTCCTCGAATGCTTGCTTGGAGGCAACCTTTTGGGCTTGCTTTTCGTCCATACCTTCCGCGACCAGTCTTTTAACGTGCTTTTCGGTAAGTATTTCGGCAAGACGGATATAGTGCTGTCTGTCTTCCTCCATTGCTTTAAGGAATTCATCCTTTGCTTCTTCACATTCTTCTATTGCGGGAGGAATGATATAGGTGAACTGCTCCTTGTTAACGTATCTCTGGCTTTGTACCGAGAAGGATGCAATTCTGTGGCGGGTGATCTGTGCAAGAACGGCGCGGGAAACACCCTCGATACCGAATGTGATAGAAACGTGCTCGAAGGGAGAAGCATGTCCCAGTTCTCCCAGCATAGTAAGAAACCGCTCGGTTTTTTCGGGAGTAAGACCGTCCCACAGGTCGGATATCTCCGCTGAAGAATAACAAAGTTTTGCCGCTGCGGCAATCAGTTTTTCGCCATCCGGCGTGCAGGAAAGTATCTCGACCTTCATATAGTGTTCCTCCAAATATTTTTATTCACAATAGTATACCACATAATGGTTTTGAAATCAATAATAATATATTAAATAATAATATATAACTATATAAAACCGCGGTAATTCCTTTTTCGGGAAACACCGCGGTGTGTTATTTTGGGGTATCTTTTTTTGGGGTCCCCAAAAATCCGCAGGATTTTAGGGGTATCTTTATTTTTTGAATTTGGAAAAGAAGTTTTGCTTTTTGGGTGTGTTTTTGTTGCCCATAGCTTCGTCAAACTGCTTAAGCAGTTCCTTTTGCTTGGAATTAAGGGATTTTGGCACTTCTACCGTTACGGTAACGTAAATGTTGCCTCTGCCCTTGCCGTTTACGTTGGGAATACCTTTTCCCCGCAGGGAGAATACGCTTCCCGTCTGAGTTCCTTCGGGAATAGAAAACTCGCTTTCGCCCTCAAGGGTAGGTACTGTAAGCTTTGCGCCCAGTACTGCCTCGGCATAAGACACGGGCATTTCGTAATGTATGTCGTCCCCGTTTCTCACAAACAGCTTGTGAGGCTTTATCTTTACTTCAACGTAAAGATCTCCTGCGGAACCGCCGTTTGTGCCGTGGTTGCCTTGACCGCGGAGTATTACTCTCTGTTCATCGTCTATTCCCGCGGGTATGTTTACGCTCAGCTTTTTCTTTATGCGGTTTACGCCGCTTCCTTTACATTCGTTGCAAGGGTCTTTAACGATCTTACCCGTTCCTTTACAAGCGGAGCAGGGACGCTGTGACTGCATTGAGCCAAAGGGGGTGCGCTGAACCGTTCTTACCGTGCCCGTGCCGTTACAGGTCTTGCAGGTTTCCACGCCGCTTGCCCCGTTCGCGCCGCTTCCTTTGCAGTGAGAGCAGGTCTCCACACGGGTGAATTCGATATCCTTGGTGCATCCGAACGCCGCTTCCTCAAAGGTCAAAGTGATATAAGTTTCTATATCCGCGCCTCTTTTGGGCGCGTTGGGACGGGATTGCCGTCTTCCGCCGCCGAACAGATCGCCAAACAGATCGCCCAGATCAAAGGCGTCTCCGCCGAATCCTCCGCCAAAACCGCTAAATCCGCCGCCGAAACCGCCTGCGCCGAAGTTGGGGTCTGTTCCCGCATGACCGTACTGGTCGTAACGGGCTTTGGTTTCGCTATCGGAAAGAACGGAATATGCTTCGTTTATCTCCTTGAACTTGGCTTCTGCCGTGGCATCTCCCGGATTTGCATCGGGATGGTATTTCTTTGCAAGATTACGGTATGCTTTTTTTATATCTGCGTCGGATGCGGATTTATCCACACCCAGCACCTCGTAATAATCTCTTTTTTCTGCCATAATATACTCCGCCGAAAGCGGACACTATATCAGCGTCCGCTTTCGTATTGTAAAAACTTATTTATCGGTGAATTCTGCGTCGTAAACGCCGTCATCGTTTGCGCCGGGATTCTGGTTGCCGCCGTCCTGCTGTCCGCCGGGCTGACCGCCCTGCTGCTGATACAGCTTTTCGGAAATAGCGTAGAACGCCTTGGAAAGCTCTTCGCTGTCCTGCTTGATAGCATCGGTATTGCCGGTCTTTACGGTTTCCTTAAGCTTTTCGATAGCATCGAGAACAGGCTTCTTGTCGCCTTCGCTTACCTTGTCGCCAAGCTCGGAAAGTGCTTTTTCGGACTGGAATATAAGTGCTTCCGCGTTGTTCTTAACCTCAACTGCTTCGCGGGCTTTCTTGTCTTCCTCTGCGTGCATTTCTGCATCCTTAACAGCCTTTTCAATGTCTTCCTTGCTCATGTTGGAGGAGGACTGAATGGTAATGTGCTGTTCCTTGCCGGTGCCCTTATCCTTTGCGCTTACGTTAACGATACCGTTAGCGTCGATATCAAAGGTAACCTCGATCTGGGGAACTCCTCTGGGTGCGGGCATAATTCCGTCAAGAGCAAATCTGCCCAGAGTGGTGTTGTATGCCGCCATATCGCGCTCGCCCTGAAGAACGTGGATCTCAACAGAGGTCTGTCCGTCAGCCGCGGTGGAGAATACCTGGCTCTTCTGTACGGGAATGGTGGTATTTCTGTCTATAAGTCTGGTGAATACTCCGCCCAGAGTTTCGATACCGAGAGAAAGGGGAGTAACGTCAAGGAGAAGAAGGTCCTTAACTTCGCCGCCGAGAACGCCTGCCTGAACAGCCGCGCCGATAGCAACGCATTCATCGGGGTTGATACCCTTGAAGGGCTCTTTGCCGATATAATTCTTAACTGCTTCCGCAACTGCGGGAATACGGGTGGAACCGCCTACCAAAAGTACCTTGTCAACCTGAGAGGGCTGAAGACCTGCGTCTGCAATAGCCTTTCTCATGGGAATGAGGGTTCTTTCTACAAGATCTGCGGTGAGCTCGTCAAACTTTGCTCTGGAAAGGTTAGCCTCGAAGTGCTTGGGACCAGTAGCATCTGCGGTGATGTAGGGAAGGTTGATATTGGTGGAAAGCATACCGGAAAGCTCGATCTTTGCCTTTTCTGCAGCTTCTTTAATGCGCTGCATAGCCATTTTATCGTTCTTGAGGTCTACTCCGTTTTCTTTTCTGAATTCGTTTACGATCCAATCGATAATCTTCTGGTCGAAATCGTCGCCGCCCAGTCTGGTATCGCCGTTGGTTGCGAGAACTTCGAATACGCCGTCGGAAATTTCAAGGATAGATACGTCGAAAGTACCGCCGCCCAGGTCGTAGATGAGAACCTTCTGGTTAAGCTCCTTATCAACACCGTATGCAAGTGCTGCTGCGGTGGGCTCGTTGATTATACGGAGAACCTCAAGACCTGCGATCTTACCTGCATCCTTGGTTGCCTGACGCTGTGCGTCGGAGAAGTATGCGGGAACGGTGATAACAGCCTTGTCTACCTTCTGACCGAGATATGCTTCAGCATCAGCCTTAAGCTTCTGGAGAGTCATAGCGGAAATTTCCTGAGGAGTGTACTGCTTGCCGTCAACGCTTACCTTGTAGTTGGTACCCATTTCGCGCTTGATGGAAATAATAGTTCTGTCGGGATTGGTGATCGCCTGTCTTTTAGCAACCTGACCAACCATTCTTTCGCCGGTCTTGGAAAAAGCTACAACGGAAGGGGTGGTTCTGCTGCCCTCTGCGTTTGCGATAACTATAGGTTCGCCGCCCTCGAAAACGGCTACGCAAGAGTTGGTTGTACCGAGGTCTATACCGATGATTTTAGACATAATTTTGTTTCCTCCATTTTATATAAAAGATTTGTTTTTTTCGTGTATTTTTAGTTTGCTACCTTAACCATGGCGTGTCTTAATACCTTGTCGCCAAGCTTGTAGCCTTTTACAAAGGTCTGCACTACGGTGTTTTCCCCTTTTTCGGGATCGTCCTCGTGCATTACCGCGTTGTGCAGGTTGGGATCAAACTGCTCGCCGTCGGATTCAAAGGGCTTTATATTCATTTTATCCAGAATATCCATCAATTGTTTGTAAAGTGCGGATATGTTAGCATCCTCGGGATCGTAGGAAAGGGCTCTTTCAAAGTTATCTGCAAGAGGTAAAAATCCCAGTGCGGCAACTGAGAATGCGTAAGAAGTGCTTTCTTCCTTTTCCTTTGCGGTGCGGCGTCTGTAATTTTCGTATTCAGCCATTATGCGCAAATATTTATCGTTAAGCTCCGCAAGGGCTTTGTTTGCTTCAGCAAGCTGAGCCGAAAGTTCTTCGGGGTTTATTTCTTCCTGCACCTGCTCGGTTACGGGCTCTTCCGCCTCATTCAGGTTTTTTTCTGTGTTCTTGCTCATTTTCGTTTTCTCCTTCAAATTGCTTGCCTACGTTGTTTACGAAATACTGAAGCGAGGCAATAACCTTTTTGTAATTCATTCGTTTGGGACCCATTACGCCGATAGCGCCTACGGTTTTTCCGTTTATGATTATGGGCTGCAGAACTATGCCCGCATCGGGAAGGTCGGAGCCTTCTCCCGCATCTCCGAAATGTACCGTAAGTCCTTTTTCGTCTGCGCTGTGGCTCATTATCTTTTCCGCAAAATCCTTGCGGTCCTCAAACAGAGCGATAGCGTCCTTTGCCTTTTCCACGTCGCTGAACTCGGGGTAGGAGAGAAGCTTTGTAACTCCGTCGATATGCACCTTCTCGCTGTCGGTGGAATTAAGCATATCGTATATTACGCGGAGCACCGTGGCGGCTATTCCCGAATGGGCGCCCAGACGTTCCTCGAATTCAAGAACGGACTGCAGTGTTACGTCCTCACTGCATACGCCGGACATCGTCGCGTTAAGCGCATCTGCCACGGCTTTCAACATTTCGGGGTTAACGGAAGCCCGCACCTTAACGTGGCGGTTTCTTATGCTTCCGTCGGTGCATATCATTATAAGCAAAAAGCTGTGCTCGTCGATATACAGCGTTTCGAATCTTTGAGCGTTTCTGCCCGAGGGACGTATAACCGAAAATGAGGTGTAATTGGTCATTTCGCTTATGGCGTGGCTTGCATTCTCCATAAGTCTTTCAATTTCGCTTACCTTGTAATTGAACACCTCGTTAAGCACCTTCAATTCCTCAAGGGAGAGAAGATATTGCTCCATCAGACCGTTAACGTAGGTTCTGTATCCCTCCGCTGTGGGAACTCTTCCCGCAGAGGCGTGGGGCTGTTCAAGATACCCCATACGCTCCAATTCACTCATTTCGTTACGAATGGTGGCGGATGATACCTGCAGGTCGGCAGTGCCGGTAAGCAGCTTGCTTCCCACGGGCTCACCCGTGCGGATGTAAGAATCTATTACCGATTTAAGAATTTTCTTTTTTCTATCGGAAAGCTCCATATCCAACCTCCTACATATTAGCACTTTCGCTCTTCGAGTGCTAATATACCACCCTTTCGCAGGGTTGTCAATAGGTTTTTCAAAAGTTTTGCTAAAAAAATATGTGTCTTTTTTGTGAATACATTGGCAAAATGTTAAAAAGAGTGCTATTTGAAGCTTGTTTAAAAGGAGAGGATGCCTTCACCCTCTCCTTTAAAGCGGATATTAACGCTTTGCTTTTGCTTTTGCGCTTAAGATAAGCCCGCCGATACCCCCGGCCGCGCTCAAAATACCGATAGCGTTAACTATGGGAACAAACAGCGTATCGCCCATACCGGGAGTGCTTCCGTCGTCTACCAGCACGGAAACCTCGTCAATAAACATCCAGCCGGCGTTTGCAACGCTTTCCGCATTGCCCGCTTCCACGTTGGGATTTTTAATAACGAACTTAACGTATCGCGCCTTTACGCCTTCGTTAAGTCTGCTGTTGATGACACCGGCCTTTACAATGCCCGCTTCATTTGATTCGCCGGACATTACCTTGCCCGCCACGGTATAGTTTTCACCGTCCTCGGATACAAAAAACTCCGCGTATTCGGGTGCGTATACGTTGGCATCGGTTTCGGATGCGTAGTACAGATCAAATCCGGTAACGTCGGTCTTTACTTCACCCAGATCCACTGTTACGGAAAAGCAGCCGTTTTCGTCCAAAGACGTAGCGGCAATACCCACGTAGGTGCCGGATTTGTGGTATGATTCTCCCACCTTGGTGCCGTGCACCCCGTCGGTAAGCATTTTTCCGTTATCGGGATAAGACGCTCCCGGCTGTGCGGACAGAGTGTAGCTCATACCGTTGGAAACGTTTACCAGCGCCGCATATACGGGAAGTGCTAAAGAAAATGCGAAAATTAAAATGAATGTGATGGCAGTAATTGTTTTTTTCATTTATATATACCCCCTTTACCGTAATTATCTGCAATATTGACAAAATTATGCCGAAATGCTAAAATCTTATAGAGGTGGTAAAAGGATGAGTCTGTACGTCTTTGCTCTGGACGGTAAAAACGGTCTTCCGGATAAAGAGCTTTTGAATTTGCTTTGCGCCAGAATAGGCTTTAATAAAATTATCTGCCCGCCGGAGTGCACGTGTTTGGGCAAGGAAGTTTCTTTTTGTCTTAAAATTCCTTTTCAAATAATTGAAAGCCTTTCGGAAGTATTACCCGATGAAAGCGAGCGAGCGTTTTTACTGCGTATAAAAAAGGAAAAAGACACCCTTTTGCGGGAAAAAGAACATAGTATTCTTTTGCTTCCGTTAAATACCGTCAAAGTCTTCTGCGGTTTAAATACCGTCCCTTGCGCGGGTTACTCCGAGGTAATTGAATAATCACCCCAAGATACCTGACGGCTTCTCGGGGACCCAGTAAAAAACAAGAGTGGACTTTTTCGAGTCCACTCTTTTTGCGTTTATTTACGTTATATCTTTTCAAGTATCCACATATGGGAGGTGTACTCCAGAGTTTCGGGGCAATGAACGCCGAATCCCATAAGCTGGCTTCCCGTGTAGATATCGCCGGTAAGGGCATCGCGGTAGGTGGCGTTTTCGTCCAGACCCTTAAGGCGTACTCTGTGGTTGTTGCCGTACATTCTTACGTGGGTGAGCACGTATCCCGCAACGCAAAGGTTTTTATCCTCGGAAACGGTGCACCAAGCGCAGTAATCAACATCGTAAGGACCTGCCAGACGGTAATATTTTCCGCTGTTCATCATACCGCCGTACTGCTTGTAAAGAGCAACCGTCTTTTTAACCAGCTCCTGCTCCTCTGCAGAGAGGGCGGTGGGGTCAAGCTCGTATCCGTAAGAACCGGTAAAGGCAACGGTAAATCTGGTCATAAAGGGGGTAACGTGTCCCGTCTGATGATTGGGGGATGCGGAAACGTGGGCAGACATAGCGGACATGGGGTATACAAGAGAAGTGCCGTGCTGTATCTTTAATCTTTCGATCGCATCGGAATTATCGCTGGTCCAGACCTGAGGCATATAGTACAGCAGACCTGCATCGAAGCGTCCGCCGCCGCCGGAGCAGGATTCAAACAATACATCGGGGAAATCGGTAACCAATCTTTCCAGCAGCTCGTATAAGCCAAGGTAATATCTGTGGGTTACTTCTCCCTGATGCTCTGCGCCCAGTACGGGACTGCCTATCTCCGTCATATTGCGGTTGAAATCCCATTTAACGTATGCGATCATTCCCGTGCGCAGTATCGCCGCAATGGATTCGTACAGATAATCTCTTACTTCCTTGCGGGTAAGGTCGAGTATAAGCTGCCAACGTCCCTGGGAACGGGGGCGGTTTTCAATATGTATGCACCAATCGGAGTGTGCGCGGTAAAGGTCGCTGTCGGGAGAGATCATTTCGGGTTCAAACCAAATGCCCAGATCGATTCCTTTTTCCTTCAAGGGCTTGTAAACACCTTCAAGTCCGTTCGGGAACTTTTTGGGGTTAATGGTCCAATCGCCGAGAGAGCAGTTGTCGCTGTTTCTCACGCCGAACCAGCCGTCGTCGATAACCAGCAGTTCAATACCCAGATCTGCGGAGCATTCGCCTATCTTAACCAGTCTGTCAGCATCAAAGCCGAAATAGCAAGCCTCCCAGCTGTTAAGCAGTACGGGACGGCGCATATCGCGGTATTTTCCGCGGCAAAGTCTTCTTGCAAACAGCTCGTGGTAGTTGTGAGAAAGCTTGGTTATACCCTGCGCGGAATATGTAAGCGCCGCTTCGGGAGTTACGAAGGTTTCGCCAACCTCCAAGGGCCAATCGAATCCGTCGGGATTAAGACCTATAATATGACGGGCTGTCTGGTACTGGTTTCCTGCAATTTCGGATGCGAAATCACCGGAATATACAAGCACCGTTCCGTAGCAATCTCCGTTATCCTCGGTAGTATCGTGGGAAGCAATTATCATAAAGGGGTTGTGAACGTGTCCCGAAGCGCCTCTGCGGGACGCCATTCTGTATTCTCCTCTTGCCAGAGGGAAGCGCTCGATATTTCTCTCACGGCAATGAGTTCCGTGGTTGGAGATAACGTCGAATTCCATATGGTCGAAATCTATACAAGCACTTGCCGCTTTAAGTATATTGCACTTGCTCACGCCGTTATTGGTTATCTCCGCACGGCGGGTGATAATATCCGTATCCGCAAAGACGGTGTAAAGCAGCTTTACTTCAATTCCGCTTACATTATCTTTAAGGGTTACGGTAAGGGTTTCCGCTTCGCTCTCGTCCTCGCAATAAACTGCGGGCAGACCTGCGGGCATAGGTTTGCCGGCGGTTACCGTGTGGTTTACATAATTAAGGTCAACTATGCGGGATCCGTCGCTGTTCTTTATCTCCAGCGCAGGGGAGCGCATATCGCCTCTGCCCCAGCAGGGGTATTCAAAGGGGATATCGTCAAGGCTGAATCCTTCGCCTGTTTCCATACGGGGAGAGAACGCGGCTCTTCCCTGTGTGCGGAAGAAATAGGAGTGGTCGCCTTCGCCCAGCAGAGCGCCGTAGTACAGATGCACGAGATATCCGTCCCGCACAGCCATAACGTAGCTGGTGTTTTTTGTGTTCAACTGAATAATTCCGTTTTTCTCATCGTGAATTACAGCCATAAAAATGTCCTCCGTTTTTATGCGAGAATGAGTAAAGCAACTCTGAAATATATAAGCAGTGAAATTGCATCCACAATAGTGGTTATAAAGGGGCTTGCCATTACCGCGGGGTCAAGCTTGCAAACCTTTGCCAGCAGGGGAAGGGTGCATCCTACCAGCTTTGCTACAATAACCGTAGCCGCAAGGGCAATACATACCACCGCCGCCGCATCAAGGGGCACGGCGTTTCTGAAGATAAGGTTATCTATCAATATGATCTTTGCGAATCCGACAACCGCAAGGGTTATTGCGCATAGCACGGAAACTCTTGTTTCCTTCCAAATTATCCGCATTATATCGGATAATTCCAATTCTCCCGTGGCAAGACCGCGTATTACCGTTACGGATGATTGACCGCCTGCGTTACCGCCCGTGCCCATAAGCATAGGGATAAAAGCGGAAAGTGCCACAACGCCCAGCGCCGCCAGATCTTTTTCAAACACGGTAATTATCTGTCCTGTAAATGTGGCGGATACCATCAACAGCACAAGCCAGGGAATACGCTTTTTCCATATCTCCCATACACCGGTTTTAAGATAAGGCTTGTCCGAAGGGAGCATAGCCGTCATCTTTTCAATATCCTCGGCTGTTTCTTCCCGCAAAACGTCTACGGCGTCGTCAATGGTGATAATGCCTACAAGACGTTCCTCGCTGTCTGTTACAGGAAGGGCGAGAATGTCGTATTTTATCATTTCGTTGGACGCTTTTTCTTTATCGTCGTTGGCGTGAACGAATATGACGTTGGTTTCCATAATGTCGCCGATCAGATCTTCCGTTTCCGCCAGCAACAAGGATTTTGCGGTAACAAATCCGATCAGCTTTTTGTTTTCGTCGGTAACGTAGCAGGTGTAAATAGTTTCCTTGTTCACACCCGTTCTGCGAATACGCGTAAGTGCTTCACCTACCGTAAAGTCCTTTTCAAACCTTACGTATTCGGTTGTCATAATACTGCCGGCGCTTTCCTCAGGATACTTGAGCAGCTCGTTTATGGTGCGCCTCGTTTCGCTGTCTGTATTGCGGAGAATACGCTTTACCACGTTTGCGGGCATTTCTTCAATAATATCCACAACGTCATCGGTGTAAAGCTCGCTTATGATTTCTCCCAGCTCTGCGTCCGAAAAGCTTTGTATCAGCGCTTCCTGCTGGTCGGTATCCATTTCGACGAACACCTCGGTCGCCTTTTCCTTTGGAAGCAATCTGTAGACAAGTATCGTTTCTCTGTTGCCCAAGCCGTCTATGGCGTAAGCAATATCCTGGGGCTGTGCATCGGAAAAAAGCTCCTTTATCTCGCGGTAGTTCTTTTCCTCAAGCAGGGCTTCGATCTCTTCTTTTTCGAAGATCGTGCGGGTTACGTTCTCTTCCATTTTACCATACCTCCTTAAATGAATTTTCCGGAGTGCGGTTTTTGGGAAAAGCTTCCCGTGTTACATATTTATATTAAATAAAAACGCGGAAAAGACTCTTCGGTCCTCTTTTCCCAAACTGCCGTTACTGCCCGAATCCATCTTTTCCACCTCTTTCCGTTTTTAAACATTTACACGTTTATTTTATAACGCATCCTAACAAAAGTCAATACAAAAATATATTGAAAAGCTTTTGCGCATTTGTTATAATCAATGCAACGGAGGTGTTTTGTTATGGTTCATTTCGGCAACGATTGGGATACCGTGCTTGCAGGCGAATTTGAGAAAGAATATTATCTTAAATTAAGAGAGTTTTTAAAATCCGAATACATAGGCAAGAACTACCCGGTGTATCCGCCGATGAACGATATTTTCAATGCGCTTAAGCGTACTGCGTACAGCGACGTAAAGGTGGTAATCATCGGGCAGGACCCGTACCACGGACCGGGACAAGCTCACGGGCTGTGCTTTTCCGTGCAAAAGGGCGTGGATATCCCTCCGTCACTAAAAAACATATATAAGGAATTGAGCGATGATATCGGCTTTATTCCCCCTTCCCACGGCTGTCTTTACGATTGGGCAGATAACGGCGTGCTGCTTCTCAACAGCGTGCTTACCGTTCGTGGCGGTGCCCCCGGAAGTCATCGCGGCAAGGGGTGGGAGATATTTACCGACCGCGTTATATCCGTTCTCAACTGCCGCGAAAAACCTATTGTTTTTATGCTCTGGGGAAATTATGCAAAAGAGAAGGGAAGACTCGTTACCGCGCCCCAACACCACGTGCTTACGACGGCGCATCCCAGCCCCCTTTCCGCTTATAACGGCTTCTTCGGATGCAGACATTTTTCCAAAGCAAGTGCTCTTTTGGGAGAAACTGTTAATTTTGCAATAAAAGATTAAAAATCTGTGTCATTTTCTTGACAAAATGACAAACGCGTGTTATTATAATGTATAACTAAATTTATCTCCTGCCAAATGGGGGAGAAAATAATTCAAAAAGGAGAAAAAACAAATGAAGAAAATTACTTCCATCTGTCTTGCGATCGTATTGGTATTTTCTCTTTGCTCTGTTTTTGTAGCGGCAAAAGGTTCCGTGAACCTCGCTCAGGGCGAAGGCGTTACCCTTACCGGTGATCCCAAGTATCCCGGTTATGACGGCGATCTGTTAGACGGCCAGGTTGGCACCAACGAGTACAATAATCTTTGGGCCGGCTTCTACAACAATGCAGACAACGCTAACAATAACTACGACGGCCAAAACGGCATCATAGTTATGGACCTTGGCAAAGTTTATGCCAATATCGATTCCGTTGAAGCTCACATTTGGGATTCCAAGGGTGCTTCCGGTATCGCTTCTCCCGCTCATATATATGTTTCCTCTTCTGTAGACGGTGAGACTTACGTTGATCTTGGCGAACTTACCTTCGGCGCAGAGGCTATCGATTGGGCAACTCTCGCTCTTTCTACTCCCGTTAACGCACGTTACATTAAGTATAACTTCGATAAGGGCAGCAACGGCGGCGTATTTATGTTTGTTTCCGAACTCGCTGTTTGGGGCGACGGCACCGAAGCATCCGCTCCTGTAGAAGATAAGGTTATTAACCTTCTTGCAGGTACCGTAACTGCTGAAAATCTTTCCGGCGACGAAGTTTCCTATACTCTCGACGCTAACGGATTTGCAGTTACTCACAACGGTCCTGAGTGGCCCGCAGCAGTTATTAACTTTGACGCTCCCGTAGTAGTTCCCGTTGAAGGCACCTACGTTGAAATCGAAGCTACAGTTACCGGTGAAGGCTACGGCGCAGCTATCAGACTTCTCGGTCCCATTGACGATACCGCTCAGACCGCAACCGATGCTATATATCTCCATCAGTTTGATGAAGACGTAACGCTTGACGGCTCCGGCGACGCTCCTATAGGCAGCGTTATCTCCTACAAGCTTCCTCTCTCCGAGCTTGCATACTGCAACTACGTTGGCGAAGAAGGCTATGCAGGCAAGATTCCCTTTACTACCGATGAGCTTACCTTTAAGGGTCTCAGAGTAGTTGTTTCCGGTGCAGGTGCAGTTTGTACCATCACCAAACTCAACCTTGTCGTTCCCGGCACTCCTTCTGTTCCCGTAATCAAGGAAGAGATCACCGTAGACGGCGACCTTACCGATACCGGCTGGAACAACAATG
>CAZAJX010000013.1:0-50783 GCA_964485815.1 uncultured Oscillospiraceae bacterium
GAAATAATGGCGTGACCTGCTTCGTGAATAGCGGTCTTGCGTTTTTCCTCGGGCTTAATAATTCTTGAACGCTTTTGAGTACCTACGATAACCTTTATGGAAGCTTCTTCGATATCATCCATGGAGATGACCGCTGCGCCCTTACGAGCCGCCAACAACGCGGCTTCGTTAAGAAGGTTAGCAAGGTCTGCGCCGGTAAATCCGGGTGTGGATTTTGCTATGGTTCCAAGATCAACATCATCGGAAAGCGGTTTATTTCTTGCGTGGACGGCAAGAATTTCCGTACGGCCTTTAATATCGGGATAAGATACAGTTACCTGTCTGTCAAAACGGCCGGGACGAAGCAACGCGGGATCCAGAATATCGGGTCTGTTGGTTGCGGCAATAACAATAACACCATCGTTAACACCGAATCCGTCCATTTCAACAAGCAACTGGTTAAGTGTCTGCTCACGCTCATCGTGTCCGCCGCCCCAGCCTGCACCTCTGTGTCTGCCGACAGCATCGATTTCATCGATAAAAATAATACAAGGTGCGGTCTTCTTTGCGGTTTCAAACAAATCTCTGACACGGGAAGCGCCGACACCGACATAAAGCTCAACGAAATCGGAACCGGACAAGGAATAGAAAGGTACGGAGGATTCGCCTGCAACAGCTTTTGCGAGCAAGGTCTTACCTGTACCGGGCGCACCTACCAAAAGCACACCCTTGGGTATTCTTGCGCCGAGAGAACTGAACTTTTTGGGGTTCTTTAAGAATTCAACAACCTCACGGAGTTCTTCCTTCTCTTCGTCTGCACCGGCAACGTCGGAGAACAAGACCTTTCTCGATTCATCGTTACCAAGCTTTGCACGGGATTTGGAAAAAGAATTCATTCTGCCGATACCGCCCATACCGCCGCCGGAAGAATTGCCTGATCCCATCTTGGCAAAGAACAGCCACCAAAGAACAATGACAGTCAAAATTACGAGAATTATAGGCAAAAACTTTAACCAAGCGGGAGTGGGAGTAGGCGCTTCGTATTCATACGTTTTTATGATACCCGAAGCGTGCTGTTCCTCTATAAGCTCGCTGAAGTCATAATAGAATATAGACAGATCGCGAAGGGTGTGGGAAACCGTATCACCGTTTTTGAGCTTTAAAGTAAGTTTATTTGTCTTTGAAACCGTAAACTCTACTACCTGCTCATCGTGAAAATATTCACTTACCTTTGCGTAGTTAACTGTTTTGCTTGATTCGGTTCCGCCCATTACGAACGCGGCAACTATAATGGCTACAATTGCTATAAGCCAAAATAATCCCCAACCGGTATTGCTTTTTTTCATTACTTATCTCCGTTTTTTCAACAGAGCAGTCCCAATATTTGCCGCCCTGAATTTGAAAACACTCTGTCATCAGCACCGATATACGGAACGAAAACCACGCCTTCCTCATCACATATGATTGGAATATCGTTGCGGACGCAAAGCGGTATTTTTTTGTTAATTAGTTCTTTTCGTACGCTTTTTGAAACACCGAATATTTTAATCTTATCTCCGGCCATTCTGGGACGCGCGTACAGACCGCCCACTATTCTATCACAATCTACCGTCACTGATGTTGACAAATTGTAAACATTTTCAATTCCGAAGAAAACCTTTGCATTGATTTGGGGGATTTCGGTAACTCCTTCGGTTACGGGAACATAAAACTGTGTCGATTCCTTACGTTTATCAAAGGAATAATTACCGTGAAAGATATAGACACATATTTTCCCGGGGATGTCAAGCGTGGTACACACGCGTTTTTTTACTAATCCCGCAATCAGGTTAATGTGTACATTTTCAAGAGAAAGCCCTGTTTTTGCGGAATAACGCTTTGAAATCTGCCGTGTTAACAACGCATACGGTAAATCTGCCGGCAACACATCGCCTGTTTCTGAAAGTGCATCTTCAAAATACAGCTTATCTTGCTGCAGAGAACTGCTCATCCTCGAAACGGAAGTAACCAACGAAGGGTTTATACTGCGTAAAACGGGAATAACCGAACGCCTGATTTTATTACGTGTATAGCTTTCGTCTGAATTTGTACTGTCCACGACGTAGCTTATTCTTCTTTCATTGAGAAACTCCTCAATTTCACTGCGGGAACAGTTTAAAAGCGGACGAATTATCCTTCCCCTTATTGCGGGAATTCCGCACAAGCCGTCGGCAGAGCAGCCTCTCACAAGGTTAAATATAACGGTTTCAACGTTATCATCGCCATTGTGAGCAGTAGCAATATATCGCGCCGATATCTTATCTGCTATACGCTCCAAAGCACCGTACCGTACCTGACGCGCCGCTTCCTCCAAGCCCATTCCCTGCTTTTTGGAAAATGCGGGAACATCGGATTTTTCGGATAAAAAAGGGATATCCAGATTTTTGCACAAGGATTTACAGAAGAGTTCGTCCGAATCCGCTTCCTCTCCCCTTATTCCGTGGTTAAGATGAAAAGCGTGTATATCCGCCCCAAGCTCTTTAAGTGCGCACAGCAAGCAAACCGAATCCGCACCACCGGA
Source organism: uncultured Oscillospiraceae bacterium (assembly GCA_964485815.1). Classification (GTDB taxonomy): domain Bacteria; phylum Bacillota; class Clostridia; order Oscillospirales; family CAG-382; genus SFLA01. Next base: position 2,540 of record CAZAJX010000013.1, read on the forward strand.
AAGTGCAACGAGAATGCGGCCCTTTTCAATATTCGAAAGAAACTCTGAAACGCTGTTAATCGGGTTCATTGGTATCCTCGTCTACAGAAACAAAGCGGAACGTACTTCCGTACCAAGCAAGCTTTGCTATACCTTGAGCGCCGTGCCTGTTTTTGGCTACGATACATTCAACCGCTTCAAAATCGCCCTGTGTAGGCGGAGCATTTTTATCTGAAGAAGTTTCCTTGTTAAGGAAAATTACCATATCCGCATCCTGCTCGATAGCACCTGAATCACGAAGGTCGGAAAGCATAGGACGCTTTTCGTTTCTCTGCTCGCTTCGTCTGGCAAGCTGAGAAAGGAGAATTATGGGAACACCGAGATCTTTGCCCATAAGCTTAAGATCACGGGTGATATCCGCAACTTCAAGAACCTTATTATCCGTATGGCTTTCGCCCCTGATAAGCTGTAGGTAGTCGATAACAACGAGTCCGAGATTTTTACATCTGCGAAGCTTTGCTTTCATGGCAGTTGTGGTTATATCAGAAGTATCATCGATCAATATATCCAAAGAGGAAAGCAAAGATGCCGCTGTTGCTATTCTGCTCCATTCCTCGGGCAAAATTCTGCCGGTACGCAATGCAGAGCTGTGAACCGCCGCCTCGGTGGACAGCATACGGTTTACCAACTGATCTGCTGTCATTTCCAAAGAGAATATAGCAACCTCTTTTTTGGAAGACCGCGCGATATTCGCGGCAATATTCAAAGCAAACGATGTTTTGCCTACACCGGGACGTGCGCCGAGAATGACCAGATCACCGGGACCGAGTCCGAGCAAGTATCTATCCAATGACGAAAATCCCGTTTTATATCCGGTAGCTCCTTCAGGATTTTTCTCAAGCTCGTGATAAATATCCAGCGCCTGAACAATGGCTTCCCTTATGTGCATAAAACGATCTGAATACTTATCGGCAGAAATATCGTAAATAGCCTTTTCCGCAGAATCTACAATATCACGAACCTCACCGATTTCAGAATAAGCGTTATCGGTAATCTCCTTTGCCGCAGATATAAGCTGGCGAAGTACGGTCTTATCCTTTATGATACGAACGTATTCGTCAATATTTGTAGCGGCGGAAGCCATATCAACAAGCTGTTTGATATACTTTGCCGCATCTCCTTCGGAATAAGTGCCCATTTTGGTGATTTGTTCAATGAGCGTAACGATGTCAATCTCCACATTACTGCGGAACATACCGGTCATTGCGTTATATATTACCGCGTGACGTTCAAGATAAAAATCTTCACTTTTTACCTTTTCACTTATCCTGGCAATTTTTTGCGGGTCAACAAGGATAATTCCCAGTATCGCCTGCTCTGCCTCCAAGGAATATGGCATCTGTCGAATAGAATCAATTTCGGGCATTATAATCTTCCGTTCCTTAATTTTCTACTATTACTTTAAGTTTCGCGGAAATTTCCGGATAAAGCTTAACTGTTACATTGTATTCGCCAACGTTTTTAATATTATCATTAAGAACGAGCTTACGCTTGTCTACGTTGATACCAAAGGTTTCGTTTATCTTTGCGCTGAGATCGGAAGCGGTTACTGCGGCATACAGTCTGCCGTCAGCTCCGCCGGTAGCACGGTAAACGATACTCTTACCGTCGATCTTTGCGGCAGCCTCCTGAGCCGCCTTCTTTTCCTCGGCTTTTTTGTGTGCCTCGGATGCTTTTTTGTTTTTATATTCTGTAAGTATCTGAGGAGTTGCTTCTACAGCAAGCTTTTTCGGGATAAGAAAATTCCTGGCATATCCATCGGAAGCCTCGATAATCTCACCCTTTTTTCCCTGACTGCGTACATCCTCAAGAAGCAGTACTTTCATCGTCTTTCCTCCTTAATTTTCCATCGCAAAAATCATCTATTGCGGTTTCCAACTGTTTTAAAATTTCGTTTGTTTCGCTGTTTTCAATCTTGCAAGCCGCCGCATCAAATCTGCCGCCGCCGCCGAAATGTGTCATGACGGTGCCCACGTTCAGCTCGTCACTGTGAGAGCGGGCGGAAATGCGCACGTCGCTTCCCACCTGGCAGACGACAAATGAAGCATCAACGTTTTCGATTGTAAGCATACGGTCTGCAACGGTACAGCACAAACGATAGTCAACATCCGTTCCTACTCCGTCAAAGAAAGAAACGGCAATATTATCTCTGTATCTGTAGATATTACGCTCGATACGGGCAAGCTTGATATATTCGTCGAGATCGTTTTTGAACAATTCTTTCGCTTCACCGGGATCTGCGCCAAGACTGCGCAAATAGAATGAAGCGCCAAAGGTACGCACGCCCGTGCCTCGGGTAAAGTTTTGTGTATCCAGCAAAATTCCTGCGAACAACAAAATTGCCTCTTCTTTCTTCATTGCTCCTGCGGGAAGCTTTTCTTCAAGAATTTCACTGACAAGCTCGGATGCAGAAGAAGCGGAAGGATCGATAAACTCAAGAGCTATGGAACGTGTAAAATCTTCTTTTTTGATATGGTGATCGATAATAGCGATCTGAGAAGCGTTGTTAAACACCTCGGCAGATGCCAAGACATCTATATTATTAACGTCCACTACGACAAGCAACGCGGAAGGAGTAATAAGCTCTTGAGCATAAATGTCATCGACAAATACGTTCTTATACTCTTCCAAGCCCGAAAGCATCTGCATTGCAGGCGCAATATCCATATCCCGTTCGCTTACGATTATAAACGGTCTTTTACCGTACATAAAGGCAAGTCTTGCAATTCCCACGCAAGATGCGATAGAATCGAAATCGGGATTTTTATGTCCCATAATTATTACGTTTGAAGCATTTTCGATAAGATTTCCGAGAGCAAAAGCCGCATTGCGGGAAGGACCTTTACTGTCCTTTTTTGCGGCACGGACTCTTGCGCCGTAATTACGCGCCTGAGTGCGGTCGCGTACAACAGCCTGCGCACCACCCTTTTGAAGAGCAAGCTGAAGCGCCTGCATAGCTGTTTCCTCTTTTTCCGAGAAGGAGCCGTCGATCGCGGCGACGCCGATGGAAATGGTAAGAGGTGCGCCACCGTCCGAAGCGGTTACTGCGGAAACGAGATCAATAATATCAAAATCCGATTCGATCATATCGGAAACGTACTGCTCGTCAAAAACGCAGATGTATTTATCGCGTTCGAATTCCTTGATAAGACCGTTAAAGGTGGCAGCCCATTCGGTAAGCACGGAGCTGACCTTCGCGGATGATGCACGGTAATTATCCTTTAATCCCTGCGCCAGTTCTGAAAAGTTATCCACAACGATATACATTACCGCAGGATTATGCATTGAAATGTACTTCTTACGCTCAAACAAAGGGGTATCATCGTACATAATGCAAAGATCATATCTTTTTGCAGAGCCGAACACCGGATAATGCTGAACGGTAAAATGACGGTTATCCGCTTCGTATTCTGCAGGCCCGCTGTCATCGTTATTCTTTCGCGGCAGTAATACACCGTCGAAGATATCGCCGATATTTACACCGTGCTTGGCTGTTTTTGCTTTGTCTATCGCGGACAACGCTTCGTTATGCCAAATAAGTTTACCGTGATCATCAACAAGTATCGCGGGATGCTCCAGTTTCATCAAAAAGCTTACGGTAAGCGCAGAAATGGATTTTTCGGTTTGCTCGGGAAGCTTCCATCTCAACTTGATCAGCTCGACGGTAACAATAATTACCGCAAAGACTAAAGCAACCGATAAGCATATCCAGCCCGAAAGAACATTCTTAAAAGAGAATGACACTATCGAGGCAATGATAAGCGCTGCAAAAGCCAAAAGATCGGCAATATATTGAAAGAATATTTTCTTCAACGAGAACACCCCTTTCCGATAAAGTTTAAATTAATGTCATTTGGTTAAGTTCGGGATCGTCATCCTCGAAAAGTCCGCCGGTAGACGGCAACGAAGATTTACGGTAACGGCTTTCTTTTTCCAAAGCCCGTACATTGGGATCATACACAGATGCGCTGATAACGGTATGACCTTTTTTAAGTGTCATAACCGTAGCACCGGATGCACTTCTGGTGGATTTTTCGGTTATTTGCTTTTCTTTTATGAGCAAAGCTCTGGATGCGGAAGAGATAATGAGGTATTCCTGCTTATCGTTTCCGCCCCTGAAAACTCCTACCGCCACCGATCCGGAGGCAAGGGCATTGGTTAATTTTTTGCGGTTTGTTACGGTTTTATAAACCTCCGCAGGGAATTTAACTGCTTTTCCGTTTTCATAGAAAACAACGAAGTTACCGTTGAAATCTGACATTGCGTGGGCAGCTACAACCTTTTCCCCGTCTTCAAAGCCCAGCTTTGCGGGAACATATTCGCCCAAAGCAGATGCTTTGACATCGTCAAAATCATACATATGAGCTTTATAAACCTGAGCGTGATTGGTAAAGAACAATACCTCGGCGCCATTGGTAGTTTCCGTGCTTATAAGCAGTTCGTCGCCTTCTTTAAACTTTTGAACATCGCTGCCGCGCAAGGATGCGGGAAGGCATTTCTTGAAATAACCTTCCTTACTTACGAACATAAAGCAGGGATAATCTTCAAATTTAGGTTCATCGGAAACAGCGGTAACACTTTCGGAACTGAGAACCTCAGTCTTGCGGGGCTTGCCGTATTTATCTTTTATCTTGCCCAGTTGTTTGATAATAACGTTGCGTATCTTACGCTCGGAGGCTATAAGACTCTTGAGTTCTTCGATTTCTTTTTCAAGATCTCCTATCTCTTCCGTGCGGTTGAGAATGTACTCTCTGTTAAGATTTCTCAGCTTGATATCGGCTACAAATTCCGCTTGTATCTTATCAATATCGAAGCCCTTCATCAAATTGGGGACAACGTCTTTTTCGTTTTCGGTATGACGGATTATCGCAATTGCTTTATCTATATCCAGCAATATCTTGCGCAAGCCGTACAAAAGATGAAGTTTATCGCTTTTCTTGCCCAGATCGTAAATATAGTTACGACGCAGACATTCTACACGGAAAGCGCTCCACTCTTCGATAATCTCAGGAATTCCCAAGGTACGGGGAACACCGCCGATAAGGATATTGAAGTTACATCCGAAGGTATCCTCCAAAGGAGTGGACTTACAAAGCTTTGCCATAAGCTTATCGGGATCTGCACCGCGCTTGATATCGATAGTAAGGGTAAGTCCGTGAAGACCGATCTCGTCACGTACATCGGAGATCTCCTTAACCTTGCCCTCTTTAACCAGCTTAACTATGGAATCTCTGATCTTTTCCGCAGTGGTAGTATAGGGGATTTCGTATATTTCAATATGATTTCCCTCAACACGCCACTTTGAACGAACACGGAATGTTCCCACGCCGGTAGAATAGATATCAGCCATCTTTTCTTTATCGTAAATAAGCTGACCGCCTGTGGGAAAATCAGGTGCAGGCATTATTTCCAAAAGTTCGGGCACGGTAACGTGTCCGTTTTTAAGAAACAGCGATGTTGCGTCGCACAGTTCGCCCAGGTTAAAGGAGCATATACGGCTGGTCATACCTACCGCAATACCGTTATTGGGTGCAACAAGAATATTGGGGAACGAAACGGGAAGAAGCGTAGGCTCCTTCATAGTTCCGTCGTAATTATCTACAAAGTCAACACCGTCCCTGTCGATACCGTCGAAAAGCTCTTCGCAAATGGGAGCAAGCTTACATTCGGTATAACGGGATGCGGAAAACACCATATCGGAATACTGTTTACCGAAAGCACCCTTGGATTCTATAAGAGGATGCAAAAGGGATTCTCTGCCCGTAGTAAGACGGACAAGTGTTTCGTATATAGCCGCATCGCCGTGGGGGTTGAGCATCATTGTCTGACCGACAACTTTGGCGCTTTTTACCTTTTGCCCGGTCATAAGTCCCATTTTATACATGGAGTACAAAAGCTTTCTGTGGGAAGGCTTAAGACCGTCAATTTCGGGAATAGCACGGGAAACGATTACGCTCATAGCGTAGGGCATATAATTGCTTTCAAGTATTTCGGTAATTGGAGTATTGACAACTTCTGCAAGCTTGATAGGAGCAGGTTCGACTTTTTTCTTTTTAGCCATAATTATACCTCCCTATCAATAATCTGCAAGATCAAGATATCTTGCACCGTTTTCCGCAATAAACTGCTTTCTGCCGGCAAGGTTATCACCCAACAGAACGTCAAACATTTCGTATGTTTTCGCTTCGTCATCGGGAGTGATACGCACAAGTTTTCTGGTAGCAGGCGCCATAGTTGTACGGGACATCATATCGGCATCGTTTTCACCAAGACCCTTTGAACGCTGAATGGTATATTTGGCGTTGCCGATCTTGGAAAGAATAGATGCTTTTTCCTGCTCATCATAAGCAAAGAAGGTATCATCCTTGGTGGTTATCTCGTACAGAGGCGTTTCCGCGATATACACTCTTCCCTCTCTTATTAGAGTGGGAAGCAGACGGTAAAACAGTGTGAGAATAAGCGTTCTTATCTGGTATCCGTCTTCGTCGGCATCGGTACAGATGATTATCTTTGACCAACGCAAAGCAGCAAGGTTGAATTCGGTAAGGTTTTTGCTTCCCTTTGCCTTAATTTCAACTCCGCAGCCGATAACTTTAAGAAGATCGACGATAATATCGCTTTTGAATATGGCTTCGTAAGACGCTTTAAGACAATTAAGCGTTTTACCTCTTACGGGAATTATTGCCTGAAAAGATGGATCTCTTGCCAACTTACAACTGGTAAGTGCTGAATCACCCTCAACGATATACAGTTCGCATACTTCGGGATCCTTACTGCGACAGTTTACGAACTTATCAACCGTGTTGTTTATATCAAGCGTGGTGGTAAGCTTTTTCTTTACGTTAAGACGCATGCTCTCCGCAGATTCGCGGCTGCGTTTATTAACCAACACCTGCTGGCACGCCTTATCTGCCGCAGCGGGATTTTCCGCAAAGTACACCTCAAGCTTTTGCTTGAAGAAATCCGTCATCGCATCGGCAATAAATACGTTTGTTATAGCTTTTTTTGTCTGGTTGGAATAAGAAGTCGCAGTAGAGAAGCAGTTAGTTACAAGAACCAATGAATCCGCAACATCGTTCCACGTTACCTTACTCTCGGATTTTGTATATTTACCGTTATCCTTAAGATATTTATCAATAGCGTATACAAAAGCGGTCTTAGCGGCTTTTTCGGGAGAACCGCCGTGCTCAAGGAAAGATGAATTGTGGTAATATTCAATGAAATTCGATTCGTTGGAAAAACAAAAAGCAAAATTTATAAGCAAGTTGTAATCCGGCTGATCGGCACGATCTCTTCCCACGCGTTCGCAGGAATACTGGACGGGTTCTGTCAAATATCCCATACCAACGGTTTCATTGATATAATCCATTATTCCGTTAGGATACAGGTATTCATCTTTTTTCCAGCTTCCATCGGCGTTTTGCCAATTAAGAACCAAAGTGAGTCCTGCGTTGGCAACAGCCTGACGCTTCAGCACCTCTGTAAAGAACTCGTAAGGAATGGAAATATCGGTAAATACGTCAAAATCCGGCTTCCATTTTACTGTGGTACCGCTTTTGCCCTTGGCGCAAGGCTCCTTTTGCAGTTCACCTACGGGGTTTCCCTTGGAGAACTCCATAGTTGACTTAACACCGCGGGAGCAGGAGGTAACTGTCATATATTCTGAAGCATACTGAGTAGCGCAGGCACCGAGACCGTTGGTACCCAAGGAATATCCGTAAGGACTCCCGCCTTGTTTATCGTATTTACCGCCTGCATAAAGCTCACAGTATACAAGCTCCCAGTTATATCTTCCCTCTTTTTCGTTCCAATCGAGAGGTACGCCTCTGCCGAAGTCTTCGACTATCATTGCGTGGTCATTGAACACGGTTACGTTAATTACGTTACCGTATCCCTCTCGCGCTTCGTCTATTGAGTTTGAAAGTATTTCGAAAAATGAATGCTCACAGCCCTCAAGACCATCACTTCCGAAGATAACAGCGGGACGCAGACGTACTCTGTCCGCTCCTTTAAGTGATGAAATTGAGTGGCTATCGTATTCAGGCTTTTTCTTTGACACAAATACACCTCAAAATTTTATTATTTATCCGTGGAATAAAAGCCTACCTTGCGGTAAACCTTGGAAAGGGTGCGTCTTGCAAGATAAGACGCTTGCTGTGCTCCGTTATCAAGAACGGAGTTGAGATATGCTTTATCCTTGAGAAGTCTTTCCGTTTCTTCTCTTACGGGACGAAGCATCTCAACAACAGCTTCGCCTACAAAAGGCTTAAACTCGCCGTAACCTTTACCAGCAAACTGATTTTCTATCTGCTCAAAGGTCATTCCGGTGGCGGCAGAGCATATCGTCATAAGGTTGGATATACCTTTTTTATTTACGGGATCGAAACGCACGCAGGTATCACTATCGGTAACAGCGCGCTTAAAGCGAGCCATAATATCCTCGGGTCTGTCAAGCAGGCAGATACATCCGTTATCACTCTCGGACTTGCTCATCTTGGATTCGGGATCGGAAAGGCTCATGATCCTTGCGCCCAGCTTGGGAATAAAAGGCTCGGGCATTTTGAAAACGTCGCCGTAAACGCCGTTAAAGCGGTTTGCAATATCGCGGCAAAGCTCAACGTGCTGCTTCTGATCTTCGCCTACGGGAACGAGATCTGTCTGATAAAGAAGAATATCAGCCGCCATCAATACGGGATAATCGTAAAGACCTGCATTTATGTTATCGGCGTGCTTTGCGGATTTATCTTTAAATTGCGTCATACGGTTAAGCTCGCCCACCATAGTGTAGCAATTAAGCACCCAGCCCAATTCTGCGTGGGCGGGAACGTGGCTCTGAAGGAAGAGAACGTTTTTTTCGGGATCAAGACCGCAGGCAATATACTGTGCCAACTGCGTTATGGTGCGCTTTCTAAGCAGTGCGGGATCCTGCCTTACGGTGATAGCGTGAAGGTCGGCAATACAGTATATACAGTTATAGTCTTCCTGGAGCTGTTTCCAGTTTCTGATTGCACCTATATAAGAGCCCAACGTTAATTCGCCGGAGGGCTTTATACCCGAAAGTATAGTCTTTTTATCTTTTGAAAATTCTGCCATTTAATTTACCTCTTGATATATTCGTTAACAGTAGAGCAAAAAACGTCGATTCCTTGTATTATCTGCTCGTCGGAGGGCATTGAATAGTTCAACCGCACAGAACTGTAAGGCGCAGGCTGAGGTAAAAAAGCCTTACCGTCAACCACAGCTATGTTATTCTCAATACAAGCCTTAAACAGCTCGCTTGAGTCGCCATTGGGCAACGTAACCCACAAAAACAGACCGCCCTCGGGACGGGTGAAGCTGACTTCTTCGGAAAGACCGTGCTCAAGACAGCCTATCATCAAATTCGCTTTTCGTCTGTAAAGATCCTTTATGGTTTCGATATGTGCATCGATATCGTATTCCTCCAGATACTTGCTTACCAGCATTTGGAAGAAAAGGTTGGTATGAACGTCATTGGCTTGTTTAACAACAACGCATCTGTCAATAATCTGTTTGGGGCCGCAAAGATAGCCGACACGCATTCCGGAGGACAATATTTTGGAAAAAGAGGAAGTGTATACGACTATTCCCTCTGTATCTATGGATTTTACGGTAGGTACGTCTTTTCCCGCAAAGCGAAGCTCGCCGTAAGGGTTATCTTCAAGAATAACGATACCGTTCTTTAAAGCGATATCATAAATAGCTTTGCGTTTTTCAAGACTTGTGGTTATTCCCATAGGATTCTGAAACGTGGGAATAAGATAGATAAGCTTTGTGTTCGGGTTTTCTTTTATCGCTTGCTCAAGTCCTGATACGGACATACCGTCCTGCTCAAGCTCCACTCCCACAGTATTTGCGCCACACACACGGAAAGCGTTAAGCGCACCGATAAATGAAGGTTTTTCACATATCACCGTATCGCCGGGATTAAGCATAACCCGGGCGCAAAGATCTATTCCCTGCTGTCCGCCCGTGGTTATTATGACCTCATCGTTTTCCTTGAAAGAAGAAAACTTATCGGTAAGACGTTGCTTTACCCACTCACGGAGAGGTGCGTATCCTTCCGTAGTGCCGTATTGAAGAGCGGCGGAGGCATTGCAGGAAAAGATCTCGTTCGAAACTTTCTGCAGCTCATCTGCGGGAAATGATTCGGGCGAAGGATTTCCTGCCGCAAAGGAGATAAGCCCCGGAACGGAGAGAAATTTGAATATTTCGCGTATTGCGGAAGGCTTTACGTTCTTTACATTTTCCGATATCTTGTAATCCATAACAGTACCCCACATTAATATCCAAAATATAATACCATATATTGAGAAAAAATTCAACAGTTTTTTGCATTTTGTTGTTTACAAGAACGGCATTTTGTAGTATAATACTGTGAAAAATGATGTAAGGAGATACAATATATGGCAAACACAGTACTTGTAGAGACCTCTGCACGCCACGTTCACCTTTCTCAGGCGGATATTGAAACACTGTTCGGCGCAGGACACGAGCTCACTGTTAAGAAAATGCTGTCCCAGCCCGGTCAGTTTGCTTGCGAAGAACGCGTTGACGTTGTAGGTCCCAAAAACACCATTAAAAACGTTTCCGTGCTCGGCCCCGCACGCAAAGCTTCTCAGGTTGAAGTTTCGCTTACCGACGCAAGAACGCTGGGAATAAGCGCTCCCGTAAGAGAATCCGGCGACCTGAAGGGCAGCGCTCCCGTTAAGCTTGTCGGCCCCGCAGGCGAAGTTGAGCTTACCGAGGGTGCGATCGCGGCACAGCGCCACGTTCATCTCACTCCCGAAACCGCAGAGAAGTTCGGTGTGGCAGACAAAGAGATCGTACTGGCAAAGCTTGATACTCCCCGTGCACTTATTTTTGATGACGTAGTTATCAGAGTAAGTCCCTCTTTTGCCGATGCTATGCATATCGATACCGACGAATCCAATGCAGCCAACGCATTCGGCGCTTACAACGCAGAAATTATTAAAAAATAACATATACCAGAAAGGACTAAAAGTATGATCAACTATTCAAAAGAAGTCGAGCATATGTGTGTCGTAGCCAAGGGTCCCAACCACGGTCCCGCTCCCATTCCCGAAGAAGGCAAATGGGTGAAGGCTAAAGAAGTAAGCGACATTTCCGCTTTTACACACGGTGTAGGCTGGTGCGCACCTCAGCAGGGCGCTTGCAAACTTTCCCTCAACGTTAAAAACGGTATTATCGAAGAGGCTCTCGTAGAGACTATCGGTTGCTCCGGTATGACTCACTCCGCTGCTATGGCGGCTGAAATCCTCCCCGGCAAGACCATTCTCGAAGCTCTCAACACCGACTTGGTTTGCGACGCTATCAATACCGCTATGCGTGAGCTGTTCCTCCAGATCGTTTACGGACGTTCTCAGTCCGCTTTCTCCGATGACGGTCTGTCTATCGGCGCAGGTCTTGAAGACCTCGGTAAGGGCGCACGTTCTCAGGTAGGTACTATGTACGGTACCAAAGCTAAGGGCGTTCGTTACCTTGAAATGGCAGAAGGCTACGTTACCCGTATGGCTCTCGATGAAAACAATCAGGTTATCGGTTACGAGTTCGTTTCTCTCGGCAAGATGACCGATTTCATCAAGAAGGGCGACGATCCCACCACTGCTTACAACAAGTCTCTCGGTCACTACGGCAGATTCGATGACGGTAAGACCTACATCGATCCCCGCAAACAGTAAGGAGGTAACGAAATATGGCACTTTTTGAAAGCTATGAACGCCGCGCGGACAAGGTCCTCGCAGTGCTTAAGGAATATGGTATCAACTCTATCGAAGAATGCAAAGAGATCACCCTCGCAAAGGGTATCGATTGCGATAAGATCGTTAGAGAAACCCAGCCTATCTGCTTTGAAAACGCAGTTTGGGCATACACCGTCGGTTGCGCTATCGCTATCAAGACCGGCTGTGTAAAGGCTGCTGACGCTGCTGCCGCTATCGGTATCGGTCTTCAGTCCTTCTGTATCCCCGGCTCCGTTGCTGAAAACCGCAAGGTTGGTCTCGGCCACGGTAACCTTGGCAAAATGCTTCTCTCCGAAGAAACCGAATGCTTCTGCTTCCTGGCAGGACACGAATCCTTCGCTGCTGCTGAAGGCGCAATCAAGATCGCTCTCAACGCAAACAAGGTAAGAAATCAGCCCCTCCGCGTTATCCTTAACGGTCTCGGCAAGGATGCTGCTTTCATCATCTCCCGTATCAACGGCTTTACCTACGTACAGACCGAGTTCGATCCTTATACCGAAACCGTAACCGTTGTTTCCGAAACTCCTTATTCCAACGGTCCCCGTGCAAACGTTAGATGCTACGGCGCTGATAACGTTCCCGAAGGCGTTGCTATAATGAAGCTGGAGAACGTTGGCGTTTCCATTACCGGTAACTCCACCAACCCCACCAGATTCCAGCATCCCGTTGCAGGTACCTATAAGAAGTGGTGTACCGAAAACGGCGTAAGCTACTTCTCCGTAGCATCCGGCGGCGGTACAGGACGTACTCTCCACCCCGATAATATGGCTGCAGGTCCCGCTTCCTACGGTATGACCGACACTATGGGCCGTATGCACTCCGACGCACAGTTCGCAGGCTCCTCCTCCGTTCCCGCTCACGTTGAAATGATGGGACTTATCGGTATGGGTAACAACCCCATGGTTGGCGCTACCGTTGCTTGCGCAGTTGCAGTTGAAGAAGCAAGCAAATAAGTGATTTAAGGGCGCTTTTTGAAAAAAGCTTAGCAAAAACTTTTAAGTAAAAAATCAGACACATCGTTTTGGAGAAATCCATTGTGATGTGTCTTTTTTGCTCGTAAGGGGTTTACAAAACAATAAAAGCGTGATATAATAAATATGCCAAACAAATTTTATAAGCAACCATAGGGATATTTTACGTTATTTAAAAAGGGTGAATTATACCTTTTTTTCGTTGTGCACAATCATTGTATGAATTTAGCAAAAGCGCAGATTCCGTCAGTGATTGTGTAAGGTTATCCTTCTGATTGCTGAAATTTGTTTGGCGACAATCGGTGTTTGCGTTTTTCGGTGCGCTGACTTCGGTTGGCGCATTTTTTATTTTTGAAAACCGAAATCAAAACAAAAAATCACGGGAGGCAACTATGAGCACAAAACAAGAAGACATCCAAACTTTGAAAGAGATGCAAATAATTCAGCGTGAGCTGCAAACCATTTCAAAAGGATTACAAAATCTCGATAAAATTGAGGACAATGTAAGCCTCGACTACGCTGATTATGACACTCGCCACGTTTCACGCTGCGAATTCGAAAAGGAATATGCTATTGAGCAGGCCAAAGGCGTATTTAATAAAAAAAGAAAATCTAACGTTCGTGTTTTTTCAATATTTGCATGGCTCTGCTTAGCCGCAGGAATTGCGATTATCGCAATATTTAAAATAGTGTGGTTAGGATTAGTCGTCGCTCCTTTGGGATTTATCGTAAAAATAATTGCGTCTTCAATAATTTCTAAGCAAAATTCAAGGAAAGTGGCTGACGAAATAGCCAAGATCGAAGCCGAGTATAAAAACAAGCTTGAGAAAGCAAAAGAAGAGGACAAGAAAGAAGACGACCGATACGATAGCGACTTTGCGGCCGCTCTCAGAAAACAACGCGATGAAAACCAGCCTGCACGCACAAAATTAGAGAAACAAAAGAAGGAATATGAAGACAAGCTTAAAAAAATCAGAATTATTTCTGATGCTGATATGAAAAATATTCCCGCATTGATCAATCTCCTTGAAAGCAACAGAGCAGATAACATCAAAGAGGCACTGCTGACTTTGGACGAACAAATTCATAAGGAGAATGAGGCAAGGGAAAAACGCCGCAGAGAGGAAGCCGAAGCGAAAAGACAGCGTCAGGCTGAAGAAGCTGCCAGACTTGCTTCTATGCCCGGCACCGTACACATTCGTATCGGCAGTATCAATACTTATTCGGGTAAATTACAAACTGTACGAAACAATATTTATTTCGACGGTGCACTTTATGGATCGGGCGACGCAAACGGAGCAACCACCTTCCAGCTCAATCCCGGCGTACACAACGTCTATGCACAGCTTCAAGAAGCTGGATACATCTTTACAACGCCTAACCAGACCTTCACCCTCACCGGAAACGGAAACGTTTATTTAAAGGTTATGATCAGAAACGCTCGCGCAAGCATCACCTTGTGTAGCTCTGCTTCCGAGTTTATGAGCAATTAAGACTCCCTCTACCGAGGAAATTCAATCTCCCCACGAACAAAAAGGACACAATTTCCGTCAAAAACGGGCATTGTGTCCTTGTTTTTTATTTGAAATTCAGCAGCACGTCGCAGTGGAAATCTTCGGAGGGCATTTTAACAACACCCGTTCTCTGCCAATACTTGATTAAAACGGCGAACAGCGAAAAGAACAGATGACGGGTAAAAAAGTCTGCTTCATCCTGCAAGTGCTTGGGGAACAGCTTTTTATAGCCGGCAAGAAGTGAATCCACGCACTGCGCGTATTCCTCGCCCAAGGGAAAAAGATACTTTTCGGTAAGTGCGAAAAATTCGTCACTTTGCTCCTTTTTAAAAAGCGGAACGGTAACGGCCAAAGAACCGTTTTCATCACGCTTGATATATCCCTTTTGAATAGCCTCTGCCGCACTTTCTGTATCCTCGGTTGCGCCGTGAAGAACGATATCAACGCAGGCGTTAATTAAATTATCGGTCATCATAGGGCGGAAGTTGATGTTTCCGAAGTGGCAGTAAACATCGTGAGAATATCCGCCGTTTGTTCCGTAATTACCGCAACAGTTGACCGTAATCCCGATTCTGGGATGGGCGCCCGTTTCGATACTACCGATATAAGACCACCGATATCCGTCATATTTGGGTTTTATCTCTACACGGGGCATTTTACAATAGGCAGAGCGCAGGTAATTGAAAGCCTGAACGCCGTAAAGATAAAACAAATCGTCTTCGTTTTTGCCGCCTCTGTAAAAATTAATATTTTTTGCTTCCTCCGCTATCTTTTTCAAAGCATCAAAAATCTTATCCATCATAGGAAGCAGGGCTTTTTCCGCGTTTTCCTCAAGATAAATACCGTATTTATCCGACCAGACAACAAAATCCGTACGGTATTTACCCTTGGTTTGCTCGATAACTGCATTGCGTTTAACAAGGTTATCCACACGATCCTCAATATAATACGCGGGAACACCGCAGTATTTTGATAATTCCTCGATACTATGGGCTTCTTCGTAGCAATAACAAAGTATATTCTGCGACAAAGCGTCGTCGATATAAACCGTTGGAAACGGAATGGTAGTGCCGTTATAATTTCCGCTGCCGTGAATATTTATATGCATTGTTTTGGGTCTGAGAGCAGTTTCGTTCATTTCATTACACTCCTTTGTAAGCTTTCGCCGCGCTTCGGAAAGGCGCCAAGTTACCGTGCCTTCCGGAATACACAGGCGTTCAGAGATCTGTTTTACGGAAAGATTATCGTAATAATGCAAAACGATAATATCACGATACGTTTTGGAAAGCATTGCTACCGATCTGCGAAGAGATGAATACAACTCTTCGTCCACGGTATCGGTATCATCCTCGTAAGTAAAATTTTCAGGTACATCATAGGTAAACATCGCGCGCTGTTTGCCCATCTTACGGCTGAAAGTCTTTGTTACGTTGTTTGCCAAGCCCCAAAACCAAAACTCAAAGCTTTGTTCGTTTTTCAGCTTTGGCAATTCTTTTAACGCCGTGGTAAGGATTTCCTGTGAAAGTTCCTCTGCCTCGTCATAGCTGTAGGTACGCTTTAACGAAAAGGCGAAAACCTTTTCAACGTATTCGGATATTATTTCGTTTTTCATCATCGTTCACCGTCCTTCCGTATATAAAGTGTTTTCAGGAGTGAATTTATTGGGTAAAAAAGCAAAAAAATTTAAAAATATGCGTACTTTCATTCCAAGTACGCATATTGTTGTCGGGGTCCCCGAGAAGCCGTTAGGCTTCTTGGGGTAATTTATACTTGCTTATATTGGACTACTCGCTTCCAGACCTCTTCCCTGCCCAGGCATTTTTCCGAAGAAAAGAGAATGCACTCGGTGCCGTGGCGGAGGCGAAGATCGGAAACCAGCTTTTGCGCAGATGCGGCAAGAGTGGTTTTATTAAGCTTATCGCACTTAGTAGCTACGATGGTATAGGGAATCTCGTAATGATTCATATACGCGATCATATCCGCATCATCTGCGGTGATGCCGACCTTGATATCTATAAGCTGCAGCACGTGGCAAAGAGCGTTGTTATCCTTAAAATAGCCCTGTGTAAGGTTGGACCAACGTCTTTTATCGCTTTCGCTTCGTCTGGCAAAGCCGTAGCCCGGAAGGTCTACGAGATATAAGGATTTATCAACAAGATAGAAGTTAACGGTTATGGTTTTACCCGGCTCGGAGCTTACGCGGGCAAGCTTTTTTCTGCCAAGCAAGCAGTTAACAAGGGAGCTTTTTCCTACATTGGAGCGACCCGACAAAGCTATCTGGGGCAAGCCTTCCTTCAAAAGCTGCTTGGGCGCGCCTGCGGTAACGTCCAACACGGTATTATGTAAATTAAGTCCGCATACGTTCATTTCCATATACGTTACCTCTCGTTAATAGCGGTTTTGAGCACCTCGCCCACCTCGGAAACGGGAACAAACTCCAGACCTTCTTTAAGCTCGGGAGCGAAATTAACGATATCCTTAAGGTTATCCTTGGGGATGATAACGGTAGTAATTCCCGCTTTCTTTGCCGCCATACATTTTTCCTTCAAGCCGCCGATGGGAAGCACTCTGCCGGTAAGGGTGATCTCACCCGTCATAGCCACGGATTGTTTTACCGTTCTGCCGGTTAATTCGGAAACGAGTGCTGTAGTGATAGTTACACCCGCGGAAGGTCCGTCCTTGGGGATAGCTCCTTCGGGAACGTGAATATGGATATCCAATTCCTTGTGGAAATCTTTGCTTACGCCCAAAGTATCTGAGTGCTTGCGGATATAGCTTACAGCCGCCTTTGCGGATTCCTTCATAACGTCGCCGAGATGTCCCGTAAGCTCTAGTCTTCCCGTACCTGACATAGTAACGCATTCCACACGGAGCATTTCACCGCCCAGCGATGTCCACGCCAGACCGTTAACAACACCCACCTCGTCCTTATCGTATATAAGATCGGGCAGATACTTTTCGGGACCGAGCAAGGTTACTACGGATTTTTCATCAACACGGTAGGATTTTTTACCATCGGAAACCATAAGCTTTGCAATCTTACGGCACACGGAAGCAATCTCTCTGTCAAGATTACGCACACCGCTTTCCTTGGTGTATCGCTGAATGATCATAGCGATACCGTCATCGGTAAACCGAACTGTACGGCCGTTAAGACCGTGTCTTTTAAGCTGTTTGCGTATAAGGTGATTTTTTGCTATGGACATTTTTTCTTCGAAAGAATAGCTATCCATAAATATAACTTCCATTCTGTCAAGCAACGGCTGAGGAATGGTTTCGGTAGTATTCGCAGTGGTTATAAACATACACTCCGAAAGATCGAAGGGCAGTTCGATAAAATGATCTCTGAACGCACGGTTTTGCTCGGAATCCAACACCTCCAAAAGCGCGCTGGTAGGATCGCCGTGAGCGTCCCGAGTAAGCTTGTCCACCTCATCAAGAAGCATTACGGGGTTTCTGGTTCCCGCAAGCTTAAGACCGTTCATAATTCTGCCCGGCATTGAGCCGATGTATGTCTTTCTGTGTCCTCTTATCTCTGCCTCATCACGGACGCCACCGAGAGAGATACGCACGTATTTTCTGTTGGTGGCACGTGCTATGGATTTACCGATAGAAGTCTTACCTACACCGGGAGGGCCTACAAGGCAAAGAATCTGCCCGTTAAGTTCGGGAGAGAGCTGGCGCACAGCCATATATTCAAGAATACGCTCTTTTACTTTATCAAGACCGTCGTGATCTTCGTTAAGTATCTTTTCAGCGGTGCGGACGTCGGTTCTGTCCTTGCTTAAAGAATTCCAAGGTAATTCGAGAACAGTTTCTATGTAATTGCGTATTACAGTACCTTCTGCAGTGCCGAAGGGCATTTTCCCCAGCTTTGTGTTTTCCTCGTAAAGCTTTTGGCGGACTTCATCGGGAAGAGAAGCGGCGGTGATCTTTTCGTAATATTCATCACCGTCATCGTCATCATCATATCCCATACCAAGCTCTTGCTTTATAACGTTAAGCTGTTCCCGCAGATACATATCCTTTTGCGCTTTTTGCAAGCGGACACGTACCTTTTGCTGAATTTCATTTTCGGTATCCAGCAACTCGGTTTCGCGGGCAAAAATATCGGATATTACCGTAAGACGCTGCACGGGATCGACGGTATTTAACGCCTCTTGTCTGTCCTCAGACTTAACAAGAAACTCGTTGGCAAGAAAATCTGCCAATTCATCGGCGCTGTCCATTGTTTTTATGCGCTCGAGAACTTCGGGAACGGGCTTTGCAATATATTTAAGATAACCGGTAAAGGCGGTCATCACATCGTGAATCGCATCACTTTCATCTTCGGGATGAACGATGGCGTCTTCGGGATGATAAACGGAGACGGTAGAAATATATCTTCCCCCATCAACCACCACACGCTCTGCAATTCCTCTGAACAGACCGTCCACCATTACCTGGTAATTACCGTTGGAAAGCTTGGTAAAATGTGTAACGTGAACGATTGTGCCCACGGTATGCAGATCTTTTGCCTTAGGTTCCATCTCCGAAGGATCCTTCTGGCAAAGCAGAAAGAGAAGACCGTCTTCATTAACAGCTTCCCTTACGGCGCAAATGGATGCTTTCCTGCCTATTTCAAAGGTCGCCGACACGCCGGGGAATATAACGATCCCCCGCATACAGACGGTATTCAAAGTAAGCAGCTCTGCTGCTATTTCAGTAAGTGCCATTATTTTCTCCAAAAATCAACTGTTGTTTACAATCCCAGCATAGCGGCGCCGATAATGCCGGCATCATTTCCGAGCTGTGCAATACGGAGTTCCGTCTTTTTCTCACAGCTTCTGGAATACTGCTCACGCTCTACGATCTCACGCAGAGGAGCGAGAAGATACTCTTTTTCGTTGCTGATACCGCCGCCGATAGAAAGAATCTCGGGCTGGAAAATATTTATAATATCCGTTATGCCGCAAGCGAGGTAGCTGATATATTCATCAACCGCTTCTTTTGCGGACGCATCGCCTTTACGCATAGCATCAAAGGAGGTTCTGCCGTTTACAGCATCAATATTTCCGCCGCACTCCTGCCACATAAGGCTTTCTTTATCTGCCAGCATCTTTTCCTTGGTGGTCTTAATAAGTCCGGTAGCGGAAGCGTATGCTTCAAAACAGCCTTTTCTGCCGCAGTTACACTGTCTGCCGCCGTGGCTGATAACGATATGACCGATTTCTGCGCCTGCGAAATTAAAGCCGGTGAGAATTTTTTTATCAATAATAATGCCGCCGCCGACACCGGTGCCAAGGGTTACGAATACGGAATCGGAATATCCTTTAGCCGCACCGCAAACTGCTTCGCCTTTTGCGGCTGCGTTTGCATCATTTGCAACGAGAACTTTATCTATACCAAGTTTTTTTGCGAGCACTTCGCAAATAGGATAGTTTACGAAGGTGGGAAAATTGCAGGAATAAACTATTTCTCCGTGTACAGGGTCTGCAATACCGGGAGAAGCGATACCTGCATAAGCTATATCGGAAACTTTAAGTCCCGCTTCGGAAATAAGATCAAGACAAAGCTTTGCCATATCGTCCATAATAACGTCTGCTTCCCGCTCGGGAAGTGCGGGAACGGATTTTTTGAGAAGGATCTTTCCGTTCTCATCACAAATACCTGCAGCCATATTGGTGCCGCCAAGATCTATACCAAGATAAAACATAATTAATGCTCCTTTATTTTTCGTAACTCATTATTTTTTCGTTTAGTTCTGCGGCTGCGTTGTATCCCATCTTTCTTTGACGGTTATTCATAGCCGCTATTTCTATAATTACAGCTAAGTTTCTGCCTGGTTGCACGGGAACGGTGATAGAAGGAACGGAAATTCCCATTATCTCCGTAGTTACGTCATCCATACCAAGACGTTCGTATTCCTTGCCGGGCTCCCAATGCTCAAAATTAATGATAAGCTGAATCTTCTCGGAATCCTTTACGGAACCCATACCGAATATACGGCTAACGTCAACTATACCGATGCCGCGAAGCTCGATATAATGTCGTATGAGCTCAGGTGCTTCTCCTACCAAGGTGGTGGAAGAAACCTTTTTAATATCCACAGAATCGTCTGCAATCAAGCGGTGACCGCGTTTTACAAGCTCGATTGCGGTTTCGCTCTTACCGATGCCCGAATCGCCGAGAATAAGCACGCCCTCACCGTATACCTCTACAAGAACACCGTGGAGAGTGACACGCTCAGCCAGATAAACGTGAAGTCTGTTATTCATTGCGGCGCTGATCACCGAAGTCGCGGAATCGCAGGAATACAAGGGAACGCGATACTTTTCCGCAAGCTCGATCATTTCGGGATAAGGAGTAATACTGTTGGTAAGAATAAGGCAAACCACGTTCGAAGAAAAGAAAGCATCCAGCGATTTATATCTCGCTTCGGTGGAAAGGGATTCCAGATAACTGTTCTCCATATTACCGATAAGCTGGATACGCTCGTTTTCAAAATCCTTGTAAAATCCCGCAAGAGGAAGTCCGGGACGGGAAACGTCAGGACGGACAACGTAAATATCTTCAATATGAGGGGGCTCGTAAAAAGGCTTAAGGTCAAACTCCTGCACTATCGCCTTCAGCTTGATCCTGTTCTGCTGCTTGCTCATATTGCTCAATCTTCACTACCTCCTTCTTCGTTTGAATAAGAGAAAGCATCTCCATAAAATAAATAACGGTCGCTCCCAGAGAAAGGGCTGCGGGAACGAGAAGTATAAGCGCTACGGTTCTGGGCGTTATTCCCTCAAAAACCGCATTCTCAAGAATACTCATTTGCTTTATTTCGTATATCATCACGCACATAGAAGTAACGAATACAGAAAACACCGACAACAGCACGAGTCTGATATGTGAAAGCATATTTTTGTATCGTTGAGAATAATCCGACTTGTCTGCGGGAGCATAAAAGAACAAAGTACGTCCGTTAATACACGCAAGCTGATATCCCGAAGCAATTTTAGATTCGATATATTCTCCGTTTGCATCTGTATACGGAGAATCGTCAGTGTGATCCACAAAATATTTAACGGGAGAATCACACTCAGCGAAGGTATATTTTCCATCGGAAACAGAGGTTAGCAAAAGGCACTTTTGACCTTGCTTGTTCAACCATTTCTCCACATCTGCAAAACCGAAGAACAATTTATAAATACTTTTCACATTATCACACCCTTTCATTATATTATACACAGTAAAACTGATAAAGTCAATACAAGGAATTTTTATTAAACATATTGAAAAAGCAAATATTTTCTGTTATAATAAAAAGACAATGGATATAGGGTACGGTCATACTAACCGGGGAGTTAGCGGTGCCCTGAACCTGAGATCCGCTACAGCAGGGGTGAATGGCATTATGAGGCCGTTTGCTGTGCCGCCGGGCGGAGCAAGAATCTGTTGAAGGATGGGTCCTGCACAATTTGCGTCCGTGAACCATGTCAGATGGGGAACCAAGCAGCATTAAGCGGAAGAGCAGATGTGTTGCGGGAGCGCCTGTCCGGAAGAGGAAAGCTCCGTTGTCGGGTGTAGCAGGCGTTCGAATTTTGTTGTATGACCGTACGCTGTATCCATTTTTATTTTTTTAGAGGAGGAAACCGAATGTATCAGGCTTTATACAGAAAATGGCGTTCCCGCACATTTGACGAAGTAGTCGGTCAGGAACATATTACTACTATTTTAAAAAATCAAAGCGCTGAAAACAAGGTTTCCCACGCTTATCTGTTTTGCGGCACACGAGGAACCGGCAAAACCTCCTGCGCAAAAATACTTGCAAAGGCGGTTAACTGTCTTTCTCCCGTAAACGGTAATCCCTGCTGTGAGTGTGAAGCTTGCAGATCTATAGACAGCGGCAGTGCGACCGACGTTCTTGAGATAGACGCCGCATCCAACAACGGTGTTGATAATATCCGCGATCTGAGAGAAGAATTGCTGTATCCCCCTTCCCTCCTTAAAAAGCGTGTTTATATAATTGACGAGGTACATATGTTATCCGGCAGTGCGTTTAACGCATTGCTTAAAACTCTGGAGGAACCACCCGAATACGTTATTTTTATTTTGGCGACCACCGAGCTTAACGAGATACCTGCCACCATCCTTTCCCGTTGCCAGCGATATGAATTCCGCAGAATCGACGATACATCTATCGAAGACCACATCAACCGTGTTGCAAAAGCGGAAAATATTTCGATAGAAGCAGCTGCCGCTTCGCTTATTGCAAAACTTGCTGACGGCGGTATGCGTGATGCTTTATCGCTTTTGGAATCCTGCACGGCGGGAAACACGGTAAAGACCATTA
Organism: uncultured Oscillospiraceae bacterium; assembly: GCA_964485815.1. Classification (GTDB taxonomy): domain Bacteria; phylum Bacillota; class Clostridia; order Oscillospirales; family CAG-382; genus SFLA01. The sequence goes on from CAZAJX010000013.1 coordinate 25,167, forward strand.
CTCCCGAATACGTAGCGCAACAGCTCGGCGTTGCCAATAACGATTCCGTTGCAAAGCTGTATTCGCTTATTGCTGACGGAAACATTCCGGAATCTCTTGAATTGATTGATAATCTCCACAGAAGTGCAAAGAATCTTTCCTCTCTGCTGGACGAGCTGATCGGAATGACAAGAGATCTGCTTATGCTTAAATATTCACCCTCTAATTTTGCAAAAACCGGTACTTATTATTCCGGAGATGCGGAAAACATACTCCGTGGCGTTGCAAAAAAGTGCAATATAGAAAAGATCCTTTATTTTTCTACTGTGCTCGAGGATACTCAATCCAGAATGTCAAGATACGCGCTGAACAAAAAAGTGCTTATCGAGCTTGCTGTGATACGAATGTGCGATCTTAAGCTTGATGATTCAAACAAAGCTTTGCTTGCCCGTGTTGCTGAGCTGGAAAAACGCCCTGCGCCCTCACCTACATCTTTTGAAAACGTTTTGCCGGTCACGGAGGAAATACCCATCCCCGTAACGGTTTCCGCACCTGCGGCAGAGCAAAAGAATGAAATACCTGCAGAAAAGCCTGCTTTCCCGGAAAAGCCGTGTGAAGAGGAATTTGAATTTTTTGCTGAATTCGTTGAAGCTCTCAGCACAAGAAGCGATCTCGCTTCCTTTGTATCTAAAGCGGACATAAAGCTTCGCGGTAACACACTTATTATCCGCACCGATTTTATCGGTCATTCAATGTTAAACAAGCCCGATGCATTAATTGCCCTTAACCAAGCGGTGCTTACCGCAACGGGAAAAAACATAAAAATAGAAATCAAACAAAACAATTTAGTCCAAGATGAGATGCAGACATCCCTGCTGGATTCTCTGGGCGAATAACGGAGGATAAAAATGAAAGTAAGAATTCCTAACCAAGGTCCCGGAAATATGAATCAGATGCTCAGACAAGCTCAGAAAATGCAGGAAGATATGGCTGCACTTCAGGAAGAGCTTGATGCAAAGGAATATACCGTAAACGCAGGCGGCGGAATGGCAACCGTTACCATTAACGGCAAGAAAGAGATACTTTCCATAGATATCAAGCCCGAGATAGTTGATCCCGACGATATCGAAACTCTGCAGGATATTCTCGTTGCCGCAGTTAACGAGGCAATAAAGACTGTTGAAAACACAAATTCCGAGGAAATGCAGAAAATAACCGGTTCTCTCGGTATGCCCGGATTGTTCTGATATGACACCCAGCCTTGAGAATCTTATAAGCAAATTTGCTTCCCTTCCCGGTATAGGCAGAAAATCCGCGATACGCCTTGCGTACCACGTTCTTGCCCTGCCCGATACTGAGGCTGAGGAGTTTGCCAACGCAATTTTAAAAGCAAAATCTCAGGTTTCCCTTTGCCCGTGTTGTATGACCTTTTCCGAAGGCGGTCTGTGCCACATTTGTGAATCCCCTTCCCGTGATAAAAGCGTTCTCTGCGTGGTCGAGGACACCCGCGCCGCCGAAGCGGTGGAAGAATTACACGAATTCAACGGCAACTACCACGTTTTGCACGGCGTTATCTCTCCCATTGACGGTATCGGTCCCGATAAGCTAAAGATAAAAGAGCTTTTGGCGCGGCTTGATGGAAACGTAAAAGAGGTTATAATCGCTACAAACCCCAGTGTTGAGGGCGAAGCTACAGCTATGTATTTAAGCCGTCTTATCAAGCCTCTGGGAATAAAGGTTACACGCCTTGCGTACGGTCTGCCCGTAGGCGCTTCTCTTGAATATGCCGACAGCGTTACCCTGCTTAAGGCTATTGAAGGCAGAACCGAATTTTAATTAGAATGCCGCTTTTTATAAAAGGCGGCTTTTTGTTTGGCAAAATGCACTATATCGTGCAGATGGGTACATACACATATAACCAACTTAACAAAATTTATAAATTCAAGCTTTTATGGTTGATTTCCCCCAAAAAATGTGTATAATATTACACGTCTGTACATAAAAATTCATATGTTAGGAGAAAAGTATGCATAAAGACCACGCAGGAGAACTTTTCTTTTCCGAAAGCACAAACCTATTGGAGCAATCCGCATACAAATACCGTTTGCAGGAACGGGAAGAGCCTCAGTTATACAGAAATCTGTTTGAATATGATTCCGTTCCCAAGGTTTCCTTCAACCACAGAAACGTTCCCATAAACATGCCCGAGGAGATATGGATAACCGACACCACCTTCCGTGACGGACAACAATCCACTTCCCCTTTTTCCGTGGAGCAGATAGTAGCTTTATTTAAGATGCTTCATAAGCTGGGCGGCAAAAAAGGTATAGTACGTCAGAGCGAGTTTTTCGTTTACACTGAAAAAGACAGAAAAGCCGTTGAAAAATGCCTTGAGCTGGGATACGAATTTCCCGAGGTTACAAGCTGGATACGAGCAAACGAAAAGGACTTTCAGATAATAAAAGACCTTGGTCTTAAGGAAACCGGTGTGCTTGTTTCCTGCTCGGATTACCACATATACAAAAAGATGGGTATGACGAGAAAAACCGCTATGGACAAATATTTATCCATAGTGCGCTCCGTTCTGGAAAACGGAATACATCCCAGATGTCATTTTGAGGATATAACCCGCGCAGACTTTTACGGATTTGTAGTGCCCTTTGCTTCCGCTTTAAAGGAACTGGGCGATGAATACGGTGTACCCGTTAAAATAAGAGCCTGCGACACTATGGGATACGGTGTTTCTTACCCCGGTGCAGCGCTTCCCAGAAGCGTTCAGGGTATTATTTACGGTTTGCAACACTATTCCGGCATAACCTCCGATATGATCGAATGGCACGGCCACAACGATTTTTACAAGGTTGTAACCAACGCGTCTACCGCTTGGCTATACGGCGCATCCGGCGTAAACTGCTCTTTGCTCGGAATCGGCGAACGTACCGGCAACTGCCCTCTTGAGGCAATGGCGATTGAATACGCTTCTCTCCGCGGCGATACGGACGGAATGGACCTTTCCGTAATAACCGAGATCGCACGTTATTTTGAGGACGAGCTTTCCTATGAGATACCGCCCCGCACTCCTTTCGTGGGACGTGATTTCAACGTAACCCGTGCGGGAATCCACGCAGACGGTCTGCTGAAAAACGAAGAGATATACAACATATTCAACACCTCAAAGATATTGAACAGACCTGCTTCGGTAGCTGTTGACGTGCACAGCGGTCTTGCGGGAATCGCACACTGGCTTAACCGCTTCTACCGCCTTGAAGAACGCGGTATAACCGTTGACAAACGCGCTCCCTATATCCAGACGATGAAGGACGAGATCGACAAACTCTACGCTGACGGCCGCACCACCGTGATGGGTGATGCGGAGCTTGAATGGATGCTTATGCACGCCGATCTTGAAACCTACAAAAAGTTCAGCCATATATAAAGTCACCCCAAGAATCCTACGGCTTCTCGGGGACCCCGACACAAAAACACCCCAAGAAAACATCGCAAAACAAAGTCAAGCCGCGGCATTAACTGCCACGGCTTTTAATTTTAACAAACATCACCGCATTTTTCTTCGCTGTATTTGGTTCTATATGCGTAAAGCGCAATAGCTTTATCGTCCTCAGGAATTGTAACTTCTCCCGTTTCCACAGCACAGCCGCCTATAAATCCAACCGTGCGGAAAAATATAGTACTTCCCACGATATGGTCTATCTGATTGCAAATGTGATCGGGTGCGTGGGATCGCATTATTTTTACCGCGGTTTCGGTAAGATAAACGTAAAGGTCTGCCATTTCCTTTATTTCTTCGGACATGACGTTTTCCACAGCCTTGAGTTCTTCTGCTGTCATAACGGCAAACTCTGCCTTTGTTCTGTCCTCAAGCGCCGCATACAGCTTTTGCTTACAAGAAGTTTTGCCCGGATATTGATTCTTTTTTGGCAAAACGCCGAAATCCGCGAATGACATTGCATAATCATCGTCTATACCTGCGTATCCTGCAAAAGCGAGAGATAAGTATTTTTCCAGTTCCGGCAGACAATCGTAATCCACACCGTAATTTATTCCGGTTGCTCCGTTATAAAGCTTATTCTTTGAGGTGTAACGGGGATTCATGTTTTCAAAGACGGAATAACCGTTCCGCATACACATCCAGATAAGCGCCCACAAAAGACGGTTATCTTCAAGATCGCATCCGATAAAACCTACGTTTCGTATCCTTGTCAGCTTTTGCTTTATGACGTTCAAAATATGGCTTAACCGTTCTTTACTGTTTTCTTTGGCATTTTTGTAAAATTCCTTTGTAAAAGCTTCGGTGAATATTACAAGATTCGTTTGATATTTTCCTCCGCCGAGAGATTTAATAAGATCATATTTCTCCAGTAGTCCGATCTCGTCCACCAGATAAGGAGATGCAACACCCAATTCAAGAGATAGTTCTCTTATGGTCATCGGCGTGTAATATGCGCTGAGCATAATATTGCCCGGCAGTTTTCGATTAAACAAGTTTCTGTACTCTGCGTTATAGCTTCCCGAAAAAATCGTAACAAGCTCAAATTTTGCAGGTCTGTAGCTTTTCTCTCCGTATTCTCTTTCCATTCCAATACCTTCTTTCAAAATTTTTCTGGTTTTGAACAAATAGTACTTTACCATTTCAAGAGATATTCCCAATCGTTTTGCGGTGTCTGCGCAGGAAAGACCGTCAAAGTAATACGCAATGGTACACTCACGGTATTCCTTGGAAAGTAACATTAATTCACGGCGGAGGGTTTTCAGTTCCTCTTTCGTACAGATGTTTTCGAGAACATCGTCTTCAACCGCAACGTTTTCATCAAGCTCACCGTAGGACAGTTTGTTTTTGCGACGCAAAAAGTTTTTATAAGTGTTTGCGGCTATTCCCCAGACAAACCCGTAAAACGCATTTGGATCTTTTATCTTATCCTTACTTTGCAAAATGGCAAGAATAATTTCACTTGCCAGATCTTCTGCGTCATCCTTATCGGAAACACGGGCAAGAGAATATGCGAATATGGTTTTCATATTTTCTTCCACAAACTGTACTGCATTGTATTCTTGCACTCCAAGCGCCTCCTCTTTTGGTAAAGTGTGTTTTGAAAGCTTTCGATAATATAGTAACGGAAAGAGAATTTCGGTTAACCGAAAAAACAAATAAATCACCTCGATAATCACCCCAAGAAGCCTAACGGCTTCTCGGGAACCCCGACAATAAACAAAACGCACTCGTTTGAGTGCGTTTTGCAAAAGTGATTATCTGTTTTCCAGATAGTTTACAACGTCGCCAACGGTGATAAGAGAAGCGAGGTCCTCATCATCAAAGGTGATATCGAACTTTTCTTCGCAAAGAAGAACGAGATCGGCAAGTTCAAGAGAATTGAAGCCGAGATCGTTGGTAAGCTCGGAATCCATAGTGATTTCGTCAGCGTTGATGTTCATTTCCTGAACGAGAATTGATTTAAGTTTTTCAAACATTGTTTGTACCTCTTATATTTTACTGCGGATGATCTTCTTGGTGGGAGTCTTTTCAAACTCAACACGTCTGATCTCAATACCGCGTATTTGCTTAAAGGAAGGCAGACGACGGTTTACGTTCATTATCTGCGCTCTTAAAGTAGCGGATATTTCTTCCTCGGAAACACCCTTGAACTTATCATAATCGGGGAACAGGATAGCGGTAAGAACAACATCGTCGTCCTTTTCTCTGCCAACAACTACACATTCCTTGATAAGATCGATATTTTCAAGATATTCTTCGATCTCTTCGGGATATACGTTCTTGCCGTTGGTAAGGACTATTATATTCTTCTTTCTGCCGCTGATAAAGATATATCCGTCTTTATCGATATAACCGTAGTCGCCGGTGCGGAAATATCCGTCTGCAGTGAAGGCTTCCTTGGTTGCTTCGGGATTGTTATAATAACCAAGCATTACATTGGGACCCTTAACGCAAATTTCACCGATCTCATCGGTTTCAGCTTCGTAGATAACGCCGTAATTATTATCAACGATGATCTTTACGCTGGAGCCTATTGCAGCTTTACCTACAGAACCGACTTTTTTAGTGGAAGAGGGGTTAACCGCAACGAGAGGAGAACACTCGGTAATACCGTAGCCCTGCTCGATTCTTACGCCGATAGAGTCAAACCACTTAACGACCTCGGGACTGATAGCGGCGCCGCCGCAAACGATCTTGTTAAGATTGCCGCCCAGGTTATCGATAATCTCCTTGAACATATTTCTGCGAAGATCGATACCAACCTTACGAGCCGCACCGGTGATCGCCATACCGGTCTTCAGTGTGCCGGATTTGCCTTTTTTCTCTATTTCGTCTGTAATACGTCTGTAAACGGTATTTACAAACAAAGGAACGAGAACCAAACCGGTAGGCTTGAAGATAGCAACGTTCTTCATAAAGTACTTAAGGCTGTTATTAAAGCATATGGTAACACCGCAAGTCATTGCAGCAATATTACCGGCAGTACATTCATATGTATGGTGCAGAGGAAGTGCGGAGATATTAACGTCATCAGGAGTGAAGTCAACTTCGTTTACTGCCTGATATACGTTAAACAGCAGATTGTTCTGGGAAAGCATTACACCCTTGCTGGTGCCGGTAGTACCCGATGTGAAAACAAGAGAAGCAAGAACGGTAGTATCGGGACGGAAGGATTCGAAGCGCTTGTCGCCGTTTTTATATGCTTCAAGACCCTCGTTCATAAGCTTGGAAAAAGTTAAATGACCGCGGGATTCGGTTTCGTCGCAATCGTCAAGATTTATAAAGATACCGCAAGCGGGATTTGCATCCTTAACCTTTTCATAATGAGATTCGGTGTAAATAACGCCGTCGCATTCTGCATATTCAACGAAATTACAAATTTGCTCAGCAAAAAGCTCTTTGTCGAGAGGAACGATAACGCCGCCTGCAGATATAACAGAAAGATATGAGCACATCCACTCAGGCTTGCTTTCGCCCACTATAGCAAAACGTTTTCCGTTCAATTCACGGTTGAAAAGCGCGGTTCCCATACCGAGAAACCACTCTTTGTACTGATTGAAACTTACTTCACGGATCTCTTTGCCAACATAATATTTATATAAAATGCTGTCGCCGTAAGAATCAGCGGTGAAGTTAATTATATCGTGCATTGAAGAAAAAAGAGGATAACGAATCTTTGTTTCTTTGCTTTTTTTCAATTTCATTACATAACCTTCCATCTTAATATTCAAACTATATTATACCCTAAACATCGTTATTGTCAATAGAATTGAATAAATTTTGTGGTTTTCGTACAGATTAACAGTAAGAAAAAGGAGTGAAAATGTGAACAGAAAACAATATATAGAGTTCGCAGAGGGCCGAGCAAAGCGAACTGCATCTTTGAAAAACTGTATATGGGCGTTTGTTATCGGTGGGTTGATATGTGTTATCGGGCAACTGCTTTTCTTTTTGTACTCGGGTTTCGTAAAAGATGAAAAAATCGCATATTCGCTGGTTTCCGTAACGCTTGTGTTTTGTTCGGGGTTGTTTACCGGTATAGGATTATTTGACAAATTGGCGGCAGTCGCAGGTGCAGGGACGCTTGTTCCCATTACAGGGTTTGCAAATTCGGTTGCCTCACCTGCTATCGAAGCAAAAAGCGAAGGCTTTGTAAAAGGCGTTGCCGCGCAGATGTTCGTCATCGCCGGACCTGTTATAGTCTACGGTTCGGCATCAAGCGTTATATACGGAATTATATACTATGTTTATATGATGATAGCAGGTAATATATGAAAAACGAAATACTGAAATTCAAAAACGTATATTTAAACGGATCTGCCGCAGTTGTAGGTTCAAAGGAACGACAAGGTCCTTTGGGAGAAAAATTCGACAGCTTTAGCGAAGACGACCGATTCGGGCAGGAAACCTGGGAAAAGTCCGAAACGGAGATGGTGAAAAGAACGCTGGAAGCACTGGTAAGCAAAAGCGAATATACCTGGGCTGATATAGACGTGATAACCGGAGGCGACCTGCTTGATCAATGTATCGCTACTTCCCACGCGGTAAATAACAACGGCATCCCCTACCTCGGTCTGTACGGCGCTTGCTCAACTGCGGCAGAAGGACTAATAATAGGATCCCTGCTTGCAGAAAAGGGATTTACAACAGGCACGGTCGCTTCTTCTCATTTTTGTTCCGCAGAACGTCAATACCGTTTTCCGTTGGAATACGGTAGTCAAAGAACCCCGACAGCGCAAAATACCGTTACAGGATGCGGTAGTTTCCTGCTGAGCGAAAGAAAAAGCAGTGTGCGGATAACTGAAGCGGTGATAGGTAAAATTCAAGATAACGGCATTTCCGATGCTAACAATATGGGAGCTGCTATGGCGACCGCGGCAATAGACACCCTTATGCGGTATTTGCTTCATTCCGACAAGAGTGCCGATGAATTTGATATAATTGCAACGGGAGATCTGGGACACGAAGGTTTTGAACTGGCAAAGGAATACGCAAAAAGCAATGGTTTAATTCTTAATGACAACTTTACAGATTGCGGAATGCTGATATACGATTTGGAAAAGCAGGACGTAAATGCAGGCGGAAGCGGTTGCGGTTGCTCTGCTTCTGTTTTCGCCGCCGATATTTGCCCGAAAATTTCCGACGGTGAGTTAAAAAGCGTTCTTCTTATAGGCACGGGAGCATTGCTTTCCCCAAAGAGTATAATACAGAACAAAATAATACCCAGCGTTGCACATCTGGTGCATTTCGAAAGGTGTTAAATATGGATATTGATTTTTTAATGATTTTAAAGGCGTTTTTGGTTGGAGGCGCATTGTGCGTAATAGCACAGATATTAATTGACAAAACGAAAATAACGCCCGCCTATATTCTTGTAGGATACGTCTGCAGCGGTGTTTTACTGAACGCCTTGGGAATTTACCCGAAGCTGGTAAAATGGGCGGGAGCGGGCGCTACAGTCCCTCTGACAGGGTTTGGAAACACACTTGCAGAGGGAGTAAAGCGAGCAATTGAAAAAGACGGCGCCTACGGTATTATTTACGGCGGTATTTCAGCAACTGCCGCGGGAATAACTGCTGCTATACTTTTCGGTTTGCTTTGGGCTGTACTGTTTAAGAGCAAAAACAAATAATCGTTGCAAAAAATCCGTTAATATGATATAGTTATAAAAAAAGAAAACGGAGTTGCGGATATGATCAAACTGCTTTCGGCGATGTTTATTAAAGAGCGTGAGAATTACCGCTCCCCCGCTGTGCGAAGATCTTACGGAATTTTGTGCGGCATTTTGGGGATATGTCTTAACGTATTGCTGTTTATAATTAAATTCGTTGCAGGCACGCTGTCGGGCGCGATCTCTATAATGGCTGATGCATTTAACAACCTTTCCGATGCGGGAACTTCCATAATCACACTTATCGGATTCAAGCTTTCCGGCACAAAACCCGATTCCGATCATCCCTTCGGTCACGGACGTTATGAATATATTACCGCACTCATAGTTGCTATGCTGATCATGCTTATGGGATTTGAGCTTGCCACCGAATCCATAAGCAAGATAATCACACCGTCGGAAGTTGAGTTCTCTTATATTACGATGGCGATCCTTATCGTATCCGTAGTTATAAAGTTGTATATGGCTTTTTACAATAAATCGGTGCACAAAAAGATCAACTCTCCTTCTCTTTCTGCCACAGCCGCCGATTCACTTTCAGATTGCATTGCAACCACGGTTATTCTGGGTTCAATGATAGTTGCCAAGGTATGGGATTTTAATATTGATGCGTGGTGCGGTCTTGCGGTTTCTGCTTTCATTCTTTACAATGGTTTCAAAGCGGCAAAAGAAACCATCTCTCCCCTCCTTGGTCAGCCGCCTGAAAAAGAATTCGTAGACAGTATTGAAGCTATTGTTATGGCGGAAGAGTGTGTTCACGGTATTCACGACCTTGTAGTTCACGATTACGGACCGGGACGAGTTATGATTTCCCTTCACGCGGAAGTACCTGCAGATGCAGATATGCTTGAAACTCACGATGCGATCGATAATATTGAGCGAAGATTACGGCAAGAGCTCAACTGCGAAGCCGTGATACATATGGACCCTATCCTGACTGATGACAAAATGACCAACGAACTGAAAAAGATCGTTTCGGAACTTCTTTCCTCTATCGGAGATGGTGTAAGTATACATGATTTTCGCGTTGTTACCGGTCCGACTCACACTAATCTGATATTTGATATAGTTATCCCCTATGAGCTTAAGCTGGATAAAAAAGCCGTTACAGAGAAAGTAAACAGCCTTATATCCACAATAGACGGTAGCTTTTACCCTGTGTTCAATATCGATAACGTTTACGTTAAATAACATAAAATCCCCGAATTCAATTTCGGGGATTTTTATATTTATAATTTCTTTTTGAAATTCAACTGGGATTTATTAAAAACATAACCGCATTTTTATAAAATTCGTGGGATGACGTACGCTCTGCGCCGGATGTCAAGCGTATTGAAGAAATGCTGTTTTCGACTGCCCAAGCTTCAAGAGCGTTTAAAAGCATTCTTCCTACACCGCGTCTTTTATACGGTTCGGACACGGCGATACCCAACACGTTAACCATCGGATCGGCAAACAAAACGTTGTATTTTGCCCCGTGGATATAACCGATAACTTTATCCTCTTTAACGGCGACAAAGATTACGTTGGAATCATCATTCAAGACAGAGGCAAGTTGAACTTCGGTTTGTTCTTCCGTATAAGAATATCCCATTTCATCTCTGTTAAGTGCATATATCGCATCAAAATCATTTAAAACACATTTGCGAATAACTATATTCATTCATTTTTACCGCCTTTGCCGTTTTATTGATTATAACACGATATTCCTTTAAATACAACAAAAAGAGTTGCTTTTTCAAGCAACTCTTTTAATTTAGGTTTATTAGCCTGTAATACCGGAACGCTCAACGCCTTCGATAAGAGTACGCTGGCCGAAGAGATACAGAATAAGAAGCGGGATAAGAATGAGTATACCGCAAGCATTTCTGATAGCTGTTTCGAATGCCAACTGACCTGCAAAATCAGTATCCAAAGATTTAGGAATGGAAACGATATTGTTGAGCAGGATGTTACCGCCGGAAGCGGGCATAAACAGATCGGTATAGAAGGTGTCTGTCCATTGCCAAGAGAAGGAGAACATAAAGATTGTCACCATCATTGCAGTAGACATCGGCAGAATTATACGCACAAACGTTTTAATTACGCCGGCACCGTCAACGTATGCAGCTTCTTCCAATTCGTCGGGAACGCCTCTGTAGTACTGACGCATCATAAAGATGTACAGACCGTTCTTGAATGCAAGACCGGTGAGCGAAAGGATAGCCATAGGCCAGTATGTATTAAGAGCGTTAGGAATGAGCTCGATAAAATTGGTGAACTTTTCGTACGTTTCGGGGCTGATCGCCTCGCCGTCAAACAGATTGAAGATCCAACCGTTTATTTGCGGTATTATACCTATCAAATCCAAATATCGGAAACGCAGTATCATTGCCTGACGAATGGTTTCGTGAGGAACGACCATGGTAAAGATTACAAGCAGGAACAAAAGTCCCTTGAACTTGAATTTAAACTTCGCAAAGCCGTAGCCTACGATTGCACAAATCAATGTCTGAGAAACACCGCAAAGCAAGGAAAGCGTTGTGGTATTGAACAATGCCGTAAAGTACTTGTTATCGTTGATAATAGCCTTGTAAGTATCAAGCGTCCAGTTACGAGGAATCATAACAACCGTGGTATCAACAAAGTCCTCACGAGCCATAAGGGACGTGGTAACCTTGGAGAAGTACGGATAGATAATTACATAGGAAATACCGATAAGAAGAACTAATCTGAAAATAACCCATACCAACTTCTTAACGAAGAACATATTAAAGTATTTTGCCTTAATACGCTCCCAAAGAGAAGTTTCGCTATCGATTTTTGCGTTACCGGTTACGATTTTTTCAGGCTTTTTTGTTCTCGTAAAGAGACCCTTTAATTTTTCAGAAAAACTCATAACGAACCTCCTTACTTCTCGCGACGCTGATAGAATACAAACAGCGACGCAAATGCAGCACATACTGCAAGAATTATAATAACGATAAGGAAGTACAGCCAAGCCATTGCAGTACCGATAGGTTTACCGTTTGCTTCGTTACTTGCAGTGGTAATGAATGACATCATTACGTTGGACTTGGTGGTAAAGGAGTCGATTATAGTATATACGAGGTTAACGAGAATCATGGGGCTGATCATGGGGAAAGTGATCTTCCAGAAGGTTTCCCAACCGGTAGCACCTTCAACCTTACAGGATTCGTATATCGAAGGAGATATAGAATGAAGCGCTGCAAGGAATATAAGCATCTGAACACCGGAACGGTTAACGATGCTGTATACGTTGTTAGCCCATCCGCTTACTACGGTAGCCAGTTCGGCACCGATCTTCATGGAGCCGAAGAAACGCTCAACGTCGATCGCGTTGATGATTTCCGTACCGGCGTTGACCGTACCTTCAACACCTTCCTGACCCAACTGGGAAACCTGTTCACCGATCTGAGCAAGAGTATTCTGAAGGTCGATAGATTCGATAATACCGGTAGATACTATAACGGGAACGAAGAAGATTGCACGGAACGCTGCTCTTCCCTTCATATCCTGGTTAAGCATAATAGCCATAAACAGAGAGAATATGATGATTGCGGGAATATCGAACGCCATTCCACCAAGACACTCAACGAGTGTCTTGACGAAATCTGCTTCTTCCAAGAGAGCCTTGGAATAGTTATCAAATCCGACCCAGGTAAGAACCTGACCGATATCTTCATATGCGATAGAGCTGAAGGATATCTGGATGGAAGAGATGATCATGGGGAGATAAATGAGGAAAAATCCAAGAAGGAACGGGAGTATAAACAGCCAACCGAAGGTTGATTTTTGCTTTTCAAGAGATTTTGCTTTTCTCTTTTTAACCTTCAAAGGCTTTACCTCAACGGTAGCTTGCTCGTTCGTTTTAAGCGCCTTATCCATTTTATTCCCTCCTGTTAAGATTTCTTACCGTCAGCATTGATCTTGATAAAGTCTTCGCCGCCGACAGTATAAGTGTTGCCATCAATTTCTACGGTAGTTGCAGTAAGCTCGTAGTTGATAACAAAGGAAATACCATTGCTGTAGGTTACCTTAACAACGTTGTATTCGTCATCAAGGAATTCGTGGTTAACGATATGTGCGGTCTTAACGTCTGCGAGAGCTTCGTTAAGTTCCTTATAAGTGGTAACCATATCGTTGAGCCAGATGTTATAACGAACAGAATAGTAACCGGAAACCTCGTACCAAGTATTGTACTTCTTAAGTTCGGAAGTGTTCTCAATAGCAAGTACAAAGTAAGGGTTAGCACCGTTTTCAATAGTCTTGAGTACGGTGTAGCGGTAGTCACCTGCAAGGTTGATAGCTTCGCCGGTATATTCGATATAACCGTGAAGAACCATTCCTATGAAGGGAACGCTGGTAGCGGAATACTTATAACCGGAGTCATCAAGAGCGATGTTAACGATATCGGTAACATAGGGGAACGCATAAGAGTTACCGCCGCTGATCATTACCTTACCGTTATCCTCCTTGATCTGAGCGAGAAGCTTGGTGATAAGGGTCTTGGTGTCTTCACGGTTGTAGGGTTCGTCTTCATCAAAGTCGGAAGAAAGAGATTCGCCCAATACGCCGACGGAGATGCTACCTACGTTGTAATCCTTGTATTCATCCCAAGAGTTGGAATAGAACTTGTTCATTACACTTGCAGAGATGATACCCATACCGGATCTATCGTATCCCTGGTAAAGTGCGCTGTAGTACTGATGTCTTGCATAACGATCGTTAATGGTCTTGGCAAGGTCATCGGACTGAGAAAATCCGTCAAACCACTTATCGTAATGAGCATATACGAAGTCGAAATCAGGGAAAATAGTGGTGCCGTGGCTCTTTGCGTACTCGATAAGCTTTTTGAAGCCTTCTTCGCCGCCGATAACGTCTTCAACGTCAACGCCGTTGGGTACGGTATAACCGATACCGCCGTCCTGCCAGCCCATAAGTCTGAGCTTAACGTTGGTGATATCAGCGTCTTCACCGAGAAGCTCAAGCATTTCGATGATCTTATCAAAGCTGGACAAGGACATCATCTTGAGCACGGGAACGCCAAGGAAGGAAGAAGAGGTTTCAAGTGCACAGAGGGTTTCAATATACAAAGGAATATCTTCGGGAGTGGTTTCTTCATCCATAGGAGTAAGAACGCCCTTGTTCAAAAGATAGTTACGGTAGATGTTAGCCATACCTGCAACGGAAGACTCTTCATCGTTAAGCAGGAATACTCTAACCTTGTAATCCTTGGTATATTTACGGTCACATTCTACAGTCCAGGAAGAAGAGGAACCTGCAGAAAGACCTGCATCAAGAGAAATCGTATCGGAAGGACGGGGGTTGATAGTACCGTAGCAGGATACGAACATATGGGTTGCACCGCCGTTTTCAATGGTAAGGTTAACCAGAGATTCGCCCTCTTCGATAATTGCGAAATAACCGTTCTTGAGGTACTTGGTGGTTTCCACCACTACCTCGTTGCCGTCTTCGTCAAGCTCGGTATTCTTGATCTTCTCTACGTAAGAATTATTCTTGGTTTCAACGATACCGAAAACAGGAAGTCTTACAGACTGCTTGTTGGAACCGCTGATTTCGCCGTAAGCGTAATCCTGACCGTAGATCTTGTTGGTATTCTTAAACTGATTACCCATAATATCAGCAAAGTTGATTATGGTACCGGAACCATCGGCAGAGAAAACGTAGCCTTCGTTGGAAACAACGTTACCGGTTCCTGCATAAGGAAGAATGCTGATATTCTTGAGAGAGTAAACGGAAGAATCGAAACGTACGTTACCCATGTTACAACGGATAGAGAGTCCGTCCTTATCAAGTTTGTACTCGAGAGCGAGCTTAAACTGTGCGGGCGCTTCGTCTTTGTTTACGTAGTCAACCTCATCGTGGTCGATCTGGAGCTGTTCAAGAGAGTAATCGGTATACATCTTAAGCCAGCCTTCAAGAGTCTTAAGCTCCTGAACAGAGATGGCAGGTTCACAAACAGCTATAGGGAACTGCTCGCAGATGGGATACTTCTTTTTATACTCTTCTTTACTCTTAACGGAAATGTGAGGATCGTTTATATCCTTGATAGTATAGAAGGATTCAAAACGGTTTGCTGGTCTGGTTTCTGTGCAGTTGGTTCTGATCTGTTCAAGCAAAGCTTCGAATTTCTCGAGCTTAATAACACGAGGAACCATATAGGTGTTCTCTGCACGGCCAAGCTTGTATTCAACACGAATACCGTTCGCGATCTTCTTAACGGTGATCTGATTGTTCTTTGCAGCATCCTTATAAGAGGTCATCTCATTTTCGGTGTTGCTGGAGCTCTTATCAACGTATTTGATAATGATCTGCGAATAAAGCAGCTGCTTTATGGAATCGGTAGAAGCCTGCTTGGAGGGGTTGGTGCTGGCACCTGCATTGTATGGGTTGGAGCACCAGTAAGATTGATAGAGATATACGCCGTCAGCGCTGGTATCGAACTTGCCGGTATCGGGATTGATATCCTTACAGCGGAGAACGATAACTTCACCGGTAAGCTTATCTACGTACATTGCGTAAGGAATAGCTTCGGTAGGCTCAAGGTAAAGCTCAAGCGCATCAAGAGAGGTGTTACCCAAAATTCTTGATTTTACGCTGGAAAAGCTTACGGACATATATGCGGGACCTTTGGTATCCCAAATATCAACGTCAGCAGCGCTGCTGTCCTCACTCGAATCTTCTGCAGCAAAAGCTACAAGACCGGATATAGAGGTAAGCACGGGCAGGCAGAGCAGCAAGCAGAGTGCGAATGCCAGTATTGATTTAAATAATTTACTCATATTGCCACTCCTTTCTTATGACCATCTGTATGACAACTCAGCATAAATATTATAGAAGAAGGTAAATACTCTGCTGAGCAAGCTTGTAAACAGAACGGCAACGAACATTACGAACATCATAAAGATGATTGTTGCGATAGTGATGATAACATTTTTAAACAAACCGTAATCGTGGATAACCATCATACCGAAGAACCACAGCAATGCTGTCCAGCACCAAGCGATAGTTTCGATCATTGTAAGAATACCCTGTTCACTAACGGTAACGAAATTGGATATCATTACGGTGGGAAGAACGAGCATTACAACAGGAAGCAAGGAATAGCAGGTTGCTATATAAACGTCGGTAAGACTTCCCTCACCGTCGAACAAGGTGGTAAGACACCAGTTGGAGATGGTGAGCAGTGCTACGGGAAGCACGATGGAGCTTATCTGCATTACGTAGTTAACGCCGGTTCCTTCATATTTATTATAAAGGAAGCCTCTGCCTATTGACTGATATACGAAGGTAAGAACAGTAAGAAGCAGAATAATGGTAGCGCCGCGAACCGAACCACGTTTTTCGTGCTTCAAGTCCCAGAAGCCGTCAAAGGGATGTACTATAACATGGAAGCCATAGCAAACCTCTTCGTACCACTTGCGCTTTTCAGAATACTTAAGTCCTGCGAGGTTAACTTTATTAACCCACTTAGCGAACATAAGAACAGCAACGAGAACAACTACGATAATGAGAGCAAGGAGCCAAAGGTTGGATTCCATCCAATCCTTACGGTAGTGCTGGTAAGCCTCGGAATAGCTTGCCTGATCGTATGCGTACTTGTAGTACTGCATTGCGGTAACGTAATCGCCTTCGCGGTACTTCGCGTCGCCAATAGCGATATACGCCTGGTCAAAGTTGTTGTTTCTCTGAAGAACACCCATGTAATAGTCAACGGAAGCGGCATAGTCGCCGTCTTCTATAGACTGAACAGCGGATATAAGAAGGTCGCCGTACTCGGTACGCTTATATACGGTAATAGAGCTTGTGGTTTCATCAAGCAAGAGCATATAAGAACCCTGATAATCAATAGAGGTAAGACGCTGGATGTTACCAAACTGATCACCCATATCACCGAACGCGAACAGCAGGTTACCGTTACTATCGTAGGTGAATACACGGCTACGCTTCTGGTCGATGATGGACCAGGTGTTTGCTTCACCGAGCGCTACGTCAACGATAGTGGAGTTACCGGTTACGGTATAATCCGTGCTGTTGGTAGAGGTAACGGAAATTTCGCCGGACGGCGGATGGAAGCCGTTTCTGTTAAGAACGTCACTTCCCTTGGGATTGAGTTTCTTAATAGGAACCTGAGTAACGTCTGCACTCTGGGTAGCGTATACGAAGCCGTCAGCATCGATGGTGATGTTGTTGTACTCGATAGAAACTACAGCTTCACTTGCATCGATCTGTGCCTGGGTCTGGAAGTTTCTCCAGAACATATCCCAAGCGTTTGCCTTCTGGGTAATAGCACCAACGAAGCCGTTAAAGGAACCATCGCGGTTAAGGGAGATGATACCGTAGTTGGTAGCCTTACCTACAACGTAGATACGTCCTGCAGAGTCAACTGCAACTGCAGAGGGCTTATATACGGAGTTCTCGGGCATAACCTCGGAAACGGGCTCGTGAACGATGTCTTTAAAATTACCCAATTTATCGAAGATAACGATACGGGATTTTTCGGTATCTGCAACGTAGATTTCGGTGCTGGTTGCAAATACGCCCTCGGGAGAAGCCAAAGTATCGGGAACACCTTGATCATTAACGAATTCTTTAATGATAAGGTGGAGACGATACTGCTCGTCGAGTATCACTATACGGCTATTGCCGGTATCGGCAATATAAACGTAGTTAAGATCATCTACAAATACGTCCTTAGGGCTTGCAAGAGCAACGAACTCTTCGGGACTGTACTTTGCAGAAGCGGGGTTTGTTTCATCAAGAGAATTCTTGAGAGATGCGGAAGTGATCTGCTTATAGGGAACGTAAACGTCAGGGCTTTCCTGCATTTTAGCGTCTATATCATACGTATAGGTAGTATAAGGAACGCTTGCATTTGCGGTAATAGGAAATACGAAAACGCCTATAAGGAGAAAGCAGACGCAAAAGAGGAGAGATTTTTTGAGTATTTTGTTCATATAATATATCTCCTCTCTTAGTCTTTCATGCCCGAAGTGGACATTGTCTGAATAACGTTACTCTGTGTAATATAGAATACTGCACAAGGTACTATCATCATTACTACGGTAGAAGCGGCGGATACACCGGTACGTGCTACACCGCTGGTTACCAACTGGCTGATTGCGTAGTTAAAGGTTTTGAGTTCTTCGCTGTAAATGTATGTGCTGGCACCGGAGTTCCACAGATCCTTGAACGCAAAGATTATAAGTGTGATCCAAGCGGGCTTAACCATAGGCATTGCGATCTTCCAGAAAATTCTGAATTCGCCTGCACCGTCAATACGAGCAGATTCAAGAACCGCGTCAGTAACGGAGGATTCCATAAACTGCTTCATAAGGTACAAACCGAAGGTGGTACAGCAAGCGGGTACGATAACTGCCCAATGTGTATCTATCATCTTAAGATAGCTCATAAGAAGGAAGTTGGTAATACCGGTAACGGTAGAGTTAAACATCAAAGAATATACTATTGTCTGGAACAGCATATTTCTTCCGGGGAACGGAATCTTTGCGATTGCGTATGCAGCGAAAGAAGAAAGAATAACGTTACCGAAAGTACCGCATACAGAGATAAGCACTGTGTTGAAAATGTATCTCGAAAAAGGTACCCAAGAGTCGCCCATCAATCTGAACAGGTCAACGAAGTTATCGATAACCCATCTGTTGGGGAAAAAGTGCGGGGGGAACAGCCAGAGCTCATCAAGAGGCTTGAAGGACTGACCGATAGCGTATATAACGGGCAAGGACATCGCCAACGCACATACGATAAGGAAGAAGAGCACGCCAAAGTCACCGCCGGCAGAACGGTTTATGGAGCGTTTGAACTGCTCCTTGGGCTGTTTGCCTTTTGCAACGCGGCGCATTTCTATTTTCTCGGAAAGTTTTTTGAACATAATTATGAACCTACCTTTCTGAGAACTCGAGTAATTAACAGGTTACAACCGATCATCATAAAGAACAAGATGGTTGCGATGGCGGAAGCGTAACCCATTTCATAACGGGCTCCGCCGTAGTCGTCAAGATGGTGCATGATCGTATGTACGCAGTAATCGGGAGACGGGAAGCCTACCAACGCTGTGATAACACCACCAAAGCCGAATGCGCCGGTAATGGAAAGGATTGCAGAAAGCATCATCTGAGGACGCATTGAGGGAAGAGTGATATACCAAAGCTCCTGCCAACGGTTTTTAATACCGTCGATAGCGCCTGCTTCGTAAAGGTCTTTATTAACAACCTGGAAACCTGCGATAAAGGTAAGGAAGCTGGTACCCAAAGATGTCCACAATGCAACGACTATGATAAGGGGGAAGATGGTATCAGTATCCTGGAACCAAAGAACGGGCTCGTTTATAATACCGAATTCGATAAGATAAGCGTTTACGAAGCCGTACTGGTCACTGGAGAAGAATACTGCCCAGATAAGATATACCGCGCCGGAAATAGAAGGAGCGTAGAATATCAAGGTAAGTAAAGCACGAAGCTTGGGGCGGAGTTCGTTAATGAACCACGCGAAGAAAAGTGAAAGCAAATAGGATGCGGGGCCGGTAATTACAGCGAATATCAAGGTATTCTTAATAGCTGTGATAAATACTTCGTCATCAAACAGAAGTCTTATATAGTTATCGAAGAATACGAATTCGGGGAACTCCAGCATATTGAACACGGTAAAGCTCAATACTACGGACAAAACAACAGGAACGACATAGAACATGATGAAGAGTATAAAGAAGGGTGCAACCATAAGATAAGCTACCTTATGTTTCTTTATCTCGTTCAAAGTCCAACTGAATCTGGAAATGTCTTTCCTGACGACAGCTTGTTCTTTTTTAGCCATTAGATAATTCCCTCCTTAATTATTTATCATCTTCTGCAACGGAGCCCAGTTCTTTAAAGGTATCCGTAGTGGGAAGATCGAATTCCTGACGCTTACGTGTAAGCTCTGCGTTGATATCGTCCAAGTAAGAACGCATCTTTTCTACAGGATCATCATCGTTGTTATAAGCGCCCAAGAAAGCGAAGCTGGTGAAACGGCCGATAATGTAAGAACCGGGATACTCGGGAGTACATTCAACTGCGTTAAACTGTGCTACAAGGTTATCAAGCTCGTCTTTGGACCAGCTCATTTCCTGAAGTGCTTCGATATTTGCGGTGGAGTATTTAGCGGAAGGACCGAGCAGAGCGATCTTTTCGTTACCGAAGGTTGACTGAACCTCTGCGCTGGACCACCACTGCATAAATGTCCAAGCGGAAAGTGCATTTTTATCTGTTACGCCTCTCATCATAATGAGCGAGGAAACAGCTGCGATGGTGCTGTTATTAATAGTTTCTGTCTCAGAATCATAAGTACCGGGAAGCGGAGTGAATTCCCACAAACCGGAAATTTCGGGAGCAAAGATTACCATAGTATTATATGTAGAAACGTAATCTGCTATTGCCAAAGGCATAATACCCTGACGGAAACGGGTTGCTATACTGTAGGAATAGGGGAAGTCGTAATCGGTGAACAGTTCGCAAACCTTCTTGAAGGTTTCAAGCATTGTGTTACTGCCGAGGTTGATCTCCATACCGTCGATCTTGGGGCGAACCTTGCCGTTTTCGTCGGTATATACCCATCCCATTTCAGTAAGCTCATCCATAGTATACTGAGTGAGAAGCTGGTTAAGATATGCATCGTACTCTTCGTCGGTATAGGTTACGAAGAGGTCGTCATTCTGCTGATATGCCCAGATGAAAGAGCCGCCGGTTCCCTGAGGGAAGCCGATATCAAGAGAGTTGGACTGCATGGTATAGATAAGATCGTAGAAATCTTCCCAAGTGTTGGGAACTTCCATGCCAAGCTCAACGAACAGGTCTTTTCTGTAGAACATCATGGAGAAGGACATCGTATCTGCGATACCGTATGCTTCGCCGTAGAGGGTAAAGGGAACCATTGCTGCGGGAGCAAAGCGCTCTGTTACTTCATCAAAAGTAGCGATATCATCGATAAACTCGCCGTATACGGGGTGGTCTTCCCACTTGGAGAAATCGTTGAAGTTGTAGCCGTGAGCTTCGCTGTTAAGAGAGTAAACAGCAGAACGGATAGCAAAGTTAACAGGGTCACTCTGACCTGCGCCCATGTAAACGTCAGGACCGGTGCCGGCGAGAGTTGCGGGAAGCAAGGTGCCGCCTACAACCAGCTTAACGGTTACGGGGATGCTGTAGCGTTCGTTGAAGGAATCGTCTACGAGGTTACGGATAATGGTAGCTTCTTCACGGGAGCTTGCGGTCCATACTTCGATAGCGCACTCCTGAAGAGCTTTATCGGAATAATCCTTTTCTACGAGAGAACCGATAGAGTTGTAATCTGCAGAGAAGGAACCGAAGAACTTGAGAATTTCTGCCCACATCGAAGCGAAGAAACCTGCTTCAGCCTTGGGAGGAGCAGAATCTACAGCCTGGAATGCAACGTAATCGAGAAGCAGAGGCTGAGAAGTGTTATCAGAGAGCCAAGTACCGAGGGTTGCGGTGTACTCTTTAAGAGTATTCATATAACCTGCGATCTCGGAGGGATGCTTACCCATACGCTCAACAATAACAGCTACCTTTTTAAGGGTACCGGTCTGGTCGCCGGCGCTACCGGAGATCTCAATGATCTCTTCAGCTATCTGGTTGAGGTTTTCAGCTTCTTCCTTGAAGCCCTTAAGAACGTCGGGAATAAGCTTCTGGAATTTATAGTCACGGGTGTCATCAGGTTCGGCACCGGTGATCATAAGTATCTTTCTGTAGTATTCGTTAAGGTTGGTAAGAGAATCGGAAACACGGCCGAGAATATCAGACATATCGCCGAGAACAACCTGGAAACGAATGGTACGAATACCTTCTTCAAGATAGAACTTAAAGTCGGTTACACCGTTGTTAAGATAATCGGTGCGCCAAGAAGTGGAATAGTTGAATCTGAGGTTCTGTGCTTCTGTAAAGGGAAGCTCGCCATCGATAAGAATCATTCTGGAAACGAAGGAGCCCATAAACTCTTCCTGCTTGGAACGAGGAATTATGGAGTAGAATCCGGATTCTTTAACATCGATGGTATACTCTATCCACTGACCTACGTACTGCCACTTGTTGGAACCGATACTGTTGTAACGGATAAGAGTGGAGTCCTGAGGCTCGGAAACAGAAGACTTACGATCGTTTATCTGGTAAAGAGTACGGTCGGAAGTGAGAACGGGATACTCAGCCTGAATCTTGAGAGTTTCACCGGTATAATCCTTTGCGCCTGCTGCGGTATACTTAGCGATATAATCTTCGTAAGAATCAGCAACGGGGGCAGCCTTGAGAACAATGCTCTTGATCGCCATAGGCTCGGTGATAGTCTCAATATTAAGGGTGTGAGCGCCCTCGGTAAGGTAATATTTGAGAGGATTGGGATAGTATCCACTGGTATCGTAAGCATAGGAGCCGGTCCACATACCGTGGAGTTCCTTGGTGGGCTTCGCTTCGTTGCCGTTGGTATCGTACGGGAACAAACGGTCGCTGTCAGCGAACATATTGTTCTGATCGCGCACGAAATCAAGGAAGAATTCGCTTACAGAATCGAAATAGGACTTGGAATTATCGTCCTCGATCTTTGTGTAAACGTCCTTCCAGGCACGAGTGAAGGTAAGAGAACGGGATTCCTTGAAGGAAACCGAATCGTCAAAGTAAATAATACGTTCGATATCTGCGGATTTGCCAACGGAAGCAACGGCACCGGAAGCGTCAAGCACTTCGATATCTCCTGTCCAATACTCGATGTAAACGGAATACATAGCCGTTTCGGGAACATCGATATCAAACACGATCTTGCCGTCGTCGCCCATTAAAAGGACGGTACCCTCAGCACCTTCATAGCCGTCTTTCAAGTTAACGGTAGCAGTGCTGTCTTCCTTGCAAGCAGAAAGATCGATAACGATTTCTTCGGTTGCATCCTTTACGTCCTTGTAGATTTCAAGGTAGCTCGAATAGGAAACCGAAGTAAGCAATTTTTCGATTTCACTAAGCGAGGTACGAACCAAAGAATCCGAACCATCGACGGATTCTACCTTTGCGAATGCGCCGAGAAGTGCATAATCACCCATCAGCATTACGCAAACAAGCAGGACCGCCATCAGTTTGGAAAAGCAGTTCTTAAACCTGGTCATTGAAAAGTTCCTCCCAAATAAATACTGAGAAATGCGTATACTAACACGCATTATATTCGATACTATGAATAATACCACTACTCCCCCATTTTGTCAATAGTGTATATATATGAAGGGAGTTTTTTGTGCGGTTTTCACCTTTTTGCACTAACGGGGAAATTGCAGGCTTTTTAATTATTATATATATGTAGTAAATTGCACAAAACGTAAAATTTCGTTTTCAAGGTACAATTCCCTCCGAAAGCCCAAAAACCGACACCGAAAAAATCCAAGCATTTCCCGAATTATTAAGGTTTTTTTAATTTAGGATTAACAAGCATTGTAAATAATGTGAAATTTTATCATTCGAAATTTTAAACAAAACTTTCACACAGCGTGGGAGATAGCGGCGACAGAGGTTTTGATACCCAAAAACCGCCAAAACAGCGCCTGATTCAACGTGCACTTTGCACAAAAGCGGGTCTGTATTTTCGTCGTTTTGCTACCAGTCACAAAACATACGTTCTTGCGTTTTTTTAACTAAATTTCGTCAAAATTATACAAATTACCCAAAAGAAAATCGCCCCCAAAGGCCCTGCGGCTTCTCGGAGACCCCGACAACAAAAAAAGGAAGGTCAGATAACCTTCCTTTCAAATATAAGTCTTTGAATTAACCCGTAACGGTTACAATAAATCCATCGTAATTATTACCGGAAATAAGGTACGCCGAATCGTTGGGCACATAAATGCCTGACGTCAGCCCGTCTTCCATAGGCTGGTAATAAACCTCGTAGGATTTATTCTGCACGTCGATAATCAGCGGCTCTTCGGGAGTATACTGCTTAAGCAGCTCGAGATACTCCTCGAGGCACAGATTGTTTTTATACATATAATATGCATGGCACACGCCGACGTAACGGTAAATACCTTTATGAGCAGCGTGTCCCGTGAGAGCATCTTTTCCCTCGGGATATCTAAGCACGAATCCGTAGGAATAGCAGTTATCCAAAAACCAGGCAAACTGCCCTTCCCCGATAACGCCGACCTTAGAGGGCCACGCCATGAGTCGTATGGAATTACCTATATGGTAATCGCTGGAACCTGCAGCGTCAGCTCCTTCTTTTTCCAGAAGCTTATCATAAGATACATATGCATCGTGGACAAGGACTCCGGAATTAAGACCGGTTTCGGAATAAAAAGCCTCACACATCGCCTTAAGCGATTTGGCAGCCGTGGTATTAAGATACAAGCCCGAACCACTGAAGGAAACATTGCTTTCCTTCAAGGTGGCATAAAGGTTGACCATATCCGTTTCCGACGGGAACACATAACGATTATCGCCGTTTACAAGCAGCAACAATCCGTTATTCACCTCTGAATTATCAACGGATGCCAGAGTGAACCGGGAAGGTTCACTCACGTTACCGTTAGCCTCGGAGATATCGTTATCCGGCTCAGAGGGAGATTGAACAGAAGTATCACCGTCCACCGGAGCGGAATTATTGTTCTTTTTGAACAGCCCCGATCCGAATACCATAAGAGCAACGACCAAAGCGACAACTACGCAGGCGACAATGGACAGTAAATATACATACATATATCCGTCGCCGGATGAGTACTTATCTCTTGACATAACTAACCTCCGTTAAATTTTAATAAGAACTATTTCTGTTCTGCAAGTTCCTTGTAGGATTCGTACTTAGCAGCAGCCTGTTCCTTTGCCTTTTCAAACAGTTCCTTTGCTCTTTCGGGGAACGCCTGAACAAGACGGCTGTATCTGGTTTCGCTGCTGATAAAGTCGATGTAATCTGCAGTAGGAGCCTTGGAATCAAGGATGAAGGGATTCTTGCCCTCGGCCTTGAGGAGAGGATTGTAGCGGAACATCTGCCAGTAGCCTGCATCAACTGCACGCTTCATTTCGTTCTGGCAGTTAGCCATACCGCCCTTTACACCGTGCATTTCGCAGGGTGCGTAGCCGATAACAAGGGAAGGTCCGGGATAAGCCTCAGCCTCAAGAATTGCCTTGAGAGTCTGGTTCTTATCTGCACCCATAGCGATCTGAGCAACGTATACGTAACCGTAGGACATAGCGATCGCTGCAAGATTCTTCTTGCCGATAGCCTTACCTGCAGCCGCAAACTGCGCTACCTGACCGATCTGGGAAGCCTTGGAAGCCTGTCCGCCGGTGTTGGAGTATACTTCGGTATCGAATACCATAATGTTTACGTTTTCGCCGGAAGCGATTACATGGTCAAGACCGCCGAAGCCGATATCATATGCCCAGCCGTCGCCGCC
>CAZAJX010000014.1:0-48122 GCA_964485815.1 uncultured Oscillospiraceae bacterium
GCTGTTTGCGCAAGAGCGCCGCAAAGGCGGTGTTTTGGATATAGATACCGAAACCGTATCCTCTCTTACCAGCTATGCACCCGGTTATATTGATAAAGATAATGAACTTATATTCGGTATGCAGACCGACAGCCCCTTAAAGAGAGGCGTAAATCCCTTCGGCGGCATACGTATGGCAAGGCAAGCCTGCGCCGCATACGGCTACAGATTGAGCGACAAAGTGGAAAACGAATTCAAGTTCCGCACCACTCATAATGACGGCGTTTTCCGCGTCTATACCGAGGAAATGAGAAAAGCCCGTAAATGCCACGTTATTACCGGTCTGCCCGACGCATACGGAAGAGGACGCATTATAGGCGATTACCGCCGCGTTGCCCTTTACGGCGTGGACAGACTTATAAAGCAAAAGCAGGCAGATAAAGCAAAGCTGGGCGAAGGGGATTTCACCGTTGAAAGCGCAAGACAGAGCGAGGAACTGTTCCAGCAGATAGCCTTCCTTGGATATCTTAAGGAAATGGCAGGAATGTACGGATTTGATATAAGCGAGCCCGCAAAAAACGCAAAAGAAGCTATACAGTGGACCTATTTTGCCTACCTCGGCGCCATAAAGGAGCAAAACGGCGCCGCGATGTCCTTGGGCAGAGTAAGCAGCTTTTTTGATATTTACATTGAGCGTGATATAGCAAACGGCATACTTGACGAAAAGGGCGCACAGGAGCTGATGGACGATTTCGTTATTAAGCTTCGTATTGCCCGCCATCTCCGCACCCCCGAATACAACGAGCTGTTCGGCGGTGACCCTATGTGGATAACCGAAGCAGTGGGCGGTATGGGTAATGACGGCAGAACGCTGGTTACCAAAAACTCTTACCGTATGCTCAATACCCTTTACACTCTTGGCTCTTCTCCCGAGCCTAACCTTACCGTGCTGTGGTCTACCCGTCTGCCCGAAAGCTTTAAGCGTTTTTGCGCAAAGGTTTCTGCGGACACAGACTCTATCCAGTACGAAAATGACGATATTATGCGCCCCCACCACGGAGATGATTATGCTATCGCATGCTGTGTTTCCGCAATGGAGATAGGCAAGCAGATGCAGTTCTTCGGCGCAAGATGCAATCTGGCAAAGCTTTTGCTTATTGCTGTAAACGGCGGTTTCGATACCACCAGCGGTATACATATCGGTCCCCAGATGCCCGTTATGGAGGGCGACACCCTGGATTACGATGCCGTAAAGGAAAGATACGATATTTACGTGGAATGGTTAAGCAAGCTGTACGTAAACACAATGAACCTTATACACTATATGCACGATAAATACGCATACGAAAAGACACAGATGGCACTTCACGATACCGACGTAAAACGTCTTATGGCGTTCGGCGTTGCGGGATTTTCCGTGGTTGCAGACTCTATGAGCGCTATCAAGTTTGCCAAGGTGCATCCCGTTAAGGACGAAATGGGATATATAGTAGATTTTAACACCGAGGGAGATTTCCCCAAATACGGTAACGATGACGACCGTGTGGATGCTATTGCCGTGGATCTGGCACATCAGGTAATAACCGAGCTGCGCAAGACTCCCACCTACCGTAACGCTACCCATACTCTTTCCGTGCTTACCATTACCTCCAACGTAATGTACGGCAAAAACACGGGAGCAACGCCCGATGGAAGAAAAGCAGGTGCACCCTTCGCACCCGGAGCAAATCCTATGCACAACCGTGAGGAAAACGGAGCGCTGGCTTCCCTTAACTCTGTGGCAAAGATACGCTACGAGGACTGCCGGGACGGTATTTCCAACACCTTCTCCATTTCGCCCGAAGCATTGGGAAAAACGGAGGATGAGCGTACAAGTAATCTGGTTTCCATACTGGACGGATATTTCGCAAAGAACGCCCACCATATAAACGTAAACGTACTTAACAGAGAAACTCTTATAAAAGCATACGAAAACCCCGAGGAATATCCCAACCTTACCATACGTGTTTCGGGATATGCGGTAAACTTCAACAAGCTTTCCCGTGAACAGCAGAGAGAGGTTATAAGCCGTACCTTCCATATGAGCGTATGACGGGAAGAGTTCATTCCATACAAAGTCTGGGTACGGTAGACGGACCGGGCGTGCGGTTCGTTACGTTTTTTCAGGGCTGTAATCTGCGTTGCAAGTGCTGTCATAACCCCGACACGTGGGATATGGCAGGCGGCAAGGAATACACCGCCGATGAGATAGTGCAAAAAGCTATACGCTTCAAGGAGTATTTCGGCAAAGAAGGGGGTGTAACCCTTTCCGGCGGAGAGCCGCTGCTTCAGGCGGAGTTCGCAAGAGAAATATTTGAAAAATGCCATGAGAACGGCATAAACACCTGCCTTGATACTTCGGGAAGCGTTTTAAACCAAAGCGTGAAAGACCTTCTTGAGGTAACCGACAGAGTGCTTTTGGATTACAAATATACCGATGATGCTTCCTACCGGGATAACGTCGGCTGCAGTATAGAAAAAGTAAACGCTTTTTTGGAGTATCTGCAAAAAAAGAATATTCCCGTAACCCTGCGGCAGGTTATTATACCCACCGTAAACGATACGGAAGAAAATACGTTAAGGCTTAAAGCGGTTATAAAAAAACACCCCTGCGTGGATAAGACCGAATTACTCCCCTTCCGCAAAATCTGCGCGGTAAAATATGAAAATATGGGTATCCCCTTCCCCTTCGGACATTTACCCGAAGCAGATAAAGAACTTATACAAAAATTCAACAAAATAATAACAGCACCGTGAAAAAAACGGTGCTGTTTTTATATCGTATACTATTTTGCAGATAAGATGCCGATTACCTTTTCGGCAGATTTGATTTCCGTTTTGAAAAGCGGTTTTTCCTTTATGAGGAAATTCCGATATTTCTCAAGGCTTCCCAAAAAGCGTTTGTCGCCGTATAATTCTATGAACTCAAGGTACTGTCTTCCATATGCTTTTTGCGGATTATCCGTAAATAACCGTAAAATGTAGTCTGTTCCCCTTTGTTGCTCAGAACGGGAAAGCTTTGCAAAATCAACCAGCGCGGTGTCTGCCGCTCTGCCCATTGATATGCCGTATGTTTCGGGAGAAAATGCTTCTACGAAAAACTTTAAAGCTTCCGTTGTTTCGTTTGAAGAAGTTATCTTTTTGCCTATCTTAGAGCCGTATCTTACCTGTGTTTCGTTGCCCTCCAAGGAATTGCGGATAATATCCTCGTCCAATTCCACTACTCCCTTTTTGAAAAGCAGTACGATGGTGGAGCCGCCGAATTCGAAATATCCCTTTTCGTCCCCTTTATTAAAGACGGTGGAAACACGGTTTCGTATTCTGCCCACCAAGGTAGCACCCACTTCAACGTGGATCACGTCCCCGAAGTTTTCGGTATGTAAGATGGTATAAACACGGAAGTTCCGCTTGAAATAGTTGCGTCCCAGCCCGTCCACGTGGGAAACGGTATACAAAACGCCCTTTAGTTTGCGGTAAGGACTGCGGGTGCCTTTATCTATATAGCAATATCTGTGGTAATCGTCCACGGAAAGGCGGAAGATAAGGCACATACCGCCGATATATTCGTCACATACACGGTCGCCGCCCAAAAGCTCGTGTACCGTATAGGGCGAGCCCTTGATAATATAATCCTTCGCCGCCGTTATGGGAAAGGCGCGGAGCTTACTGTCGCAGGGGGCGATAAGATGCTCCGGTGTCATATCCACAGGACGGCAGGAGGATTTTATTTTGCGGGTGAAAAAATCGTTATAGCTCTTGAAGTGCTGTTTTTCATACTCATCAAGATTTATTCCGTGTTTTTTCACAGCGCGGTACGCTCTTCCTTTGGATAAAGGGCTGTTCATATATGCACCGACCAAGCGGGAGGAATTACGCCTTGCCGAAATCCACAGCATGGGTCTTCCCAGTTTTTTGCCGTACATAAATCTCATAAGCTTATCCGGCATCGCGGTAGCGGGTACCACGTTGCCGTTACGATCGTAAATAATCAAGGTATTTCCTCTTAACTACAGTTTATATATCCTGATAAATTGCGCCGAGAGAAGCCATAGTATCTCTTACCTTCTTGCCGTCTACTTCACGGGCAGGCACGCCTGCATCGATCGCCATAGCGGCGGCGATACCTGCGGCTTCACCGGAGGAACGTACGGACGGCTGTACACGGAGAGAGGACTGAACGATGAATTCTGCGCCCAGACATCTGCCCGCAACCAAAAGGTTATCTATACCCTTAACAACCAAGGAACGGTAAGGAATATCGTACCAGGGACGTGCTTCGTCCTTTTCGATACCGTCAAAGGAGCAGTTGTGAGCCTTGCCGTGTACGTCGATAGGATAGTTGGACTGACAGAACATATCGTCAAACTTGCGCTGTGCGAACAGATCGCGGGCTTCCATAACGTATTCGGTGATTATCTCACGGCTTTCTCTTATACCAACCATAGAAGCGATCTCCGCAACGTAGGCGTTTTCGAAGCCGGGGAAGTGCTTTCTGTAGTACATAAGCTGACGGAAGATAGCCTTTTTGCCCTTAAGCTGGGAAATGGTAAGGTCATCGGGATTGGTAGCATCGATATTTTCAAAGAATTCGGGGCAGTTGAAGGCAAGACCGTCTTTTCTGCCGGGAATGGTAAATACCTGCCAGTAAGCCTTATCCATAGGCTCAAGCTCGCCGGATTCTATGCCCGCGTCAAACCATTCGGTAAGTGCCCAGGGCTTGGATGCAACACCGCCGCCGTAGAAGGTGGTATAGGGATGCTCGGGATCGCAGGAAGCGCCGCCAAGTCCGGTACGAGCCGCTTCCGCACGCATAAATTCACCTGCTTTGGGGATATCGATACCGCCCAGTATGTAACGGAGGGACATAGGCTGGTTTATACCCGTTTCGGGGTTGCCCTTGGTGTAGTCCGCACCTGCCATTACGCATACGTCGCCATCGCCGGTAGCGTCAATGAACATTTTACCCTTAACAAGCTGTTCGCCTGCTTTGTTTACTATCTTTACCGCGGTAACCTTATTACCGTCTGTTTCAACGTTTGCGATATAGGTGTGGTAAAGAAGGTTTACGCCCGCTTCCACGCACAGCTCTTCCAGTGCGAGACGGAGCACGAGGGGATCGAACATATTGCCCTCGTTATTACATCCTGCGTATTTAAGCTGTTTTTCCACCAGCTTTCTCTGAATATAAGAGCACTGGGGGTTGATACGCATATGGGTATGCATTACGGGAGTAACAAGACCGTTTGTAGCTGTGCCTCCCAAAGAGCCGAACTGCTCGATGACAAGAACCTTCTTGCCCTGTTCCGCTGCTGCGATCGCCGCAAAAGCGCCTGCAGTACCGCCGCCACATACGACAACGTCTGCTTCCATATAAACGGGATATGCTGTTTTCATAGTAATTACTCCTTTATTTAAGCAATTTTAAAAATTCTTCTTCGGTTATTACCGGTATTCCCAGTTGTTCGGCTTTGGCTTTTTTACTGCCTGCCTCATCCCCCGCAACCACGAAGGAGGTCTTTTTGGATACGCTTCCCGCAGCGGTACCGCCGTAAGAGCGTATTAGCGCTTCTATCTCCGAGCGCTTCATTGTAACCATAGTGCCTGTTACAACCACGGTCTTTCCTGCGAGGATATCGCCGTTTTTAACGCTGTTATCCTCCATCAGAACGCCGTAATCCTCAAGCTTTTGAATAATGGCTCTGTTCTTTTCGGAGGAAAAGAAGCTAACCAGCGCATCTGCGGATTCGGGTCCTATATCCTTTACGGCGCACAGGGTTTCTCTGTCCGCATTCATAAGGGAGCGCATATTTCCGAATTCGGTGGCAAGCACCGTTCCCGCTTTTTCGCCTATATGTCTTATTCCCAAAGCGTATATAAGGCGGGCGAGTCCCGCATTTTTTGATTTCTCCACGGAATCCAGAATGTTTAAAGCGCTTTTTTCGCCCAAGCCTTCAAGAAGGGCAACCTTTTCTTTATCCAGAACGTAAAGGTCGGAAACGTCGTTCACCATACCTGAATCTATTAAAAGGCCTGCCACGCTTTTTCCCACGGTTTCGATATTCATTGCATCGCGGGAAACGAAATGCTCCAACACTCTGCGCACCTGAGCGGGACAAAAAGTATTAGTGCATCGTGTGGCGGCAAAGCCCGCTTCCCTCTCGGCGGGAGCGCCGCAAACGGGACAAGCCGACGGCATTTCAAAGGGAGAGGCATTTTCGGGACGGAGCTTAATATCCACGCCCACGACTTCGGGAATAATATCTCCCGCTTTGCGGACGAACACCGTATCTCCCACACGAATATCCTTTTCCCGAATATAATCTATATTATGAAGGGTCGCCTGAGTAACGTTGGTTCCCGCAAGACGGACTGTATCGAATACCGCCTTGGGGGTAAGGACGCCGGTTCTGCCTACCTGAATGATTATCTCACGCAATACGGTGGATGCCGTTTCGGGCGGGTATTTATATGCAACCGCCCAGCGGGGAACGGATGCTGTCTGTCCCATTTCCTCACGCAGAGCAAGAGAATTTACCTTTACCACAGCGCCGTCAATATCATAGGGCAGAGATGAACGTTTTTCGCCTATTTCGTCAATAACTGCGCCCACCTGATCTGCGGTATCGCACACTACGCGGTAAGGAGAAACGGTAAAGCCGTATTTCTCCAGCAGATCCAGCGTTTCACGGTGGGTGGAAGGTATATCCTCCGAGCATTCCTGAAGATTAAACACAAAAATATCCAATCTTCTTGATGCGCACACGCGGCTGTCAAGCTGGCGCAAGGAGCCTGCGGCGGCATTTCTCGGGTTTGCGAAGGGAGGCTGTCCCTCTTCCTCGCGGACACGGTTAAGGTCTGCAAACACGCTTTTGGGCATATACACCTCGCCGCGGACAACAAGATGTGCGGGAGGGGTATCCGTATTCAATTTAAGAGGAATATTGCGCACCGTTTTAAGGTTTGCGGTAACGTCCTCGCCGTATTCCCCGTCACCTCTGGTTGCGCCCAGAACGAACACGCCATTTTCATAGGTGAGGGCAACGGAAAGTCCGTCTATTTTTGCTTCCGTAACGAAATCCGCGTACCCATACGTTTCCTTTACTTTTCCGCAAAAGGAAACAACTTCCTCGGTGGAAAACACGTCTGTAAGAGAGCCGAGAGGCACGTTGTGGTGCACCTTCTCAAATCTTTCCGCCACGGCACCGCCGACACGGTGTGTCATAGAAACGGGGGAAGCGTATTCGGGATACTGCTGCTCCAATTTCTTCAGACGGTCAAACATTGCATCGTATTCGTAATCGGATATTTCGGGGCTGTCCTCTTCGTAATACTTTTTGGAATGATATTCAAGAGCCTTTTCAAGCTCACGCATTTCTCTTTCTATGCTTTGGTACATATTATTGAAACCCAATCATTTTTCTCGCCTATGCCCGCAAGAGCAAAGCCGTTTTCTGCAAGGGCTGTCAGAACCTCGCCCTTTCTGGGGGATATTATTCCGCTGCAGATGAGAGTACCCTCATCCTCCAGCACCTTTTTGAAGGTGGGTGCCATGGCGATAATAACGTCCGCAACTATATTTGCAAGAATAACTCCGTACTTTTTGGAGGTAACTTTATTGTAAACCTCTTCATCGGAAAGGGTGTTTCCGCACAGTCCCTCAAAGTTTTGAACTTTATTGAGGGTTGCGTTCTTTACGGCTATATCAACTGCGTTTTTGTCTATATCCACAGCCAGAACGTCCTTTGCGCCCAAAAGCAGAGCACCGATACCTAAAATTCCGCTTCCACAGCCCATATCCAGAACGCTTACGTTTTCAAGGGGGATATCTTCCAGCGCCTCAAGGCACAGAGAGGTTGTTTCGTGCTGACCGCTTCCGAAGGAGGATTCGGGGTCTATCTCCAGAACGATACGGTCCTCTCCTTCCCAATCCTCCCAGGTGGGCTTTACCACAAAGGAGTTTCCGATGGGCAGAGGATGGAAAAATTCCTTCCAGTTGTCCGCCCACTCGCTGTCATCGGTTTCGCTGATTTCGGTTTTTAAAGAGCCGAGATCAAATTCGGTTTCGTTGCGGAGAGCCTCTATTCCCTCCAAAATGATCTCCATCTTCTCTCTGCCCTGACCGTTATCCGCCAGATATACTCTTACCTGAGGCTCATCACCCTTGGTTTCAAGAAGTGCATCGTCAACGTAATCAAAGGGGACGTACTGTGTATCCAGCAGTTCCTGCAGGTCGGTGGGATCGACGATCTCAAAGCACTCTGCCTCTGCGCCCATAAGGACACCCTGAATAAACTCCACTCCCAGAGATGATGCGTGAACGGTTATCTTGTGAAATTTCATAAATATACTCCTTTAGTCCCAGCTTGCGGAGGCTTCTCCGTAAATGGGAATACTGTCGCCCAGATACGTGGGCTTTGGCTTGAACACGGCGTTTGCAACCGCCTTTACCCTCGCCAAGGGTTCCCGCACGTTTGTGGTGAAAAATGCGGGGCTGTAGCTTTCCTCACTGCAGGTAACACCGTAGGTTTCAAGCCCCAATGCGTTACCGAGGAAAACGGCACGGTTCATATGAAAGGCTTGGGTTATAACGATCACCTTTTCGCAAAGGAAGATATCTCTGGCTCTGTACATAGAATCGTAGGTATCGAACCCTGCGTGGTCGGTGAAGATATGCTCCTCCGGCACACCCTTGGAAACGGCGTAGGCTTTCATTGCGTTTACCTCGTCATAATTCGTTCTGCCGTGGTCGCCGGACATAATTATACGGTCCGCCGCGCCGCTGAAATACAGTTCACACCCTTTATCCAGCCGCGCTTTAAGAATGGCAGAGGGAGCATCTCCCCTTACCATTGCGCCGAGAATAATAATGGCATCGCACTTGGGAACGTCAGAAGCATTTATCTTTTTCTGCGATCCCCAAATAACGGTAAGGTTGCATACAGAAAGGAAAAGCAGGCACAATGCGCCCATAAAAAGCATTGTTAAAGCCAAGCTTTTTACATATTTAGTTATTTTTTGCTTTCTCATACTCACTTTTTAATATTTTTGCGTCGTAAGACTGGGTTCCCGCAGATTCGCAGATGATGGTGGGAGAAAGTCCCTTTCTTGCTATGACCTGCGCCAAGCTCTCGGGCGAGGGACCGTAAAGCTCATCCTCAAAGGTGAGGTGCTTTTTCTCCCCCATTCCCGTGTATTCTATTTTGGAAAAATGGCAATGCAGGGTATCTGCATATTCACTTCCCAGACGGCGGGAAATCTCATCAAAAATAAACTCGTAATCCGCGTCTGTCTTTATACTGCCCAGAGTTCTTGCGTTCAGATGGCCGAAATCTACCACGGGTACGAAGTTTTCGGACAGAGTGCAAAGGGTAAGCACCTCGTCAAGAGTGCCGAGCTGGTTTATCTTACCCATGGTTTCTATGCCCAATTTCACCTTAAAGCCCGATTCCTTAAGGGCTTTATCTGCCATAAGCAGGGTTTCGGAAGCGTATTCCATTGCCTGCTCTCTGCTTATCTTTGCGCAGGAGCCGCAATGCACTACCATAACGGATGCCCCCAAAAGCTCACTTGCGGCGGCAGATTCCATTATGTAGCCCACGCTTTTTACACGCTTTTCCTTTTCCACAGAGGAAAGGGATATAAAATACGGGGTGTGGAATGACATTTTTACGCCCAGTTCTTTTGCGTATTCACCCATTTCCGCAAGCATAGCGGGAGATGCGTGTATACCCCTGCCTGCCTCGTATTCGTATGCGTCAAGCCCGTAATCCTTTACCCATTTGGGTGCGTAAAGGGAGCTTTTAAGACCGCTTTTTGCGAATTCCTCACAATTTCCGCCGGGGCCGAAAAGTGCGCTCATCAAGCCTTCCTCCTTTTAAAATGACGGATATGGGGCTTCTCAAACCAGCGTTTTACCTTTATAAACCAGCCCTCGTCCTCACGGTCGATAGGCTCAACGATATATGCCCGCACACCTGCACGGTGGGCGCAAAGGCAATCCGTAAACAGCTGGTCGCCGATAACAAGAGTCTGCTCCTTGGTTACACCGAAGCGGCGCATAATTCTGCGCACGGCGCGGCGGGAGGGCTTTTTAGCCTTGCTTATGGTAAAAAAGCCGAGAGGACGGTTGAATTTCTCAACCCGCTTGCCATCGTTATTGGAAGCAAACGCCACGTTAATGCCGTTATCCCGCAGAGAAAACAGGTATTTTGCCATTCGCTCCGTAGGATACGCAACGCTATAGGGCGCGATGGTATTATCCACGTCAAAGATAACTGTGTTTATCCCGTCTGCCTTAAGCAATTCGGGAGTTATCTCGTATATATTCTTAAACATCTTATCGGGTGTAAGTGAAATTTTGCTCATTGTATTCCTCACAGTATTATTCAGTTTATTTTAACATTATAATGTAAAAAAGTAAAGTAAAATATTATAAATTTACTTGAAAAGATACCCACTTTATTCTATAATTGGAGGTGGAAAAACACATGGAAATTTTTACGGCATTTCTGGTATGTATCGGAGTATGTTTTTTGCTGACATTGGTGCTGGAGAAAAAGTGTACCGAGGTTACGGAAATATACATTCCCGCAGAGGAAGACACCGAGCAAACGGTAAAAGAAAAGCTGTATGACCGTTCCCTGCGGGGGAGCAAGGTGATAATTTGCCGCACCGCCGCAGACAAAGAAGAGATATTAAAGCGTATGTCGGAAGAATACGGGAAAATATATAAAAAGGGGTGAAAAAGCTTTGGAGCAGGTAACGCTTGAGGGAATAGTGGAAAACATAGTTTTTACAAACGAAGATAACGGCTATACCGTGTGCGAGTGTGCCTGCGGAGGAGAGCTTATTACCCTTGTGGGAATTATGCCCTATCTCAATGAAGGAGAAAGCATAAAAGCCCAAGGCATCTGGCAGGTGCACGCCACATTCGGAAGACAGTTAAAGGTGGAATATTTTGAGAAAAAGCTTCCCACGGATTCGGAGGCGATATATAAATACCTTTCATCCGGTGCGGTAAAGGGTATCGGCCCCGTGACCGCCGCTCGAATAGTAGAAGCCTTCGGCGCGGACACCTTTGACGTTATGGAAAACAACCCCAAATGGCTGTGCGATATTAAAGGGATTTCCCCGAAAAGAGCCAAGGATATCGCGGAAAGCTATGCCGCCCAGTTCGGTATGCGCAGTGTTATGCTGTTTTGTTCAAGATTTTTCGGGCCATCCGTTTCCGCAAGGATATACCGCAGATACGGCGCCGCCGCCACAACTATTATAGAAAAAGACCCTTACCGTCTGATCGGGGACATTGAGGGAATAGGCTTTGAAAAAGCGGACACCGTGGCACAGCAATTAGGCTTCCCCGCAGACAGCCCCGAGAGGATCGAAGCGGGGGCTGAATATCTGCTTTCCGCCGCCGCATATTCGGGAGGACATTGCTGTCTGCCCGAAAAGGAACTCATATCAAAGACGGCGCAGGCGTTAAAGGTTCAGCCCGTTTCCGTGGCTATGGCGGTAGGCCGACTGTGCGAAAAGGGAGATTTTATACGCACGGACGATGAATACGTTTACTTGAAAGAGTACCGTCAGGCGGAAAACTATATATCCGCAAAGCTTAAGCTTTTGAGAGATACTCCCCGTCCCGAAAGATACGAGGGCGTGGAAAACGCCATTAAGGATCTGGAGAAAAAATACGGAATAACCTATGCGGATGAGCAAAAGGAAGCTATAATAAGCGGTATTACCAACGGAGTAACCGTAATAACCGGCGGTCCCGGTACGGGTAAGACTACGGTTATAAAAGCCCTTACGGAATTGCTTTTATCCCTTAAAATTTCCTTTTGCCTTGCCGCGCCTACGGGCAGGGCGGCAAAGCGTATGAGCGAAGCCGGCGGTGCGGACGCAAAGACCATACACCGACTGCTGGAAACCGAGTTCGACACCGCTCACAGACCGAAATTCGGCAGGGACGAAGGTAATCCCCTCCCCGCTTCGGTGGTGATTATCGACGAAATGTCCATGGTAGACCTTTTGCTGTTTTCATCCCTGCTTAAAGCGGTGAAAAGAGGCAGCACTCTGGTGCTGATCGGGGACGTGGACCAGCTCCCCCCCGTCGGCGCGGGACAATGCCTGAAGGATATTATAGACAGCGATGCTTTCCCCGTGGTGCGTCTTAAACACATATTCCGTCAGGCGCAGCAGAGCCTTATAGTAACCAACGCCCACGATATTAACGAGGGCAAAATGCCCGTGCTTAACGAAAAGAAAAACGATTTCTTTTTTATGGAACGGTCGAATGCGGAGGATATACAGCAGCTTCTTTTGTCCCTTTGCAGGGACAGGCTTCCCAAGACATATTCTCTTGACAGCTTTTCGGATATACAGATACTCACGCCCACCAAAAAAGGAGAGCTGGGCACGAAAGCCCTTAACGCTGTTTTGCAGGACGGGCTTAACCCCAAGAGCTTTAAAAAGCGGGAAAAGAAGATCGGATCGATTTTGTTCCGCGAGGGCGACAAGGTAATGCAGACCAAGAACAATTATGAAATAGAATGGGACAAGGACGGTATCCGCGGACAAGGCATATTCAACGGGGACGTGGGACGGATAATATCCATAGACACCCAAAGCGAAACTATGGTTATAAACTTCGATGAACGGGTGGCGGAATACGATTTTGCCTTACTTGACGAGCTTGAGCACGCCTTTGCGGTAACGGTGCACAAAAGTCAGGGTAACGAATATCCCGTGGTGCTCATGCCCGTTTACGATTGCCCCTACCCCTTGATGACGAGAAATCTGTTTTACACCGCTGTAACCAGAGCAAAGCAGATACTCATACTTGTGGGAACACAAAAAAGCATTTCCATAATGGTGGAAAATGACAGAAAATCCCACAGATACGGATTTTTGAAAAAACAACTTTCAGAATAAATAAACGGAGGAAACGCAAAAATGAAGGAACTGTTCAGATTTTCCGCAGGATATCTTGCGGTGGCGATTGAAAATACGGGTGACGGCATCCGTCTGTACTCCATAAGAGATAAGGAAAACAAAAAGAATCTCCTTACCCACGCCCTACCTTTGTTCCGCTTGTATGCGGAAGACCTTGGGGACGGCACCTGGCTTACGCTTTCTTCGGATAAAGGCTGGAAAAAAGCGGAAGCGTACAAAACCGAAGAGGGCGCGGTAATATTGCTTTCCGGTAACAAGGATCTGCCAGGAGTAACCGTAACTCTTACTGCGGTATGCACTCACAATACTATCGAATGGCAGACACAGATAAATTCCGTAAACTCCGATTACACCGTGGCGGCTTGCGACCATCCCATGCTGTCCTTTGACACGGGCGAAAACGTGTGTATGTTCTACCCCTACGGATGCGGCGAGGTTTACACCACCGAAAAGAACAAAGGGCTTGAAAACGCACAAAACTACCCCTCCTACGGCGTTTCTATGCAGTATATGGCGTTTTACAACAAGCGTACGGGCAGAGGTATATACTACGGTATCCACGATACCGCCCCCGCATACAAAAAGTTCAGCTTTAAAAAGAACGCGGGCGACAAGTTTATGTCTATGGTAGCGGGACAGCCCCTCACCCATTTGGACAGAGGATGCAATTCCCAGTCCCTTTGCGGAAAATGCGTATGGAAGATGTTTGACGGAGATTGGTACGATGCCGCCGTTATATACAGAGAGTGGGTAGAAAAGGAAGCCGAATTCTTACACCGAGAGAGAAAAGAGCCTGAATGGTTTGTAAAGGCTCCTCACTGGTGGCTGGTGCATATAGGCGGGGACGCTTCCTTTGCAGACGATATTATAGAAGCCACAAAGGATCTGGGTACGGACAGCCCCGTGCATCTGTATCTGTGGCACAATGCTCCCTTTGATAACGATTACCCCCATTACTTCCCCGTGCGGGACGTCGCCAAGGAAGGACTTAAAAAGCTGAAAGATGCGGGCGTAAAGGTTATGCCCTATATTAACGGCAGACTTTGGGATACCCGTGACAGAAAAGCGGAGGATTTTGAGTTTACCTCCGTTGCAAAGAAATGGGCTACCAAGGACAGAAAAGGCGTTTGCTTTACCGAAACATATTCCTCCAAGGAAGAGGACGGAAGCAAGGTATGCCTTTCCATTATGTGCCCCTCCACCGCGCTGTGGCAGGAAAAGATGGCGTATACCGTTGGCAGACTTATTAACGACGAAGGCTTTGACGCCGTGTATATGGACCAGATCGCCGCCGCACAACCTTATGCTTGCTGTGACCCCTCCCATCCCCACGTTCCCGGCGGAGGAGATTGGTGGTGCCGTTCCTACAGAGGACTTCTTGACAGAGTGTACCGCAATCTTCCCGAGGATGCGGTACTTACCACCGAATGCACAGCCGACCCTTTTGTATCCCATATGGGCGGATACCTTTCCTGGCTGTGGATAAGAAACGATCAGGTGCCCGCGTTCCCTGTAATTTATTCCAAGTATATCTCTATGTTCGGAAGAAGCTACCAGTCCGATTCCGATCCCGATTGGACGGGACAAAGAATATTTATTGCCCAGAGCCTTGTTTACGGCGAGCAGTTGGGCTGGATAGCTCCCAAGAAATTCAACGATAACCCCGATAAGGCTTTCTATATTGAATGTGTCCGCACCCGCGAAAAGCTGGGCAAATACTTCTGGCGCGGAAACGAAATGCTCCGTCCCCCCGTCATAGAAACCGCCCTGCCCCGTCTGCGTACCGAGAAATGCTCTCAGGCAATACGCGGATTGGTAGAGGAAAACGCAGTAATGGGTTGTATACGCAAGGCGGAAGACGGAAAGCAACTTCTTCTCTTGGTAAACGCCGCAAAGGAGGGCGGAAATGCGCGTATTTTCGCCGACCTGCCTGACGGTGTCTACGGCGATATGACCTTCAAGGACGGAAAAGCGGATGTTTATATGGACGCACTTTCCGTAAAGTACGCAGAGTTTTAAAAGCTTCCCGCAAAATCAAAAAAGCTATGCTTTTGTTTTTTCACAAGAGCATAGCTTTTTATTTACTGTTATATAAGGTGTTTTTTCGGGGTGGTTTTATGCCATTCTGGCGAGTTGTTCTTTTGTTACTTCGCACATCATAGGTTCGCCCTTAAGGAAGCGCTCGATCTCTTCACAGCAATGCTTGCCGATCTTTTTAAGTCCGTTTGCGGCAAGACCTGCCAGATGGGGGGTCATTATAACGTTGGGAAGAGAACGGAGAGGATGGTCGGGAGCGGGAGGTTCGGGATCGAACACGTCAAGACAAGCGTATTTAAGGTTGCCCGCCTTCATATGCTCGTAAAGCGCCGCTTCGTCTATAATGCTTCCGCGGGCGGTGTTGATGAGGACTGCGTCCCTTTTCATCATTTTAAGAGTTTCCGCATTGAACATTTTGTCCGTTTCGGGAATGGAGGGAGCGTGAATGGAGATAATATCGGATTCCTTCAAAACCTCTTCCAAGGACGCCTTTTTACAACCCATTTTTTCGCACTGCTCTTCGGTAACGAAGGGGTCGTAAAGTATAATATCCACGTCAAACGCCTGCATAAGCTCTATGTAATGTCTGCCTGCCCAGCCGCCGCCGATAACGCCGATAGTAAGCTCGTACAGTTCGCGGATATTTTCCTTACCTTCTGCCCACAAGCCGCCGTGCAGGTTTTCGTTAAGGGCAAAGAAGTTTTTGGATGCGGCGATGGTAAAGCCCAAAGCGGTTTCGGAAACGCCCATGGAAAGCATAGCGGCAGATGCGGTAACACGCACGCCCTTGTTCCAAAGATCATCACACACGATAGGCTTTACGCTTCCTGCGGCGTGGCAAACCAATTTAAGATCGGGACAAACGGAGAGAATGTCTGCATCCAATTCGGTATTACCCCAAGTGGTTATTGCGATAGTCGCGCCTGCAAGCGCCTTTTTAACCGATTCTCTGTCGCTTCCCGTGCCCAAAACCACCTCGCCGATAGACTCCATACGCTTTATCGAACGGGGGCTGATAACCAGATCCCTTGCGGAATCGCCCATAATAAGTGCTATTTTTTCCATAGTTTTATTCCTTTCCGAAATATTTATTATAGCCGTTTTCACCTGTAAGCAGTGAGAAACCGCCAAAAAATTCGTTTGTTAAACGGTATGCGCCATTTTCCTCTTCAGTAGGAGTATAGCCTGCGGGAAGAAGGGATTTCATTTCCTCCCAGCGGGTGTAGTTTGCATCTCCGTTTATCTCGATACAGCCCGCGTTCATAACGTTCAAAGCGGGAGAAAGAGATGCAAAATGCTTGTTCCATTCTGCAAGGTAAGGGTTTACCGTAAGGTCTGCGCAAAGCACGCCGCAGCCCTTTTCACGGGCAGCGGAGATCATATCAAAGGAAACGGATACGGTTTTTGCAATAGGCTTTAACGCCACCGCCTTATATCCCATTTCTATACGCTTTTTAACGTCCGCAACCGAGTGGGCGGATTCGTCCGCATTGAACACGTAAGGGTAATCCCCAACGAAAAACTCTTTTTCTGCGGAAAAAGGCTCTTCGATAAGAGCGATACGGTCCTTTGCTTCGATCTTTTCTATTCCTTCAAGTAAGGTTTCAAGACGGGAAAGAGTATCGTATCTGCCGTTTGCGTCAAGATAATACATCACCTTGCCGTTTTTGGTAAGGGGCGTGGAAATATCCCCCACTATATTATGTATGGCGGAAATACGGTCAATATCCTTATCCACCATAATACGCATATCTTCTTCCGTGCCCGGTGTTTCGCCGGAAGGTGCGCCTATCTTTATCTTCATAAGCGCCGTGCCCGTTTCGGCAAGCCGCTTTACATCGGTAAGGGACACGCCGTAGGAAACAAGCGGTATGCGGGCAAGGCTTTGGTGGCAGGCGTTCATTGCGTTTTTCGCCTTCCCGGGCACCATATCCTCAAACCGTTTTACCCCGTTTTTTTGACACCATACCGACCACAAGGCGATATCCACACCCACCAGGGAATTTAAAATAAAGGTTTCCGCCACGTCAAATCCCGTAAGGAAAAATGCGTATTTTTTAAGCTCGGGCAAAAGGGCGGGAATAAGCTCATCGGGCGTATTAAAAGACATACCC
Organism: uncultured Oscillospiraceae bacterium; assembly: GCA_964485815.1. Classification (GTDB taxonomy): domain Bacteria; phylum Bacillota; class Clostridia; order Oscillospirales; family CAG-382; genus SFLA01. The sequence continues at coordinate 17,121 of CAZAJX010000014.1, forward strand.
TCAAGTATTCCGCAGGCTTTTTCGGTAACGGAAAGCATAATTCCGTCCCCTTTTTCACCGGGGAAAGCGTTAAACACCTTGGGATCCGACCAAAGCACGCTTTGCGTGCAGGGAGAAACGGCGGTATAACCGTCGCACTCGATTTTTACCACGCTTTGCCAAAGCTGTGTAAGGTATCCCCCTTTAAATCCGAAAGGGGAGATCAGCGCTTCTTTAACGTGGGCAACGCTACATTTTTGTATTTTCAGCATAAAATTCCTCCGTCATATGGGGCGCGGGACAAAAAGAGGATATATCCTCTCCCAAAACCAGACGTTCTCTTACCAGAGTGGAGCTAATATTTTCAAATTCTTCCTTTGCGGGAAGCATTACGGTCACGGCGTTACAGCGGGCGGAATTGTACTGCGCCTGCAGGGTTTCGTATTCCATATCCCCTCTCCGCACGCCTTTTACGATGTGGGTGTATCCCTGACTGTCGCAAAGCTCATACAGCATTCCTTCCCATATAATAACGGGAATATCCGTTCCTTCAAGGGCTTTTTCCAGCATAGCCTTTTTTTGAGCGGGAGAAAAGAAATACTTTTTTTCGGGGTTGAAAAGTATACCCACGGTCACGTCCCCATAAAGCTGTTTTGCGCGGAGAATAATATCCAAATGCCCGTTGGTTACGGGATCGTAACTTCCCGGCAAAATTGCCTTTGCCATTTTTTCAGTTCCTTCTCATTACCGTAACGGCGGTGGAGCCGTAGCGGTAGCCCTTGCAATCCCATCCGTCGGGAGGGACGGGAACGCCGTCTTGGGCGGATTCTGCGATAATAATGCAATCCTCTTCAAGAATATCCGTCTGGAACATACGCTTTAAAATCTCATCAATAAAGCCGTCCTTATAGGGAGGATCGAGAAAAACGAGGGAGAATTTTTGCTTTCCGTCCGCCATACGGAGATAATCCTTCCAATCTGCGGTAACTATACGGCAATCGGGAAGCAACTTTGTTTTTGCGGCGTTGTTTCGTATAACCTCGGTAGCGGCACGGGAGGAATCCACGATAACTGCGCTCGCCGCGCCTCTGGAAAGGGCTTCCAATGCCAACTGACCGCATCCGCCGAAAAGATCCAGCACGGTTCTGTCCCCGATATCAAACTGGATTGCGGAAAAAATAGCCTCTTTTACCTTTTCCGAGGTAGGGCGTGTTGCCTCCCCGGGAAGGGTGGTAAGGCGAGCGCCTCTGGCTTTTCCGGTTATAATTCTCATTTTTTATCTCCTTCAAAATAACTTATAATACTGTCTGCCGTTTTTTCGCTTAAGCCCTTGACCTTTAACAGCTCCTCCTTGGTTGCCTGCTTTACGGCTTTATAGGAGCCGAAGTGCCCCAGAATTGCGGACGCGGTCTTTTCCCCTACCCCTTTTATGGCGGTGAGAGAGCTTGCGCTTACGGATTTACGGCGTTTTTTATCCATTCTGTCAAGAGAAAATCTGTGGACCTCCTCTTGTATGCGGTATATGAACACGAAAAGATCCTGCCTTGCGGTAAGACCGATCTCGTTTTCCCCGTCGGTAAGAGAGCGGGTTTTGTGGTGCTCGTCCTTTATCATACCGAACACGGGTATGTGGGACAGCCCCTTGGAGGCAAGAACTCTTTTTGCCACGGCGACGTGCTGAACACCGCCGTCCATCAAAAGCAGATCGGGCGCGTCCCATTCGCTGTGGGAAAATCTGCGCAAAAGCGCTTCTTCCGTTGCGCCGTAATCGTTCTGTGCGAATTCTTTAATATTAAAGGTGCGGTAATGCTTTTTTGCAAACCGACCGTTTATGAGTACCGTCATACCCGCGGTAGTATATTCTTCCCCCGAATTTGAAATATCAAAAGCCTCTATACGCTCGGGCACGGTTTCAAGCATAAGGAAGGATGCGAGATTTGCAAGGACAGCCACGTCCTTTTCCTCTGCTTTGCGCTTGTGCAAAAGCAGTTCCTTGGCATTGGTCTGTGCCATTTCGGCAAGGGTCTTTTTATCCCCTCTGCGGGCGATTTTCAAGTTCACCTTAAGACCGGAAAATTCCTTTGCCCACTGCTCAAACAAATCAATATCCCCGTTTTCCAATTCAAAGGTAGTGTAAATATCCTTTGGAATATATCCGCGAAGGGTATAAAGCCGCTGAAGCAAAGAAACAACGGCAGAAGAATCCAATATCTCGTCTGCGCCGAAATACAGACACTCTCTGTCCGCAATAGCGCCGCGGCGAACGAAAAACAGGTTTACGGCGGAGCCCAGATCATCACGGTAAACGCCGATAAAATCACCCTCGAACTCGGGTGCGCCCACAATATGCTGTTTATCCCCCAAACGCTTTACGGCGTTTATACGGTCACGGTACTTGGCGGCGCGCTCGTAATACATATCCTCTGCCGCCGCGTTCATTTTCTCTGTAAGGGACTTGATCAAAAAGGCATATTCGCCGTTTAAAAAACGGGAAAGCTCTGAAAATATCTCTTTATATTCCCCGCTGCTTACGTTTCCCGAGCAAGGTGCAACGCAAAGACCGATCTGTGCGTTAAGGCAAGGTCTTTGCTTGCCGATATCCTTGGGGAAAACACGGCTGCAGGTGGGAATACCGAAGGTGCGGCGGGCGGTATCCGCTATATTGCGCGCCACAACGTAGGAGGAAAAGGGTCCGAAATAACGGGCTTTATCATCATCCCGCTTATACGCGGTAACAAGGCGGGGATACTCTTCATCGGTAATCTTAAGATAAGGATAGCCCGAGGAATCCTTAAGCTTTATATTATATCTGGGCATATACTGCTTTATAAACGAATTCTCAAGCAGCAGTGCCTCCAGCTCGGTATCGGTATGGTATACCTCAAAATCGTGGACGGATGCCACCATACGGGCAGTCTTTCCCGTATGTGTCTGGGCGAAATAGGAGCTTACACGGTTGCAAAGCGCCTTGGATTTACCCACGTAAATGACCTTGCCTGCGCGGGAACGCATTATATACACGCCGGGAGAAGCCGGAAGCAGGCGCGCTTTTTCGAGTAATTGCTCTTTGGTCATAGGCGGAGTCCTTTTTTAAGATAAAAAACAAACGGGAGGGGCAAGCCCCTCCCCCTGAAAGTTGAGATGACAGTATTTACTTAAAGCTTAATCGGCAAAACCGCTGAGTATGAGAGAGCAAAGCCCCTCGATCGCCTCGTTTTCGTCTATGCCGTCTGCAATGAGTGTAACAGAATCACCCTGACGAACGCCAAGGGAAAGTACGCCCAGCAAGCTCTTTGCATTTGCGCGGCGTGAGTTGTTTTCTATCCACACGGAGCATCTGTATGAGTTTGCTTTCTGTATAAAGAAAGTGGCAGGGCGGGCGTGAAGTCCCACGCTGTTAACCAATGTTATCTCCTTTGAAAGCATTATATATTCCTCCGTAAAATAAACTAATATAATAAAGTATTATAATTCAAAAGGGTGCTGTTGTCAAGCATTATTTTGAGGTATTCAGATCTGAAGTTTCCTCATTCGCCGTTTTTTCCGCGTTTTCCTTGTGGGTTACGGATTTCACGGTGAGATCAAACGCTATAAGACTTCCCTCTGCAGAGATAACGTCCCCTGCGGAAATAACTCTTCCGTCCTCGAGAGAATATACTCCGTCACGATAATATCCTTCCACGGTAAGAGTGCCGAAAACCACGCTTTTTTCAAGCTCTACGTCCTCTTCATAGCTTCCGTCTTCCATTTGTACCAGCACGGGAGCAAGGGTCTTTGAAAGATTATCTGCTTTTCCAAGCAAAATATCCGTCCCTGCGATATAAATATTATCGCCCTTGGCGAAATAGCTATAAAACAGAGTGGACATCGGCTCGCTTTCGAAGGTGATCTCCATAGTAACCGTTTCCTCTCCCGAAACAAGACGGATAATATCCGCACGGAAGAACGCGCCTGCGATTATGGCTACCACCAAAATGATTATTACAAGATCAAGCACGTTGATCTTTTTAAGCTTATTCTTCATCTGACTTTACCTCCGTAATACCGGAAAAATATCCATCGGCGGAAAAGCCGTTAATATAAAACTGAACGTCGCCGTTGACCTTTATATCCACATCGTTAACGGAATATCCGCGGGATGCGGACACGGCGTCGATCTCCACTGTCAAAACGATACGGCTGTGATTCGGAACGTCAACCGTAACCAAGGGCCAGCGGTTATCGCTGTCCACGCGGGTATCTGCATACACCTGTGTCGCCTTGGCTGTGTAGGATTTTGTAACCGTACCGATAAGATCTCCATCTGAAGTATACAGCTTGTCCCCTTCGTTGATAGGAACGATAATATCGTCGGGAACACAGTCGGCAACCACAGTTACACGTATTTTTTCCGTGCCCCAGTTCACTTCGGAAATATTTTTCACTCCCAAAAAGACGAAGATGGCAACGAACGTAACTATAATGATAGCATCAAGCGCATTAAAAACCTTTTTATTCAATTTCATATTTCCTCGCCTGCCTCTCTGTCATAAATTCTGGGAAGGCTGCATAAGCAGCCGCAAACTGCCGAAAACAATAAAACGTTTTCCCATTCGCTCCATAATCCGCCGAAAAATCCGCACAGCAAAACAGAGCAAAGGATCGCCACCGCCGAAGCGGAGGAATATCTGAACCGACCGGATATCCTGCCCGACACCGCGAAAATTCCTCGGCGCAGTACAAGAACAACGGCAACGGCAAACAACAGGAGCAAAAGTATTCCGCCCGATATTATCAATGACGAATACAGATCGGATTGGACGGCTGAGCCGTAGCCCGCACTTCGGAAAGCAAAGGTAAACGCCTTATCGCCGAATCCCACGCCGGAAAAGAGATATTTCCACGCCGTGCGGGATGCGGTAGCGAAAACGGGAATACCCGTGAACAGCTCACCTTTTATTATTCCCGTACCGAACAGCACCAATACCGCTCCGCAGGAAATTGCGGCTCCGAAAACAATACCCATACGCTTACGGAATGCGGATATAAGATACAGCGCGGTAGTGCATATGACCGCAAGATACATCCATTCCGAAAAGGTGAGCGCCGCCGCCGTATATATGGCGATACAGCAAAAGGTGCCGGATGAAAATACTCCGCGGGAAAAGGCGGTGGAAAGCGCCGCAGGCAATAAAACGGGAAGAAGTGAAGCGTATATGCTTTTTCCCGCAATATATTTGCCGAATTCTCCCAGCTCGCCGGGGAACAGATATGCAAAGATGCAGCACAGCGCAAGCATTAAAGCGCCGCTGCTTACAGCGCTCATAAGGCGGTAAAGCTGATCTCCGCTTCTTATGAGATTTGCACAAAGTATATACAAAACGGCTACCGTAAATACGATGATGCCGAAGTTTTCAATTCCAAAGGGTGTTACCGTTCCTACAATGAACGCAAAAACGGTAAAGAGCAAAACAAAAATATCCGCCGCAGTAAAATAAAAGTTTCGTTTTCCCACAAGCAACTTGAACAGATAGCTTATTCCCGCCGTGAGAGCTACAAAGGCTGATACTGCAGGAGAAACAAAGGGAAGCAAAAACAGCGAGATATATAATCCTCCCTCGGGAGAATATATTATAACTCCGACTGCGGCAAGCGCCAAAAGCACCAAAAGTATCTTTAACGGGGAAACAAAAAATCCGAGAATACCCGCAACGGTACCAAACAGCACCGCCCAAGCCAAACGCTTTTTGGGAGGGCGTTTTTCGTTAAGGGCAAAGGAGCTTACCCCAAACATTTCCTGCGCTACATACGATGTAAGCGCACTGTCACCGATACAGGTGATAAGACTGCGGCGGAAAGGCATGAGCAACAATCCCGAAAAAGCGATAACCGCAGAATATATGAGGGAAAACATATCCTCGCCCCGTCCTGCGTAAATCTTTATGAAATACGCCGCGGCGGAATATAACCCCGTAAAAAACAAAAATACTCCGAAACTGCCTACGGAGGTATCAAGCAAGGCTCTGCAAAGAGAAGCCGCTATGGACACAACTCGGCTCTGCTCGGCGCAAACTGCGCAAAAAGCGCGTACGCGGGAAGCCGCCTTTGTTGCTTTGTTGTATAAAGAGCCCAACGCACTGCGGGCGAACAAGGCGTCCTCTTTTAAAAGGGTACCGTTGCCGTTATCTGCAGACGCGCCATTACCGGAAAAAAAGCGCGACCAAATACGGCTCCCGCCTGTGAGCCGTGAAATATACGAGCCGATCTTGCCGCGTTTTTTCATTACTTCTTTTCCTCGTTTTCCGACTTTATAAGGTCGGGACGCTTCTTTTTGGTGCGAAGCAAGGATTGCTCCGCCTGCCATTTTTTAATTTCGGCGTGGTTTCCGTTTACCAACACCTCAGGCACCTCCAGCCCCTCAAAAACGCGGGGACGGGTGTACTGGGGATATTCCAGAAGTCCATCCGATAAACTTTCTTTTTCATAACAGTCGGGGTCTTTAAGCACGCCCTCCAGCAGTCTTGCGGTGGCGTCCACCACGATCTCTGCGGCGATCTCTCCCCCTGTGAGGACGTAATCTCCGATAGAGATCTCCTCGTCTATTTCCAGCTCGATAACGCGCTCGTCAATACCTTCGTAATGACCGCAAAGCAAAATAAGGTTATCGTACTGCAAAAGCTCCTTCGCCTTCTGTTGGGTAAACAGACTGCCCTGGGGAGAAAAATATATGGTGCGAACACTTCCGTTAAGACGCTTCTTAACGTCCCGAATACAATCAACGATAGGCTGACATGCCATAACAAGACCAAAGCCGCCGCCGTAGGGTGAATCATCCACACGGCGGTGCTTATCCTTGGTATACGATCTGATATCGTTTGTATTAAGTGTAAATAATCCTTTTGCACGCGCTCTGCCGATAATGCTCGTATTAAAATAATTATCCAGCATATCGGGGAACAGCGTAAGTATTTCGTAATGCAAAAATATCAGCTTCCTATCCTGAGTCCTTCGTCCCTATGGACGTATATGCCCTTTTCAAGATCGACGGACACGATATATCTGTCCACCGCGGGCATAAGATATTCTTTTTCTTCCCCTGCGATATAATACAAAAATCCGCCGATCGTTTCGTCTATACGGGCGAGCCTGCCCATATATTCCTCCGTATCCGCATCGTACACGGGAAGATCGATAAGATCGTCGTTATAAATTACGTCCGCGGGAAGAGCCGGATCGTAACGGTCAAAATACACCGTCCTGCCGGTAAACACCGCGCAGGAGGTACGGTCCTCGTATCCCTCAAAAACGATAGAGGGGATATTGGGACGGTAATTAGCTATTTTAAGCTTTTTTTCGCCCTTGGGATCCAGATAGAGATATTCCACTCCGTCAAGATAATCGGGGCTGTCACACCAGCAGGAAAATTTCAGTTCCCCTTTTATACCGCGGGGAGAATTAAGCCTGCCTGCTTCTAAAAATCTTTTCATTAGTCAACAATATCAACGATAACGCGCTTGTTTTCCTTGGCTGCAGCCGCACGCATAACTACGCGAATGCACTTTGCGATTCTGCCGCCGCGGCCGATAACCTTGCCCATATCGGACTTGGCAACGGAAAGTTCCAGTATGACCGTATCACCGCTGACTTTTTCTGCAACCGCTACCTGATCGGGATGCTCCACGATAGCGGAAGCGATATCAATAAGTGTCTGCTTCATCTGATAACCGTCCTTTCAAAAAAATCGGCATATTTCACCCCTGAAAATCCTTGCGGATTTTCAGAGGCTAAAGTTTAATTTCTTACTGTACGCCGGTTTTCTTAAGAAGGGCTCTTACGGTATCGGTAGGCTGTGCGCCCTTAGCGATCCAATCCTTAGCCTTTTCGTTATCGATATTGATAACTGCGGGCTCCTTCATAGGATCATAGTAACCGATCTCCTCGATAAATCTGCCGTTTCTGGGATAACGGGAGTCTGCTACCACTACTCTGTAAAAGGGTGCCTTCTTTGCGCCCATTCTTCTGAGTCTGATTTTTACTGCCATGATGTTTTTCCTCCATAAAGGTTGTTTTTTATTTTTATTTTTTATTTTAATGTTAAGTATGCGGGCGATTCGTGAATCGCCCCTACGGGTTTATTAAAAACCGAAGCCCATGTTGCCGAAGCGCATTTTCTTGCTACCCTTACCGGATTGCTGTTTTGCCATCTGCTTCATAAGCTTGTTTATCTGCTCATACTGCTTGAGCAGGCGGTTTACCTCTTCTACCGTTCTTCCGCAGCCTGCGGCAATACGCTTTTTGCGAGAAGAGTTTATAATATCCGGCTTTGCTCTTTCCTTGGGTGTCATGGAAAGGATTATAGCCTCCATATGAGCCATTTGCTTTTCGTCGATCTTGGCATCTTTGAGCTGGGAAGGCTTTATTCCGGGCATCATACCCAAAAGCTGCTCCATACTGCCCATATTCTTTATCTGACGGAACTGGTCCAGATAATCGTCCAGGGTGAAGGAGGATTCAAGGAACTTCTTTTCAAGCTCTGCCGCCTTCTTTTCGTCAAACTGCTGCTCCGCTTTTTCTATAAGGGAAAGCACATCGCCCATACCCAATATACGGGACGCCATTCTGTCGGGATGGAAGGGCTCTATATTTTCTATCTTTTCGCCCACGCCGATAAACTTTATGGGCTTGCCGGTAACGTATCTTACGGAAAGCGCCGCACCGCCGCGGGTGTCGCCGTCCAGCTTGGTGAGGATAACGCCGGTTATATCCAGCAGGTTATTAAAGCTCTCTGCCACGTTGACCGCGTCCTGACCTGTCATAGCGTCTACTACCAACAGAGTTTCGGTGGGGTTGACTTCATCACGTATGCGCTTTAATTCCGCCATCAAGACTTCGTCGATATGAAGTCTGCCCGCCGTATCCACGAACACCATATCGTGTCCGTACTTTCTGGCGTGAACCAGAGCTTCGCGGGCGGTCTTTACGGGGTCTTGGGTGCCCCTCTCAAAAACCTGAACTCCCGCTTGTCCTCCAACTATCTTTAACTGATCGATAGCGGCGGGACGGTAAATATCGCAGGCAACCAGCAAGGGGTTTTTGCCCTGCTTTTTATACATACGTGCAAGCTTTGCGCAGTGGGTGGTCTTACCGCTGCCCTGCAGACCGCACATAAGCACTACCGTGGGAGGTGCGGATGCGATGGTAAGCTTGGAATTGCTTCCCCCCATCAACGCTACAAGCTCTTCGTTTACTATTTTAACTATCTGCTGTGCGGGAACAAGGCTTTGCATAACGTCCGCGCCCACAGCACGCTCGGACACCTTGGCAACGAAATCCTTAACGACCTTGAAGTTTACGTCCGCTTCCAACAAAGCAAGCTTTATCTCACGCATACCCGCCTTAACGTCGGCTTCGGTGAGTCTGCCCTTGTTGCGGAACTTCTTCAAAGCATTTGACATTTTATCTACAAGACTCTGAAACATTTTATTCTCCCAACAGGGATTCGGCAACCGAACGCACTTCCGCGGAATCTGTAAGCGCAATTATCTTTTCCGCCGCGTTTTTTACCGTTTGTCCCCTTTCGTATACACAAAGACATTCCTCAAGCTCGTACAATCTTTCCTCGCCGTGCTTTATAAGATCTCTTACCGCCTGCCGTGTGATTCCCGTTTGCTCGGCTATCTCCGCCAAGGAAAGGTCCTCGTTATAATACAGGTCCAGAGCATCTCTCTGCCGTGAGGAAAGCACGCGGGAATAGCAATCAAACAGAACAAGAATGCGCTCTCTGCCGTTCATAAAATTCCCGCCCTCTCATAAAAATCACCCCTTGCGGGGTCACATAAAACATATGCCTGTAAAGTTTTTTTCTTTACAGGCACTTATTATATCTGTTTTATCCCCGTTTGTCAAGTACTTTTTTGATATTCTCTCACTTTTTCTCTTTGTTTTTTCCACGTTTCCTCCTGTGCCAGCCGCGTTACGGTACGGCACAGCGCCCGTGCGCTTCCCCCGCAGGATTCCACGGCGGAGGCGATGGCGGTATCCGGCAGGAATATTTCCGTTCCCATTTCCCGTGCAGCGCGGGAAATGCGGTTGGCGCAATCCAGAGCGATACGCCGCAACGAAGCGGTATCAAGGGGCTGAAAGTATATAATATCGTCCACACGGTCGATGATCTCGTTACCCAGCAGAGCGGAAACGTCCCCTTTGTCCCTGCCGCCGTAAAAGCCTGCGCGGGAGGAAATTCCGTCTGCCGATGCGGTGAGTATTATCGTGGCGTTTGCAAAGGAAACCGTAAGCCCGTCGGAATCCGTAAGGCACCCCTTATCCAATATACGGGAAACAAGGCTTTTTACATCGGGATGGGCTTTTTCCACTCCGTCAAACAGCACCACGGAAAAGGGAGTGCGGCGCACCGCCTCGGTAAGCACTCCCCCCTCTCCGCTTCCCTTGTATCCGGGAGGCGCGCCGATAAGACGGGATACCGAATGCTGTTCGGTGTACTCCGACATATCTATGGACACGAGTGTTTTTCCGTTTCCGCCGAAGGCAAGTGCCAGCGACTTTGCGCATTCGGTCTTGCCCACTCCGTGAGGACCGAAAAACAGCATACTTCCTCCGGGACGGCATGGCTGGGCTATGCGGGAAGAACGGCGTTTTATTGCGGCGCATATGGCTTCTACCGCGCTTTCCTGCCCGATTATACTTTCTCTTAACGCCTTTTCGGTATATTCAGCCCGAATGCAATCCGAATCCGTAATAAATTCAATGGGAATTCCCGACATTTCCTCCGTAAGATCGGCGATGTCCTCTTCGGTAACCTCACTTCCTCCCTGCATACGCTTGGCGGATGCCGCCTCGTCAATGAGGTCGATAGCTTTATCGGGAAGATACCTGCCCGAAATAAAGCGGTGGGAATAATCTGCCGCCGCGGTTATGGCTTCATCGGAGATAAGCACCCCGTGGTAGCTTTCGTAACGTCCCTTCAAAGCGTACAGCACGGTTTTACATTCCTCCACGGTAGGCTCGTTAATATTCACCTGCTGAAACCGCCTGCACAGCGCCCCGTCCTTTTCTATGCTTTTTTTGAATTCCTTGGGCGTGGTAGCGCCGATAAGCTGTATCTCCCCTCGGGCAAGGGCGGGCTTAAGGATGTTTGAAGCATCCACCGCCCCCTCTGCCGCCCCCGCGCCCACGAGAGTGTGGATCTCATCTATAAAAAGAATAACGTCTTTGTCCTCGGTGGCTTCGCGGATGATATTGCGCAGCTTTTCTTCAAACTCCCCTCGGTATTTCGTGCCCGCCACCAGACACGACATATCCAAAGACAGTATACGGCGGGAGCGCATTTCGTCGGGAACCTCGCCTTTGGCTATGCGTAAAGCGATGGATTCCGCCACGGCGGTCTTGCCCACACCCGCTTCGCCGATAAGCAGAGGATTATTTTTTCGGCGGCGGAGCAGGATGCGCAGTATGCGTTCCTCTTCTTTTTCCCTGCCCACCACGGGGTCTATTTCTCCCTGCATCGCTTTGTCCGTAAGGGACACCGAATATCTGTCAAGGGCGGGGGTGGACAGGCGTATCTCTCTTTTTGCGCTCATTTTGGTTTGTTTTTTCCTTTCCAATGCCTTTTTCAAATTGTCCGTATCTATATCCATATCGTCCAGCAGGCGGGTGGCAACGCAATCCGCCTCCAAAAGAGCTATGAACACGGACGAGTTATCCGTTTCTTCCCCCGAAGGAGTGCTTTCCGCCGCACGGGACAGCACATTTTTCAAAGCGGGAGTCATATCCTCGGGAGTTAAAAAGCTTTTTTCGCCCCGTTCGGATATTTGTTCTATTCTTTTTAAGATCTCATTTTTGTCCAGCTCGGCGGGAAACCCGTCCGTCGCCACCAGAGCGTACAGCAAATGCTCGGTGCCCACGTAGATGTGCCCCAGCTCCGAGGCGGTCTTTATCGCTAAATTCAGCGTGGAATATGAGTGGTCTGAAAATCTGCCCTGCATATATCCCCCTCCCCCGGTAACCTTTACCGTTCGTAACCATTTTATGTGTTTTTGTGAATTCTTGTTAAAACCTCTTCCAAAAAACCGCGAAGTATGTTATAATACCGGAAAAGGAAAGGAGGTGTGCTTTGTGGCGCAAAAAAAGATGGGTAAAAGCCCCAAAAAGCTGTTTGTAAAAAAGAAATCGTCCCCCCGCCCCGCGGAGAATAAGCGTCCCTTGACAGACGAAGAAAAATATGAACGGGATACACGCAAGGCAAAGGCGATACAGCGCAAGCGTGCAAGACGGGAAAGAGCTATAGCGGTAACCGCAGTTATGCTGGCGGTGTATCTGGGTATCATCGGAATTATTGCCGCATACGGCATACTTTCATTCAATTCGGTGGCAGAAAGCTCAAAAGTCTTTTCAGTAGAGGGATATATGGGTGAAACCAAGGTGTTTACCGTATCCGCCGCAAACGCAAATAATTCTTATGGGCTTTACGTCCCCTTTTCCACCCTTACCCGGCTTTGCCCCATGTCTATTGCGGGAGATAAGGACACGGTGGCAATAATCCTGCCCGAAAGCGGCGATTATATTAAATGCTTTTCTAATTCCTCCTCTATATGGGTAAACGATGCACCCTGCAGACTTTCCGCTCCCGTGCTTTTTGAGGAAAGCGATTATCTCATCCCCGTGGAAATGCTGGGGTACATTAACGGAATAACCGTAACCTACGGAAACGACAGAGTGTGTACCATATTCAGACAAAGCGCATCCCACAGTCTGTCCGCATCCCACTCCCTGCCCGTGGGTATAGATAATATTGAATTCAGCCCGCTGTACGATACCGATTATATCTACGGCGAGGAAAGCGAAACGAGTGACATAACAGAATAACCGCCGAGCACATATTACTTCTTTGGAAAGGAAGCCGCGTACCGCAAAAAGCGGCACGCGGCTTTGTGTATTGATATGATAAAATGCGTTGATTTAACAAAAACATACGGCGATATTACGGTGCTTGAAGGTTTTGATTACACCTTTGAGGACAGCGGTTTTTATCTGCTGCTGGGCGAAAGCGGCAGCGGAAAGACCACCCTTATTAACCTGCTTTCGGGTATGATACCCTTTGACAGCGGCGTGATAACAGTGGAAAAAACGGATTTTATAAGCCGTGTTGACCCCAACACCTTCGGGGGCGGTATGGATTATATTACCCAAGACCCGTATTTTATAGATTACCTTACCGTAAAGGATAACCTTAAGGTAGCGCTGGACGATGAAGCCAAAATAAACGAAGTGCTGGAAAAATTCGGGCTTACGGCGCAAAAAGACCTTTTGCCCACGGTAATATCCGGCGGGGAAAGACAGCGGCTTTCGCTGGCGCGGGCGCTGCTTACCAAAAAAAGCGTTATGTTTCTGGACGAGCCCACCGCCGCGCTGGACGGCGAAAACAAGGAAAAGGTTTTTGAATGTATAAAGGAACTGAGCAAGACCGCGTTGGTTATATGCGCATCCCACGATACCGCCGCAGAAAAATATGCGGACAATATTATTACATTTGAAAAACACACCCGCAAAGCGGAAAAGAAGGAAAAGACCGATTCCGTACCCGCTTACCCCATAAAAAGCGGCGAAAAGAAAAAGAACCTTTTAAAATATCTTTCCGGTTGGTTTTCCTCCCAGCGCAGAGGAAAAAAGACAGATATTCTGCTTACCGTGTTTCTTACCCTTGCTATGCTTATGTGTATGATGGCGGATACGCCCCAAGGAAAGCTGAACGCCAACATAGAACACGTATATAAGATAAACGCTTTGAGATTTTTTACAAAATCAAAGGATGCGGAATACTTCACTTCCCTTGTAGGTCAGCACGGAATAACGGATATTATGATGGATTACAACGGCAGCGTACCGTACGCACCTTATGCAGATGAAGAGTTTAATAAAGTATACGAAGACATACTTTACACACTGCCTTTTGACAAAGAAACGTTCAGGCTGTCGGACAGACTTGCGGCAGGAACCTGGTTTGAAGAAAAATACGATATTATTCTTTACGCCGAAATGGCAGAGCTCCTTGCACCGGGTAATTGGGAATCCCTTATCGGAACCACCATACCCGTTAAGATATATAGCTTGGGACAGGTGGATATGCGTATAGTCGGCGTAATGGACAGACTTAACGATTTTGAAAAGCAGTATATGCGGAGTGTAGGCGCAGGCATAGCCGATAAAGCGAGCTATGAGCCTGAAAATTATGATTCTCTGTTTTTCATAAACAGTCTGGTAACGGACGATATGATATACGATGAAAACTGTTATTATTTCGGTCAGCGGGAGTATTATCTGTTTTTCGACAGCTACGAAAGTCTTAGGGAATTCACCAAGACATATGACAAGGACTACGGTATAATATACGAACCGCCGTTATCCGTAGGCGCTGAAGAAGGCGCGCAGATACTTGCGGTGGTATGCCTCCCCCTCGCTTTTCTGATACTTCTTATATCCGTTTTGTTTTATGCAAACATTATAGGCACGGAGTTGGCATACAACAGCGGGTTTATATCCGCATTCAACTATGCGGGATACGGAATAAAGGATATTGTGCGCGGGTTTGCGTTGCTTAATTCGGCGCGGCTTGCGGTTATATGCTTAATATCCGCAGGAATATCCTTTGGTATTGCCCAAATCGTTAATTACATAAATTACCGCAACGTGTTCGTTGCGTTCCAGATATTCACGTTCAGCCCGTTGATGATAACCATATTCATAGCGGTGCTGTGCATAAGCGCGGCGGTATCCATAAACGTATTTCTGCGCAGGGCAAAAGCAAGAACTTGGTACGAAAATATTATTACCTCCCGGGACCTGCTGTAAAGAAGGAGGCGGTCAGTAAATGGCACTTGAAATTAAAAATGTTACAAAAAAATACGACCGCACCGTGCTGGACGGCGTAACCCACACCTTTGAATACGGAAAATTGTACGTTATAAAAGGAGTAAGCGGCTGCGGAAAGACCACTTGGCTTAATATTATGGGCGGTCTTGACAGCGATTACGAGGGCGAGGTATTGCTGGACGGAGAAAACGGAAAAGCCGTACTTACCGAAAAGGTAGGCTACGTGTTCCAGCAAAGCCTGCTTATATCCGACCTTACGGTAAAAGATAATCTGCTGCTGATAAACGACGATATACAAAAAGCGGACGAGATAACCGAAAGACTGGGTGTACGTGAGCTTTACGATAAATATCCGTCCCAGCTTTCCGGCGGAGAAAGACAGCGCATAGCCGTGGCAAGAGCGCTTATAACCGGAGTAAAGATAATTCTGGCAGACGAGCCCACCGCATCCCTTGACGGGACGAATTCCCATATTACGGCACAGCTTCTTGCGGAATTGTGCGGCGAAGGCTGTGCGGTGATAGTTGCCACCCACGAGCATTATTTCGATACCATAGCAGACGAGATCATTCATCTGGATTACGGAAAGATAGGCAAAACCGAAAGCTTTGATCTGAGAAAAGCCGTAACACCCGAAAAAAGCGACAAAAAAGCGCAGAAAAAGAAAAGCCGCGCTCCCGTAAAAATAGTATACGCCAGAGGGAAACGGCAATGGAAGATATGGAATTTTGTTCCTGCGGCGCTTATTGCCGTGCTTATAATGCTCGTATCCACACTTACAAACCAAACGGAAGAGATACTGACGGGATATTACAAGCACATCTTCCCGCCGGACGTTTTCAGTACCAGCGAAAAAGAAATTGCCTTAATGAGTGATGATCTGTATAACTCCCTTACTCTTTACTACCCCTATACCCTTAAAGAAGACGGAGTAAAAGCGTTTTACTACGCCGAAAAAGAGGACAGCGTGCTGGCAACGGCGGGTATGCTGAAATACGGTCATTTTCCCGAAAGCAAGGACGAGATAATAGTATCCTTCGAATACGCCGAAAGCAAATTCGGCGCGATTTTTAATGAAAGCAGTATAGTGGGCAGAAAAATAACCTTTGCGGGCAAAGAGTTTACCGTGGCAGGTTGTCTGCACTCTTTCGAAGACGACGTTTCCATAGGTATTCTCGAAAGCGCCGAAAGCGTATTCGACAGCGACGCTCATTACTACCGCAACCGCGGAGAAATGATATTTATCGATTATTCGGTAATATCCGAAATCGGAAAGCTTTCCTTTAGCGAATCGGGAACGATACTGGCGTCCCTTGACGGTCTTATGCAAAATGACGAGGTGCGTCAACAGCTTTTGGATATACATATAAAGCTGCACAAGGAGGTCGCGGATCGTCGCGGTACCGACCCTGCAGACAGCTTCAGTCTTAACAAGATAACCCGTGAGGTGGAGAGTATACGGTTCAGCCTCAATATAGTCGTGGCGGCGTTGTATATTATACTTGTTTTGTGCTTTATGATAGCCTGCATATTCATACGCTCAAAGGTAAGCGTGGAGTTGTACTACCGTTCAAGAGAGATAGGCTTTTTGCAGATATTCAAAATAGGCAGAAAAAGGCTTAAAAAAATGCTTTTGTGGGAATATCTGGTACGGCTTGGTATTTCCGTGTGCGTTTCTTTTGCGATATACACGGTACTGTCTGTCGCCGTATCGCTGTATCTGGGTGAATTTATATGGTTTAACGTCCTGCACGTGGCGGTAATATTTGCTGTATTACTGCTGTTGTACGTCCATTCACTGCTTAAATGCATTAAAACGCACCTGAAAAAAGATATAATAAGCCTGATTTCCTGATACGTTTTATATCTACGGCGGGAAATCGGAATAAAAATAAAACGCATGTAACCTTTTCTTGTTTTGCAAAGTATTATATATGAACCGAAAGGGAGGTTATTTATGAAAAACATATTTTGCTTTTTAATATGTCTGGCTTTTTGTACGGCGTTTATTGCAGGATGCGAAACAAGCAAGGAAAGCAAGCAGGCATTTAACGAAAGTACGGAAAACGTTTCCGAAATTGTCTGCGACGAAAGCGATATCTCTGCGGAAGAGGAAGTTACCGTTACCGAAATAGTCGTTACGGGGCAAGCCATAGACGAGGCGATAGACGTTTTTTATGAAGACGATTATTACGAATACTGCTTTGGGACGTTGCCTCAGCACGAATACGTTATCGTCAAATATTCCGACGGCACGGAGCAAAACGTTAAAACGGCGCTTGAAGAAGGAAGAATAACCATTTTTGAACTCAATAAGTTCGATATCGAGTACTTCAAAGCGCCGAAGGAATATACCCTTTTGCGGGAAAACGAGCCTGTTGTGAAAATTCACGTAACTTCTTTGCCCGAAGAATACGATTACTCCTTCGACAAAGATGCCGCGCAGGAAATTGCCGAATATTTAAAAGGGCTTACGCTTATATCCGATTTTACCGAAAATCCCGATGAATATGCGGGAATGACGTGGGTTATAGAGGTGGAATACGAAAACGGAAAAAGCGGGGCGGTTTATCATTTCGGCAATATGTTTATACGCACCGATCACGGAAAATGGTACAAAATGGTGCAAAACGAAGCTGCGGAGTTGGATACTCTGATAGAAAAGCTTAAATAAACGCAAAAAGAGCAAGAATTAAAGGAAAAAACCTTATATTCTTGCTCTTGTTTTTTATGGGGACGAATATTTTACTTAACGGAAACGCTGATCTCCTCTACGGTTACCGCTTGGTAGGACGCGCCTGCCACGTACAGCTTTATGCCCGAAAAGATAACGTATCCATCGTGTATGCTCTTTTGAGGAATGTTAAGGGAGGAAAGGGGAATCTGAATATCGATCACCTGATTCGCGGTAATATCGCCGGTATAAGAATCGGTATCGCACTCCAGATAGGGGTTGATGCAAAGGTACTGTCCCTCGGTATAGGCGTGGGGGAACGCTCCGTCAAAGAACAAAAGAAGGCTTGCGTTTACGTTGGCGGTGGACAGCTTTATATTAAGCACGCCGTCCTTTACGGGAACCTTTATTCCCTCGGTAAGGGAGCATTGTGCATCGGGCCACAGACCGTTTGTGTTTTTAAAGATAATGCCCTTTTCGCCTGCGGATACCTGTATGGTGGTTCCCTCAACGTACCACAGATTCTTTTCCTTGGGGGCGATAGATGCGGTTTCTCCCGAGGAGAGCAAAACGGAATTATCGTAATTTACTCTGGGGGCTTCGGGATCGGAAACGTAGTTTTCCAAAAGAAATGCTGTTATCTGCTCCGCGAAAATGCGGTTGCCCAGATCGCCGAGATGGATTCCGTCAGAGCACACTACCTGCTTTTCGGGGTGCTTTGAGCATTCCGCAAACAGGTCTATGAGAGGATATCCCGTTTCCGCCGCCACTTGACGGGTCATTTCGTTATAGGTATCCACCCACTCCTTTATATCCCGTCCGCCGTACATAGCTTCACTCTGTCCCTGAGCTATATAAAACTTTGCGTAATCTATGGAGTTGGTGGTAAGCAATATGGGAACTGCGCCCGCCTCCACCGTTTTTTCTACCAGCTTTTTCATATTTAATTTGAACTGCTCGGGCGTTACCTTGGGGGTATTGGTTGAAACCATAAGCAGATCGTTCATGCCGAAGCAAAGGGTAACGTAATCCGGATCGCGGGAGGCAACGAAGGTATCAAAACGCGCAAGTCCCTCTTCGCTGGTGATCGCGCCCTTGGCCCCGTTGAAATAACGCATATTGCAGTTTTGGGCAACGGTCTTCCCCCATTCGCCCAAGGCGGTGATGGAATCGCCGAACACTACCAGCATAGCGTTATCCAGAGGCGCGGGGGTAAATTCGTCGCTTTCCTCGGAAACGGTATCGGACGTAGCCGAAAGGACTTCGGAATTTTCATTTTCCTGAACGCAGGAGCAAAGCAAAAGTGTAAAACAAAGCATAAGCAAAAGAACTCTTTTCATTTTTTGTTCTCCATACAAAAATCCGCCGCGCAAGGCGGCGGAAAAATAT
The DNA here is from genome assembly GCA_964485815.1 of uncultured Oscillospiraceae bacterium. Lineage (GTDB taxonomy): Bacteria > Bacillota > Clostridia > Oscillospirales > CAG-382 > SFLA01. The sequence goes on from CAZAJX010000014.1 coordinate 36,028, forward strand.
TATCATTCTTCGCCGCCGAAGGATACGGAGCGCTGATTCATTACGCCCTGATATACGTCCCCCGTCTTGCCGAGATAATAATTTTTAATAAGCTTGCGTATCTCAACGGGATACAAAGGCTCTGCGGAGATATTGTCTATATTGAGCCACTTTGTGCCAACCTGAAATTCGTCGTATTCAAACACGTTGTCCTCGATAACGCCCTTGATCTCGCAAAGAACCATAAACTCAACGCGGTGCTTTTCCTCGCCCTCAAAGGTTTCGCGGATAAACATTATCTCCTTGGGCTCGATATCGTAGCCTGCTTCCTCTGCCATTTCACGCTTGAGAGAATCGAATATAAGCTCGTTGGGACGCTGCTTTCCGCCGGGAAGGGTATAATAAGTTCCGTTATTTTCCATTTCCGCAACCAAAAGCTTGTTGCCCTTGATAATAATACCTTTTACAGAATTTCTTATAATCATAAACCAATGCACCTTCAAAAATATTACTATATACAGTAAACAACATTTAGGTCTTTTTGTCAATAGTTAAAACGCTTAAAATTTCCTTGACTGAACGGAAATAATAGTGTAAACTCTGTATATAACCTCCGTTTTCCGTGCATAATCGCAACGAAACGGAGGAAAAGGAAAATGATTACAAAAACCAAACTTATTATTTGCATTGCGGCAGTTATTTTTACGGTAATAACAGCCGATCTCATCTTGCCCGAGGGTGAAAAAAGTATTTACGATACCACGGTAAGACTGCACATTCTCGCCAACAGCGATTCCGAAAAAGACCAGAACATAAAGCTTGAGGTGCGGGATGCGATCATACAAAACAGCGCCTATCTTGAGATGATAACCGACACGGAGGAGCTGGAAAAGGAGCTTGTCCGTATCGCATCCGATGCGGCGCAGGGGCAAAGCGTACGGACGGAATTCGGAAAGGAATATTACGAAACCAGAGAGTATGACGGAGTAATGTTCCCCGCAGGCACCTACACGTCCCTTCGCATAATTATCGGCGAAGGGGAAGGAAAAAACTGGTGGTGCGTGCTGTTTCCCCCGCTGTGTCTTTCCGCCGCCACGGCACAGGATGCGCTGGAAAGCACGGGTATGAGCGAGGATGCCGTAAACGTATTTACAAAAACGGAAAAGGTAAAATACAGGTTCAGATTCAAAATACTTGAACTGATAGGAAATCTTACAAAGGAGTGAAAAAAACGATATGCTGCACCGTATTATAGGAAAAAGCGGAAGCGGAAAAACACATATTATTATAAATAAAATAAAAGAATGTATATCCGCCGGTCAGCAGTGTATCGTCATCGTGCCCGAGCAGCAATCGGTTGCCTATGAAAGAAAGTTATCCTCTGCTTTGGGGGACAGCTTCAATATGTACTGCGAGGTGCTTAATTTTGAACGTCTGCCCAACCGTATTGCAAGACAGTACGGCGGACTCAACGCGGAATATATGGATGCGGGCTGCAGAAACGTGCTCCTTGCATCTGCGGTTTACGGGGTGAAGGATTCCCTTTCCCAATACGCCCTCTCTGCCGAGGACAACGATTTTATTAAAAAACTGGGGGATGCTGCCGCAAACCTTAAAATGCGGGGCATTACCCCCGATATGCTTTGCGAAGCGGCGGGAAAGGTCCCCTCTCCCGTACTTAAAGCAAAGCTTACGGATATGGGAATTATCCTTAAAGAATATATGGCAAAGACTCCCGACGGAATGTACGATCCCAACGATGGACTTACCCACGTTGCTTTGCGGAAGGATACTCCCCTTTTCTTTGAGAACAAGACCGTTTTTATAGACGGATGCTATACATACACCCCTCAGGAAGAGGAAATAATAAAAATAATCGTTGCATCCGCAAGGGATATATACGTATCCTTCCTTATCGGCGAGGATACGGAATTATATAAGGAAACCATACTTTGCAGCGAAAAAATAAAAAGCTTTGCATCCGTCTGCGAGGACACTGTACTTACGGACAACAGACGGGCAAAGGACAAAAGTATTGAATATCTGCAGGATTTCCTTTGGGATCATTCCGCGCCGAGGTTTGACGGAAGCACCGAAAATATACGAATTCTCGCCGCGTCCGATGCCTTTGAAGAAGCGGCGGCGGCAAGCAGTATCATTCATTCTCTCATACGGGAGGGCTACCGCTACAGAGATATTACGGTTATTACAGGAAATGCCGAAAAATACGATGGAATTATAGACACGGTGTTTGCTTCCGACGGGATCCCCTGCTATATGTCGGTAAAGGACGAGCTTACCACAAAGCCCCTTGTAGCATTCGTGCTCGCCGCTTTGGAAACGGCGGTAACGGATTTTGCCCCTTACGCCGTAAACAAATACATAAAAAACAGCTTTTGCGCCCTTAACGTGCGGGAACGGGATACCCTATCCCGCTACGTGGATACCTGGGGTATACGTGGAAAGCGTTGGTATGACGGAAAGCCCTGGATGATGAATCCCGACGGATACACGGGTACGCTTTCCGATTATTCCGCCCATATACTCAACACGGTAAATTCCGCAAAAGAAAAAATGATGAATATACTTCAGCCTGCATACGAAACCCTCGTTTCCCGCGATCTTACCGTGAGAAGCGGTGTGGAGGCTTTGTACGGTCTGCTTATATCCGCAGAGGCGGATAAACGTCTTCTTGCCAGAGCCCGCATACTTATGGACAGCGGCAAGGAACGGGAAAGCAACGTAACGTCACAGATATGGGACACCCTTATTGATATCTTTGACCGTCTTGTATCCGTATGCGGAGAGGAAAAGATAACCCCCGAAAGACTGCACCGATATTTATCCCTTATGATATCTTCCCGCAAGGTGGGCTCTATACCTGCTTTGAACGACAGCGTAACTATCGGCAACGCAAGCCTTATCCGCGGAGAGAACTGCCGCGCCTGCATACTTATGGGAGTGAACGACGGAGAATTCCCCAAGGCGGTACGCAGAGGCGGATTGTTTGACGAACGGGAAAGCGATATGCTGGAGCAGGCGGGAATAGCGTTATCTCTACCCTTTTTCAGACAGCAAAACGAAGAGCGGTTTTATTTCACCGTGGCGGCTGCCGCCCCTGCGGAAAAGCTGTATCTTACATATCCTCTGGGAGATCTTTCCGGTGCTTCACTGCGCCCCTCTATTGCGGTTATGCGCATAAAGGAGCTTATGGGAACAAAGGAAGAGCGGTTCGGGGAAAAGGAAACGGATATGCTGTATTGCCTTCCCTCCGCAAAGCGGTATTCGGGAGGAATAGAAAATCCCTATATCAAAAAAGCTATAGACGGTCTGTGGGAAAAAGAAAAGACGGAGATCGGCTTATACGATGGGGACGCCTTTGTGGACCACGAGCAAAGCGTGATAACCCTTACCCCCAGCAGAACGGATAAATACGCATCCTGCGCGTTTTCCTTTTTCGCGCGGTATTTGTTAAAGCTGAGAGAAAACAAAAAAGCCGCCTTCGCCGCACCCGAGATAGGCACCTTCGTACACAGTATACTGGAAGAATTCGTTTCCGCCCGTGTGGAAGACGGGGTTTTTACTCCTCTGCCCGATACGGAGCGTGAAAAAGAGGTGGACCGCCTTACCGAAACCTATATTCTTTCGGTGGCGGGAGAATATGCCGAAGACAAACGGTTTGCCTATGCGGTAAAGCGGTTTAAAAAGACACTTAACCTTATTATTAAAAACATATCCGCCGAATTTGCCCAAAGCAAGTTTTGCCCCAGCGGTTTTGAAGTAAAGATAGGTATGGGAGATCTCCCCGCCGTAGAAATACCCACGGAAAAAGGAAAAATACGGCTGTGCGGTGTGGTTGACCGTACCGATACCTGCGTTATTGACGGTAAAACCTACCTGCGTGTAATAGATTACAAAACGGGGGACAAGCGTTTTTCCTTTGAAAGAGTGGAAAAAGGCTTGGATCTGCAGTTGCTTATGTATCTGTTTGCCTGCTGTGCCGCAGACAAAACGGGCGCTACCCTGCCTGCAGGCGTACTTTATATGCCCGCATCCGCCCCCAAGCTGGAGGGCGCAAAGGAATATACGGATGCCGAAGAGGAAGCGGTATACGAATTCAAAAAAAGCGGTCTTGTGCTGGCGGACCCCGAGGTTATCCGTGCTATGGAGGCGGAGGGCGGAGGAGTATTTATCCCCGCAAGGCTTAACAAGGACGGAAGCGTATCCGCAAGAAGCGTAAGCGCGAAAACTCTGGAGGAATTCGACGCTCTGGAGGAAAAGCTTAAAGGCACTCTGCGCACCATGGGGGACAGACTTATATCGGGAGATATGTGTATAGATCCCCTTAAAGAAGGAAGCATAAACGCTTGCAGATATTGCGAGTATAAATCCTTCTGCCGAAAAGAGTAAAAATCACACAAAGGAGGAAATGCATATGCCGGAATTCACACCGTCGCAAAACAAAGCAATAGACACAAAAGGCGTAAGTATGGTCGTTTCCGCAGGAGCGGGAAGCGGTAAGACCACCGTTATGACAGAGCGCATACTGCGTTCCCTTCTTGACGGAAAGGATATAAACAGATATCTTATCGTGACCTTTACCAAGGCGGCGGCTGCCGACGTGCGCGAAAAGCTGTATAAAGGACTGATGAAGGCGCAGAGCGAAAAGCCCGCAGACCGCCATATAGCCAGACAGCTTATGTCCCTGCCCGGTGCGGATATTTCCACGGTGCACGCATTTTGCTTTTCAAGAATAAAGCAAAACTTTTCCGCCTTGGGAATAACACCCGACGTACGCGCCGCAGACGAAACGGAAGCCGCGCTCCTTATGCAGGAAAGTATGGAAAAGGCGCTGAACGAGGGATACGAAAACCAAAAAACGGATTTCATGCTGTTGGCAGACGGATTTTCCGGGCGCAAAAGCGACAAACGCTTTGCGGATATAATGCTGGGATTATACAAGGAATTGAGAGTATATCCCAATTACGGAGAATTTCTCGATGCCCTCATAGCGGATTTTGAAAAAGACTGCCGAAACGAGGAATATTCGGACACCGACGTTTGCGCCGTAATAATGGCGGAGGCGAGAGAATGTCTGCTTACCGCAAGAGAAGAATGTGAAAAGCTGTGTAAATATGTTACCGACGTTAAGGAGGATATATATTTACCCGCACTTTACGCTTTTACCGAAGAGATGGACACAGTGCTTTCCCTCTTCCCCGCAGGATATGACGCGGTTAAAGAGCGTATAAACGCTATGAAAAATCCCCGTCTGCCCTTAAAGGGATTCAAAAGCGAAGAGCAAAAAGAAATAATAAGCAAAACCAAAAACGATATTTTTGAAGAAATAAAAAACATACGCAAGCGGTATTTTGTGTTTTCTTCCCGTACAAACCTTACGGATATGAAAACCAATCTGACCCTTATAAAAGCCGCAAGGGATTTTTTGAAGGAGTTTGACGCTCTCTACACTTCCGCAAAGGAAAAAGCGGGAGTAATAGATTTTTCCGACCAAGAACATCTTATGCTTTCGCTGTTGGAAACGGACGGTGCCCCCACACCTCTGTGCCTTGAAATGAGGGGCGGCTTTGACGAGATCTACGTAGACGAATATCAGGACACAAATCCCTTGCAGGACAGAATATTCGCCCTGCTTTCCTCCGACAACCGCTTTATGGTGGGCGACGTTAAGCAGAGTATATACCGTTTCAGAAGCGCACATCCCGATATTTTCAGGGGCTACTGCAACGCTTTCGGTAAGACGAAAAACACCGAAAAAGTGATATTGCGGGAAAATTTCAGGTGCGACGAAAGCATTATAAAGTTTTGCAACAAGGTGTTTTCGGGAATAAAAGAGATAAGCGACAGTATGAATTATTCCGAGGAAGCCCTTATATTTGCAAAAAAGGAAAATACGGGGGAAAAGCCCGTACGCTTTACTGTGATCACCGGCGGGGAAGAACTGACCGCCGAGGAAAAGCAACAAGCGGAAGCGGAATACATAGCAGACCGTATAAACAAGCTTATCGGCACGCCGAAAAACGACGGCACGCCTATATGCTACGGCGATATTGCCATACTTTTTACCGCCCTTAAAAGCAATATAAGCGTATATAAAAAGGTTTTCGAGCAGGTGGGAATACCCTTTAAAGCCGAAAAAAGCGAAAGCCTGCCGGGAAAGCAGGAGATCCTTCTTGCCGTAGCCGCATTAAAGGCGGTGGATAACCCCACGGCAGATATACCTCTGGCAAGCGTAATGCGTTCTCCCCTGTTTTGCTTTACCGCAGACGAAATGCTTAAAATACGCCGCTGTGTGAAGAGCGATTGCCTTTATGATTGCTTGCAGGGCGCGGCAGGCGCTTATAAAGAGGACAGAGAAAAAGGCAAGCGTTACCGCTGTTTTCCTTCCGTGCTGGGCGCAACACCCATCCCCCGCAGGATAGTAAAGGCGGAAAAAGGTTTTATAAGCCGTGCGGTGAGCGAAAAATGCAAAAATATGCTTTACAAAATACATTTGTGGCGGCTTGCAGCCGAGGGAACTCCCGCCCACAGATTTATTTGGCAGCTTTACAACGAAAGCGGCATTATACCCGCCGTGCTGAGCGAAAAGGGCGGCGAGAAAAAATACCGCAATCTTATGTTGCTGTACGATTTCGCCCGAAGATTTGAGGAAACTTCGTACAAGGGCTTAAACGCATTTTTGAAATACCTTGACGAAACCGAGGACCTTGAGGAGGCGAAAGCCCCCGACGAGGGCGGCAACACCGTTAAGCTTATGACCATACACCGTTCCAAGGGACTTGAGTTCCCCGTGGTATTTCTTGCGGATACGGACAGAAAGTTCAGAGGCGAAAGCGGAAGCGATTTTATACTGCGTAAGGACGGTATCGGAGTAAGATTCTCCCAGTACGGAGGCATGCTTACCAAAAACAACTGCGTAACCGACAGCCTGCTTATAAAAGAGCTTTATGACAGCACCGCCGAAGAGGCAAGAAAGCTTTACGTTGCCCTTACCCGAGGCAGAGAACAGCTTTTCGTTACGGCAAAAGCCGAGAACGCTTCGGATCTGGGCGGAAATATGCGCACGGGCATTTGCCACGCCGACTGGATGATACAGGCGGTGGGAACGGAAGGAACACCTTTTTACGTTTTTGAAACGGTGGATTGCCAAAATGTAAAAGCAGACGAAACGGTTGATGAAACAAGGATATTCCTCCCGCCCGAACCCGAGCTGCGGGAAAGACTCACCTTTGTTTACCCCGAAAGCGGCTGGGATACTCCCGCAAAAATATCCGTTTCGGAAATACGCCCCGGACTTCTGGAGGAGGAAGAATATACCCGAACCGTAACTCACAGCCGTATTTTACGCAAGCCCGCTTTCCTTGGAAAAGCGGGAATATCCGCCGCAGACAAGGGCACGGCAAACCATTTGTTTATGCAGTTTGCGGATTTTGAAAACGTAATGAAAAACGGCGTAGAGGAAGAAGCCCGCCGTCTTGCGGAAAAAGGCTTTATTACCCACGAACAGCTTTCTCTTATGAGCCACACGGCTCTTGATAAATTCTTTTCATCCGACCTTTATCGCCGTATGCGGGAATCAAAAGCACTCTACCGCGAAAAACGCTTTTCCGTGGAGGAGAGCGATACGGTGGTGGGCGGTACGGGAAAAGAAAGGATACTGGTTCAGGGAGTTATAGACTGCTTTTTCCAAAATCCCGACGGCACCTACACCGTGGTGGATTACAAGACCGACCGCACCACCGATAAAGACGAGCTTATTGCACGGCACAAAGCGCAGATAAGCTTTTACCGAGCCGCAGTGGAGCGTATGACGGGTAAAACCGTGTCCAAAGCGGTCATATATTCATTCTCTATCGGAGATGAAGTGGAAGTAAAATAAAAAAGGAAGATTTTTGCAAAGCGTTGCAAAAATCAACCCCAATTCCTCATTTCTCATTCCTCATTCATCATTTAAAAACGCCCGAAAATATCGGGCGTTTTTGCTTACTTATTAACTTTGTCCAGATATATCTGAGGATCTACCTGATTATCCCCTATCTTTACCTCAAAATGGAGATGAGGAACGGTTGCAGATTCAATAATGGCGGTTTCTCCAACCGTACCGATCTGCTGTCCCGCTTTTACGGTTGCGCCAACCTCAATACCTTCGGAAAGCGTTGCGTCAAGATTTGCATACACGGTGGAAACCTTGCTTTCGTGAGCGATCTCCACCACGGTGCCGTAAAAAGCATCGTTATAGATGGCAGATACCGTTCCGTCGGTATAGCTTACTACGGCAGTACCCTTTTCGGCGGCGATATCAACGCCGGTGTGGGTTCGGTAATCCTGCATGGTGGGCGAAAACACCAGCTCGGTAACCGAATGTGCGGTAACGACATCTCCCGAAACGGGCATACGGTATTCGGGCGCGGGAATAATATCCGCAGGGATATCGGTAGGATTATTGCCTACGGGAGTATCCGAAATGTCGGGAAGCTGTATCGAAGGCACGGATATTTCGGGCAGAGAAATATCATCCGATTGGTTTATGGAATAAATGCTTATTGCCATAACCGCCACGGTAACCACAGCTGCCGTCATATACACATACGCCGAATACCGCTTAAAAACCTTTGCCGCAGGTATCTTTTTAAATTTAAAGCCCTTTTTTTCCTTCATATTAAAGAAATCCCCCTTTTATATTTCGGTTTTATTTTGCCCATATAAAGGGGGATATATTCATACCAAACGAGTTATTTCCGCGCCGTAGAAATAATTGCATATTATTTGTTTATAGGTTTTGCCGTCGGATGCCAGCAGATACGCCCCGTAAAGAGAAAGTCCCAAGCCGTTTCCCTCTCCCTTGGTCAAAACGGTATAACCTCCGTCGGCGTTGAGATGTAAAGAAAAATCCACGCTTGAAACAGAAAAATATTTTATAAATTCCAAAACGTCTGCATCTTCTTTTTCAAACGATATCCGTTTTGCCTTTCCGTCCTCTCCGTAGGAAACTCCCTTTACCTCCCCTTTTCCGAAAGAAAGCATTTCCTCCCGCGTGATGACCGCTTCCCCGTAAAACAACGGATAGGAGCTTTCATCGGGCGTGAAGGAAGATTTAAGATATGGCTCGGTTCCGTCGGCGGTATTCTGATAAGAGCTTGCGTGAAAGCAAGCGTTAATGATCTTGCCGTTAAAGGTTATGTATTCTCCCGATGTGGCGTTCACCGCTTCCTTCATAGCGCTATACACTTTTTTCCCGTGTTCTTCGGAGGTTAAAGCGCATATATCCTCATACCTTCCCTCGGGCAGTACCTTTCCGTGAAACGCCGTGTAGGTGCGCAAGGTCACGGCGATCGCCTTTAAAGCTTCGGCAGGCAAAATATCGGTGCCCATTCCCAGCATAACGGCAAGAACATATTCGTCATCGGGTAAAACGTACTCCGTCTTTTCTCCCACGGAAGGATACAACGGCAAAAGCGCCACCCATAAAAAAGCGAATAAAAAAAGAAGCAGAAAATTCTTCATAAAAAAGATATCCTTTCTGCTTCAATTATATTCGGTTTTTAAAAAACTATGCCTCTGCGGATACGGACAGTTCTTCCTCCTCCGGGGCGGGAAGAGATATAAGACGGCAGGCGATATACGCTGTCATTACCAGATCCGCAATGCAGAACACGGTTACATCCGTAAACTTTATGGGCCAGAACAAAGAAAGATACAAAGCGGGAACACTGTACGTAAGAACCAGCATACAAGTTACGAGCCCTAAAAATGCGTACATCTTTTTGCGGCGGTAGCCCACTGTATTTCTTCCCTCACAGCACAAAAACAGCAAAAGCGATGCAAGCCCCACAAGGTGGTAGCTGTATGAAGATGCGTTTACGGTCAGGCTTCGCTCCATAAAATCGTTAAGCAATCTCACCGCGGTAAACAAAATAGGAGCAACGGAAAGAACGGGTATAACACGCTTGAGCCGCGCCCTTGCCCGACGGGAGGATATGCAGAGAAAATAGACGGCGGAAACCACCGCAAGGACCAACACACCGATAAACCAACCGGAAAAACGCTTTTTTTCAAAAACAAAGAGGTAGCCGTAATATACGACCAGCGTTAACAGCATCATTCCCAAAAGAGCGGATACGAAATTAACAAGCGCATTATCCTTTTCGGGAAAACTCTTTATCTTACCTGCAAATATTGCAGAGCCGACCAAAAACAGCAAAGCAAATACCGCGCAGAACACGGCAAACACCGTAGGCGCGTTGCTTCCCTCAAGATAATACAGCCCGTCCTTGCTGAGGGAATCCATTTCTATGTTATCCATAACAAGGAACAGACGTGCCACAGCCATACAGACCGATGCCATTAACGAAACCGATATAAATATGTTGTATTTTTTAACATTTCCCGACATAAGGTTTTCCCCTTCTCGTAGCGTACGGGTAATTATACAATGTTTTTTTTGAATTGTAAAGAACCCTCGGGATTTATTTGCAGTTTGTTAAAAATTTCCCCGTCAATCAAAATCCGCGCAGGGCATAATGACCGTGCCGGGAAAATAAAACGCAAGTATACTTTCCCAGGAATACCCTTCAACACCCATCTGGTGTCCTCCACGCTGGCTGTAGCCCACACCGTGTCCGTTTCCGATACCGTGTATGGTTATTCCGCCGGGAATAGGCTCGATAGTGAAATTGGCGCATCTTACGCCCAGAACAGCCATAATGTTGCCGCCGAACTTTATTTCACTTACCTTACCTGCAGTATCCACTATATTCAGTCGGTAAACGTAGGTGCCTCCGTAAGGGTCGGTTTCGGCAATGGTGACAGCCGCAACGGATCCCGTGGTCGTATAATTTTTAAGTCTTTTACTTAATTGCTCGTAGGTATAGGTTACTTCCCACTGTCCGCCGTAATCAAGGGGCTCGTTTTCGTACCTGACTACACGGAGATAGGGTATATCCGCTCCCACCCACGCCGCAAAGCTGGAGCAGGAGTTATATCCGTGGCTGGAACTGTACGCCACCAGACAAGGAACGCCGTTATAGGTAAGCACCATTCCCTTGGTATCGTCCACGGCTTTATCGTTTGTTTCGTCACGGTGATGGGTGCCTCTGTAGGACTGACAACAGTTGAAGCAGCAAAGATCAAATTCCTCGCCGTGGTCCTTCGCCACGTAAACCAGAGTACGGCATATTACCGCAAAGGCTTTTCGGCTTTCATAAGAGCCGTCCGCGCCGATCTCCGCAGAAAGCACGCCTTTTACATAGGTTTCTATATCCACACGGTTGACAACGGTAATACCGTATTTCCCGCAGGTGAGCAGTATCGTACCCTCGTATGACCATCCCGTTGAAGAAAGCGTGATAGGCGAATCCGAGCGCACGCACGCCTTTTGACACGCCTGCCCGTCCACATACATAATTCCGTTTTCCCATTTTACGGAAAGTGTCTTATACACATCTCCGCCGAAAATCAGCATATCTTCGCCGCTTGCGGTCAGTTCAAGCGATTTATAAGCGTCTCTTCCGTAGCTGAGCCCCACGTCTATCAGACGGTTCGACACCGTTTCGGTTTCGGGGCGATGCAAGATAACGGGAAGCGCGGGTTCGCTGAAATCCGCGTACATCTGCTCTTCACTCTCTTCGGAAGAGGAACTCAGCAGTCGGGACAGATCATCTTCTCCGAGAGGCTCGCTGACATCGTTCCCGTAAAATGCCAACGAAACCGGCAGCAAAGCGAACAATATAAGCAACGCAAGCAGCACTGCTATTTGTTTTCCCGCAGTTAATTTCGTGGGCATTTTCTTCTCCTTTAAAAAAACAAAACTTATCGGAAATATTTGGGATAGTGTAATATTATACTAAAAAGCTCGGCGTTGTCAATGTTTTTTTGAATTTTTCACCGCAGAAACGGCATAAAACCCATATGTTTTGACAGTTTTGCGGCGGAAATTATGAGTTTTTACAGCAAAACAAGCGGGGAAATGATGTTGCCCTTTGGTAAAAAGATGTTGAGTACTGCGGATACAAATGAAAAAATCCAAGTCGAAAGACTTGGATCAGACCGCTGACAAAGATAAAGTCAGCGGTTATTTTTTTTGCAAAAGTCGCACA
>CAZAJX010000015.1:0-46264 GCA_964485815.1 uncultured Oscillospiraceae bacterium
CAAAAAAACAAAGTCTATCTCTTGCTTGAAATAGACTTTGTCAGTAATCTGAAGGAACTTTTGTACAGCAAAAGTTCCTTTTTTGTTTATCCAAGCCGCAGGCGTGGTAAACCATAATCGGCTTGATGCAGCTATAATTTCTTTTTATAGCCTGCATTATTGGTTTGGAATCCGTAAGATGTGTAAAATCCGCAAGCGTCCGTGCGGTCTTTTTCGGTTACCAATAGCATTTGTGTGCAGTTTCGTTCACGTGCTTTTTGCTCCAGCTCGTTCATCAAAAGCGTTCCGATTCCCTTGCGGAGATGATTTTTATCTACTATAAAGTTTTCGACTACAAGAAATGGGCGGCAAGCTCCATATAATTCTCTGCAGATAACACCCATTACCGTTCCGATAACATTCCCATTCTCCTCATATACCAAAAGAATGTGGCGGTTTTCTTTTTTTATTATTTCAAATTGCTTTTTCATTTCGGAAATGTCGGATTCTTCTTTCCAAAACTGATAGTATAGCTCCGCCAAAGCGGGAATGTCTGTTATTAAAAGCCCACGTACCATTTATTTTATTCCTTCTCTATTTTATCCTTTTCCCTGCCCCAGACCGTGCCGCGGTGGACGGCGTGGAGAGATGCAAACAGCACCGGAGTGTCTTCCACTCTGCGTATTGCGGTAATACGGGCAAAAATATCGTATCCGTTGTTATATGCGTAGACAGCCAACAATGCGGAATCTCCGAAAAGATAGCCGATTTCGTTTTCTCCCGCGGAAAAGGACATTCCCTCCGTGCAGGGAGCTCCGTAAAAAATATCGCCGACAAAAACATTTTGGCAAAGTGTGGAGTAATTTTCTATGGCAATTCCACCCTCAAGCTCAAATTCATCCAAAATTTTCATAATACACCGCCTCCTGTAAAGAAATTATAACATATTTTTTTGGTTGTTGCAATTCTTCACTTGACAAAGTTGAACAAATATAATAAACTATATGGGACACGGAGGTATAGAATTATGTTTAAAAAAGCTGTTATATTATTTCTTTCCGCATTACTTGTGTGCATGGCATTTACAGTAGTTTCCTCTGCCGCAGATGCTTGTAAAATCGGTTTAACCTACGCAGTTGACGGCGAAATACTCAATGTGACTATTACATATTCCGAATTCACAGATCCCGACGGTATCATTGCCGTATCTTCCAATGTGATTTTTGATAACACCGTTCTTGAATTCCAAAAGGTTGACGCTACCCTTCCCGAAACTTGGGGTGAGCAGGGTGAAAACTGGAGCAAGCTTTACAGCGACGGCAACGTACTTGTCTGCTTACTTTTCAACAGCGGTGAAGAGGATCACGGAACTTCCGATCCTATTTCCTGCACCGTTTCTTTCAAGATGCTTTCCAAGAACGCTAACACTCTTATTGAGGTTAAAAATAACGAGCTTACCGAAGACGGCGAACTTAACGTTCTCAACACTCCCAACACTTCCCTCAGCGTAAGCATTTCCGAGAGCGGTGAAGTAAGCGGCGAAGTAAGCGAAGAAGAGCCTTCCGTACCTGAAGAGGACGTATCCGAGCAGGTTTCCGAGGACGCTTCCGAAGTTCCTGACAACAGCGCAGAGGACGAATCCAAGCCTGCAGAAAACAGCGACGCTTCTTCCGACGTAAGCACCGGTAATACCGACGGTGAAAGCAACTGGATAGTATGGGTAGTTGTAGGTGTTGCCATTGTAGCTGTTGCCGCAATCGTAACCGTAGTAGTAATGAAGAAAAAGAACTGAAAATAAGTAAACATTTAGCGGCTGTGAAAACACAGCCGCTTTTCTTATGGGGTCCCCAAGAAGCCGCAAAGCTTCTTGGGGTGTTTTTATTTATTCAACTACAATAGTTACGGTGCAGGGCTCGGAATCACACAAGCCTTCGGAATACGTATAGGTAAAGGATACGGTTCCGGTAAAATCTGCTGCGGGATAGTAGATAAAGCTACCGTCGCTTGCGAGAGAAACCGTACCGGATTCGGGCATTGAGCAAAGCTCAAACTTGACGTAACCGGGAGCATCTTCAATTATTGCGCCGCTTACCGATTCACCCTTAGTGGTGTTAAAGTTACACTCTTCGATACCATCGGGATAAACGTCAAGCGTGCCTTTGATAAACTGATACGTATAATCGTATATCAATCTGATATCGCGGTCCTTGGAAACTGCCGCATCGTAATATGCGGTAACTTCCTGATAATACATATGGACGCAATCCTTCATATAGCCGTACAAAACGCCGCCGGAAAGGTATTCCATATATTTTCTGTAAATAATATCGCTGGTAAACGCCTTACCGGATATTTCTATCTCTATACCCATACCGTAAAGCTGGGTAAGATATGCCGCCTGAGGAATCTTGGAATAAGGTTCTTCTTCCTTGAACACATAGTTGGGCTGCATACAAGCAACATCAAATCCGTAAGAATCCCAAGCGGAGAAGCCGGATGCGGTGTAATAAGGAATCCAGAAGAAATCGTATCCTCTGTTATGAACCATCTTGGCGGTTTCGGTTACGATATAAGGAGCATTGTCCTGAGGATAAATGGATTCATCATACCAATAATAGCCGACGAATTCAATGTTTTCGAAATCGTACTGTCCAAGCTTGGCTTCGAACATTTCCATATACCATTCAAGAGCGCGCAGACGATTTTCGTCGGTAGTGAGAGCGTCCACAACGCCGTCGCCGTTAATGTCACCGAAATCGGTTCTTTCAGAGTTGGGATAATACAGAGTAACGGTAAAGCCGTATTTATAATCTTCATCCAAGCTGAGCGCTTCTTTTACGATTCCTGCGGCTTCTTCAAGGGCAAGTATGTTTTCATCCTGAGTAAACAGATCGGTTATAGTCCACTCCCAGTCGCTTCCCTTGGAATCGTCCCAGCCGGAAAGTCCGGAGGGGAATCCGCCGCTGAGCAGGAAAAGGAAGGTATCAAACATAGTGTCTTTGATATTGCCGTCCTGATCAACGTATGCGAGATAAGGAATAAGCTGTTCAACGGTGTAACCGTCGATCTTTGTGCCGTGATACAGCAAAACGAGATCGGAAACGCCTCCGAGAACGTCCTCGTTGGGCGCCTGGTTGCCTTTTCCGAAAAGATTACGCTCGGGTACTTTTCCGGACGAAAGCGCGATGGCACCTGCCGTAGAGGTCGTGCCGTACACTTCAAGCTCACCTACTCCGCACCAAGTGTTTATATTGAAGGAGAAGCAAACGTATCTGGTCTGGATGGGAGTCTTAAGTTCAAGCTCGGCAGAAACCAAGGCGTTATCGGTATCGGCGTTTACGGGGATGGTGCCGGCAACGTACCATTTCTCACCGTCCATAGACAGATATACGTCTACTGCAGTGGGTGCAAGCACTGCCCAATCCACAAGATGGGTAAACTGTGCGGTAAACTTGCTTACGGCGCTGGTTGCACCGAGATCATAAATAACATCGCGGGATGAACCGCCGTTGAATTTAAAGAACTGACCGTTGTGAATGCTGTTGGCAGTAGCAAATTTTCCGTCGGTCATAAGCTTTGAGGTTACGGGAGTATTATTTGCCGCCTGCTCATCGCTTACATCGGAGGGGCAGTTGATCTGCTGAGTAAGTCCTTTTATAAGGTTAACAACCTGGGTAGAAGGATTGGGCCAATTTTTAACCGTAGGATCAAATACCAAAGTCGGATACAGAGTGTTGGACTCCTCTACACCCGTATTTGCGTAAACCGCCGCTTCTTCGATGAGATACATTTTGGTATCCGTAGCCTCAAGAGTGAAGCGTACGTAACGTCCCGCAGCCGCCTTGGATAGTATCAGAGGGAAGCTGTAGACGCTTTGTCCGGATGCAACGCCGAACACTCTGCCGATATCGGTAAAGGTCTTGTTATCGTCGCTGACAGAATACGTAACCGCAACGGGCAGATACGTGCCCACGTTGTTGTTGGAATAACATTCCGCACGGAACACGCTGAGATCATCGCGCTTTTTACCAAGGTCAAGAGTTATGCTCACGGCTTCTCCGCCTTCGTAACCGACCCAGATGCCGCTTTCATAAAAGCCGGTAAATTCTCCGTCGGTAAGGCGGTTATTATCATCGGGAAAAGCGGAAATGGGCTTTTTGGAGGCAGTGTATTTGGCACCCTTACTTACCATTTCAAGTGCGAGAGAGGAATCGACCTCTTTGCCGCCTTCATAACTAACGGTGCCGAGAGTATCGTACGCCTGCTTGACAAGATCAAGAAACGCACCGTCGATTTGGGAACCGTTTTCTTCGTCCGCAATTACGATAAGCTCATCAATAAACACCCAAGCGGCGTTCTTTGAGATACCGAATCTTATGTAACGGGCAGAAACGTAGTACTCGGAAGTGAGCACAGCCTCTGCACGGCACTCCTCTTGGAATTCGGGAATAGTACATTCGCCGACACGGGTAAATTTCTCGCCGTCAACCGAAGCGTGTATCTTTACACCCTTGGGAGGATAAATACCTGCGTTATTCGTTGAAAGAAAACTGCAACGAAATTCGTAAATACTATCGTATACCTGACCGAGGTCTATGGTAACGTATACCGTACCGTCGGTATAACCGGAATACTTGGCATCAGTATAATCGCCGGTGTTATCCGGTCCGAACTGACCGTCAGTAAGCTCAGTGTTATACGAATCGGGATAAGCATCGCCGGCAGCAGCAGTATTTTTATACGCTTTTCCGGTACTTATTACGGATGCGTTTTTAGGGTTTTCTACCGGTATTTTCACATCCTCTTCCTTTGATTCCTCGCCGGGTTTATCGGCTACGGATTCATTGGGAGTTTCGGACACGGAAACATCGGACACTTCGCCGCCGGAAACACAGCCCGCGAACAATGTTAAAACCATAATTGCCGCAAGTAAAAATGCGATTTTCTTCATTAAAT
Source organism: uncultured Oscillospiraceae bacterium (assembly GCA_964485815.1). GTDB lineage: Bacteria > Bacillota > Clostridia > Oscillospirales > CAG-382 > SFLA01. The sequence goes on from CAZAJX010000015.1 coordinate 4,936, forward strand.
TTACCTCCGTCAGAGTTCAGGCTGAACGCCTTATGTGTTACTTTATATTTTAACAGCAAGCATCAAAAGTGTCAAGTAAATATCCCCTTTTAACATAAAATTATTAAAAGCACCGGCAACAAAACACGATCAACACCTTAAAAACTTGACAAAATATGATGCTTGTGATATATTGTACGTTAACAGTAAATTCACCTTTATTCGGAGGAAAAATATATGAACATTTATGAAGAACTGCAAGCAAGAGGACTCATTGCGCAGGTAACTGATGAAGCTGAAATACGCGATCTGGTAAACAGCGGCGGCGCAAGATTTTATATAGGATTTGACCCTACCGCAGATTCTCTCCACGTAGGACACTTTATGGCGCTTTGTCTTATGAAGCGTCTTCAGATGGCAGGCAACAAACCCGTTGTACTTCTTGGCGGCGGTACAGGCTTTGTAGGCGATCCTTCCGGAAGAACCGATATGCGTCAGATGATGTCCCCCGAAACCATCCAGAGCAACTGCAATAAGTTTTTGAAGCAGATCGGCAAGTTTATCGAATTCGGCGAGGACAAGGCTATCGTTGTAAACAACGCGGACTGGCTTCTCAGCCTTAACTATATCGAACTTCTCCGCGAGGTTGGCGCCTGCTTCTCCGTTAACAATATGCTTCGCGCAGAATGCTATAAGCAGAGAATGGAAAAGGGACTCAGCTTCTTTGAGTTCAACTATATGATAATGCAGGCATACGATTTCTACTATCTGAACGAGCATTACGGCTGTAATATGCAGTTCGGCGGCGACGATCAGTGGAGTAATATGCTGGCGGGCACCGAGCTTATCCGCAAAAAGACAGGCAAAGACGCTTTTGCTATGACCATTACCCTGCTCCTTAACAGCGAGGGCAAGAAGATGGGCAAAACAGCGAAGGGCGCAGTATGGCTTGACCCCGAAAAGACCACTCCCTTTGATTTCTACCAGTACTGGCGTAACGTTGACGATGCCGACGTTATGAAGTGCATACGTATGCTCACCTTCATTCCCGTTGAGCAGATCGAGGAAATGGACAAATGGGAAGACAACCGTATTAACGAAAAGAAGGAAGTACTGGCATACAGCCTTACCGAACTTGTTCACGGCAAGGAAGAAGCAGACAAGGCAAAGGCAACTGCGGCTGCTCTCTTCAGCGGCGAGGGCGACGATTCCAATATGCCCACCACCGTTCTTACCGCAGATATGGTTGGCGAAGACGGTATCGGCATTATCGACCTTCTCGTAGCCTGCAAGCTGGCTTCCAGCAGAGGCGAAGCCAGACGTCTTGTTGAGCAGGGCGGTATTTCCGTTAACGGCGAAAAGGTTGCAAACGTAAACCACAAGGTTCCCGCTTCCCTTATTGCCGATAGCGTAAAGATCAAAAAAGGCAAAAAAGTATTCCACAAGGTAACTTTTTAAAACTTTAGATTTACGCATATAACCGACAGAACACGTAAGAGGCACTGCAAACATATATGCAGTGCCTTATATATTTTGAGGAAAAACAAATGAATTACGAAATAATCCACCTTCCCAAGGAAATCTGGAAAGGTACTCCGATATTAATCAAATACACAACTGAAGAATACTATGATCTTGAAACTAACGTTGAAAAAGACGGTTTTAACGTTAAAATGGTTAAAAAGAAATTCGAAACACCGGTAACTCATTCTCCCGAGGAATACGATTTTCCCGACAGCTTGTATCAGGACCATTGGGAAAAAGCCGAAGCGTACGGAATAGTATGTGAAAAGGACGGCAAAAAAGAGCTTCTTGCTTGTATCGAACTTTGCCCCGAAGAATGGAGCAACCGTCTTATGGTAACCGAGCTTTGGGTTGCCGACAGTCTTCACAGACAAGGCATTGGAACGAAATTAATGAATTTCGCCAAGGAGCAGGCAAAACTCCAAGGCAGACGAGCTATCATTCTGGAAACCCAATCCTGCAACGTAAGAGCGATTGCGTTCTACCTGAGCCAAGGCTTTGAGCTTATAGGCTACGATACCTGCTGTTATACCAACCTTGACGTGGAAAGGCACGAAATACGCTTTGATTTCGGGTATTTTTTACACAAACGCGAGGGAAGATGGCAATGAAAGTATCACCCCGGGAAGCCGTAAAGGCTACTCGGGGTGATTTTTGATTATTTCTTATATTTGATTATGGTGTATACAACCAGACCGATAGAGATTACTACAGCGGCGATAATAGGAACAAGATGTGCGTAATTAAGGAAGCCGCCGTTTCCGCCGGTTGAAGCGGAGGTATCGCTTGCTTCATCGGAAGGTTCTTCAGAGGATTCTTCAACGGGAATACGGTCAGAAAGACGATTGCTTAAAAGCTTTTCCAAAAGTCCTTCGGTGGCAAAGGCATCGTTCCAGATACCGTGTCCTGCGCCTTTATATTCCACGTATTCAACCTTGGTTCCGCCTGCATCCTTTATTGCCTGAACGGTATCGCGGGAGCCGAAAACGGGAACCGCATCGTCCGCATCGCCATGGAAAACGTACAAGGGAACGTCAACAAGATTCTCTGCCTGTGAAATATCACCGCCGCCGCAAACTGCTATTGCCGCAGCGAACACGTCGTTATGACGCATCATAATATCCCAAGTAGCAAAGCCGCCCATAGAAATACCTGCGGCATAGATACGGTCGGTATCAACGGAATATTTGCCCTTAAGTTCTTCAAGCAATTCCATAACCGCGATCATTTCATCGGATTCGGGAACTTTATCAATAGAATACGCACCGTTTGCCCAAGGGGTATCAACCCACTGCTGTCCCGCAGGACACTGGGGAGCTACGATTATGGTTTCGGGCATATTGTCTGCAAGATACTGAACGCAATGAAAAAACTGCAATTCGTTATCATTACCTCTCTCCCCTGCACCGTGGAAGAAGAAAAGAAGGGAGTATTCCTTGCTCTCGTCATAATTCTCGGGCAAGATAAGGCGGTAAGGAAGAGTAGTAGTATCGTTGGTATAGGTAAATTTACCCGCGGTTTCTTTTATATTTCCTGCTGCAAATGCTGTAAGAGGCATAGTAAATAAAAGCATAATCAAAATTATAGCCGCTATTTTACGCATGGCGTTCTCCTTTATCTGTTATTTATTCTGAGGCCCGCACGGCGGATGTGGTCTATCTCTCCCAGACGCTTAAGGCAAGGACGGGTAAATCCCGTATCCGAATTGCGGAAGACAAAAGTGGTTACGCTGGTGGTGTTGAGAGAAATTCCGGGGTACATTACGCCGGGAGCGGTATTGAGAAGGTGAGCTATCCAGGCAACGCCGAAGCCGCCGTGACAAAATACCGCGATACTGTCTTCGTTATGATTGGTTATGCGGTAAAACGCGCCCTCTCTGGAGTAACCGCAGGAAGCAAGAAATTCATCGGAATTGCGTATCATATTCTCAACGGTGGACATACGGTCGTCCTCAAAATGATCCTTAAAATCATGAACGCCCTTCTGAAGAGAGAAGCTGTAGCAACAATTACTCTCGGGAGTAAAGCGGTGGGATTCCATATAATCCATACTCTCCGCCGTCCAAGGCAGAATAACGGGTTCAAGTCCCTTTTCCTTGCAGGTGGGAGCCGCGGTATCCAAAGCTCTGCCCAAGGGAGAGGAATAGATGCGGTCTATCTTTACGTCCTTCATCCATTCTCCCAGAGCGTTTGCTTCTTCCCAACCGAATTCTGTAATGGTGTTGTTTGCGTAATCGGGGTCTGCGTGGCGAATTATGTATAAAATCATTCTAACGTATCCTTTTTCATTTCCGCAAGACCTTTTCTGAATGCTTCCAGAGTCTTGGGGATATTTTCATCAAGCTTAAGATAGTTGGTTATAACGCTGGTATCGTTAACGGAGGCGTAGTCATTGGCGGAGAACCAGACAGCTACTTTAATTCTCTTGCAGAATTCTTCGTCCTTTTCAAAGCACTTGAACATATCGGTTATCCATTTAGCCTGAAGGTCTTCGTTTCTGCCAAGTTCGGACTGGATGTAGCCGTTAGAACCCCAATCGTAATAATATTCACCGCCGGCGCCGCAGGCAAATTCGCCGATGCACCAAGGATAATTATCGAAATAAGGCATACCGTTGTTGTATACCTGTGTATACATTTCCTTAAAGGATTTGACAGAATCGCCGTTGTTCATTTCATAATTGGTAACGCCGTACATCTGAACACATTCGATATCGGGCAGGTAGCAAAGCTCGTTGCCCCAGTTGGAATAAGGACAGCTTGTTGCGATGGGGTTGAATATCCAGATGCAGTTATCAACGCCCTGCTCACGGAAGATGTTATACATACGCTCCCAGCACATCTGGAAAATATCGGGATCTGCAAGAGTGAGCATACCGCAGTAATCGGTCCAGTCGGTATTCATTTCGTTACAAACGCGGAACAAAACGGGCTTGCCGTATTCTTTGATAGACTGTGCCAGTTCAACGAATTTTTTGTCCATTTTACCGCGGAGGATATCGTACAAAGGAGTATATCCGTTTGCGGCGTTATTGGTATAAGTCCACTGATAAGTAAACATAAGCACGGGCTTGCCGTTAAATCCGTTGCCGCCTGCGTGCTCTTCGGCACGGGGCTTAATGTTTTCCTCAAAGGTAGATTCGGAATCGTACCATCCCATATGGAGATATGTCATATAAACGTCCATATCGTAATCGAGAGCTTCTTCGCTTGAAAGCCACTCAACGTAATCGGAATCGTTGCCCTGGTAGAATGCGCCCCAGTCCACGTGCTCCTGGTTACAAAGCTTTTCATAATATGCTTTGGTTTCTTCGGACCAGAATTCGGGGATGTTGCACTCAAATGCGCCGATACCGTTAACGGGAGTGCCTACCTTATCGATCTCGCAGAAGGTGGAAAGCATAGCGTCAAAGGTATCGTTCATTTCGTCCACAGCTTTGAACACGAACAGATAGAAGTATTCGTAGGTTTCAACAGGACGTACGATAGCGATATTATAATAAGGCATTTCTATTTTAAGGGGAAGATTTATGGCAATGCTGTGAACGGTAACGGAAAAACCGGGAAGCATTTCGGTATTTTCTTCAATTACCTGTCTTGTACGGCGGAGGTTGTTGTCCGCTAAAAACTTAACGTCAGCAAACTGCTCGGTAAGCCATTCGTGGAGATAAAGACCGAGTCCGTCTTCGTGATCGCCGTAAGGGTTCTGATCCTCATATGTAACAGTAAGACAATAATCATCGGTAAAATACTGGGAGCGGAGAGCGCCGATGCTGAAATCAGCCTGTGCATTTCCGCCGGGAAGTGTAAGACAATATCCCTCGGGAAGGTTTACGGCACGGGTGTATCCGTCGCCGCCGAAAAGATAGCGAAGGTCTGTTCCCTCTGCTTCGGAAACCGAACCAAGAGAAACACCGTCTGCAAATACGCCGAGAGAATATACCTTCTCTGCGGTATCTATTCCGTTTGCGGAATCCGCGTAAGCTTCGTTCCAGAACGAAGCGGCATTTTTATCTGTAACCAAGACTTCACTCTCCTCTGTGTTGGATAAATCGTCGCTTGTCTGGGAATTGTCATTCGTGCAAGCAGATACTGCAGGCAGAAGCATTAAGACAAGCAAAAGTAAAGCAAAAAATTTCTTCATAATAGCCTCCGAATATTACCGCGGGTATTCAACCCGTCACTTATATTGTGTTATATATAATAACATATATTGTAATAAATGTCAATTTGAACTTGTATTAATATTAATTCCGTGTTATAATTTCACATATAAAAAGCGAGGTGGCACAAAATGGAAAGTATTGTAATGCATAAATTCCATATTCCCGTGAAGGGCGTTAAAAAGAAGGTAATATATCATTTCAGCGATACTCATCTTACCGAATACGATTCTCTTTCCGATGCGGCGGAGAAGGAAAAAGCCATAAAGCAAACTTCGGCTTGGGAAAACGTAAGAAGCGGTTTTGCGTCCGCTTATAACGAGCCCTTCGAAGAGGCGCAGAAAATAAGCGGAAAAGAGCATTTTGAAAATCTTTTGCGTGTTTCTCAAAACGGTGATGCCGTTGTAATGGCAGGCGATATACTGGATTACGTTAACGGCGCAAATCTCCGAATTGCCGAAAAGGGTCTGTCGTCCTTGAACATACCGTTTATCGCTGTGTGCGGTAACCACGAAAAGCCCGATGAAATCCCCACCGGCGGCAAGATGTCCGTTATGAAAAACGAAGTACAGACTATTGAATTTGATGATCTTATACTTTTGGGATTTGATAATTCAAAGCGTGTGATAACATCTCATCAAAAAGACGAGCTTTCCAAAGCCTTTAAAACGGGAAAAACGGTAATTATCGCTTTGCACGTCCCCATTATGACAAAGGATAACGAAGCCGCCTTGAGAAAAGCGGGCGAATATTTCCAGCTTAATTACGATGGATGCCCGAAAGAAAATATCGAATTTATCGAAATGATAAAGAAAAACTCCCATCTTGTTGCCGCGGTGCTGGCAGGTCATTTGCATTTTAACAATATATCCCTTATTACCGAAGGTGTTACGCAATACGTTTCCTCCCAAGGAATTACGGGAAATATAAACGAATATACCATAGGAGAGTAAAAGATGGATTACATACAACTTTGCAAAAAATATAACTTTGAAATGCCCGCTTATGCTAAGGATTATTTTGATGATTTTATGGCGGAATACAACAGAAGCGTTCCCGTGTTATCAAAAGAAAACGCGGCTTTCGTCGCAGACTCCACTTCCCTGCCCGAGGACGGCAAGCAGGCACTCATTCACTGTGCGGAGGTTATCAATGCCGATGACGATGCTCATTTATGCGCATCATTTCTTGCGTATATCACCGTGTACAAACGTGTTCCTTGGGTAAATTACATATACCAGGACGATCTTTTTACCGTTGAAGGGCTCAAGCCCGAGCAGGTAGGCTGGGTATTGGTAGCCACACAGCTTGCAAACACACTTATAAACAAAAAGCCCCCTAAGGAGCTTAACGAAGAAAATATAGGCGCATTCCGCGGATATTCACAATCCTGCTTTAACAAAAACGGATATTGGGGAATTCTTGAATGGCATTGGAATATGCTATGTGCGGGCGGATGTATGTTTATGTTCGGCGTGCTTAAGTTCGTGCCCGGTGAATTTACGGGAGATTACCCCGTTATTACCGACGGAAGCAAGTACGTTTCCCTTATCGGCGGCGAGTATTTTATCGGTAAAGACGGAGAGCTTGTAGACTGCGAGGAAAAATCAGTCGGTAAAACAAGCTTTTACGAAGATGATGAAAAATATGTAGGCCACGTAGTTTCCCCGAAGGGAAAAGTTGATACATTCACAACAGAATTTTCAAAAAAGGTTTGGAAGGATTATCTCCGCGGCGGCACTCACACTATCGAGATACACATTCCCTCCAAGATACAATACGTACCCGAAACCATAAAGGACGCATACAAGCAGGCAGTTGAATTCTTCAAGGATTTTTATCCCCAGCACAAGCCAAAAGCCATTGCGGGATTTTCCTGGATATTCTCCCCTCAGCTTGAAAAGGTACTGCCCGAAACCAGCAATATTCTTGCTGTAAACCGCAGTATGCATCTTCTCCCCTCCACCGGCTCCTTCGGTGCGGACTGCCGCTTCATACGGGAAGGCTCGAGCCTGCAAAAGCGTATGGCGGAGGAATGCGAAAAGGGTACGGAATTCCATTACGCTGTAATGTATACGGCTATTGACGAGATAGATACCTTTGGAAAAGAAATCGTGTGAAAGGGATTTTTGAAATGAAAAAAACATTATGTGTTTTTCTGGTTATGCTTATGTGCTTTTGCGCACTTCCTTCAATTACTGCATATGCCGAGGATATAGAGCTTATTGAAGAAGATAATTATACCATTCTGTGGACCAGCGATCCCCAATGGTATTCCTTTGCATACCAAGAGATACTCATTGACCAAAACGAATGGGTGATCGAAAATTTTGACCGTCTGAATATGAAATACATTATTCACACGGGAGATTTTGTAGACCTGCCTCACAACCGCGATCAATGGGGATTTGTAACCGAGCAGTACAAAAAATGGGACGATGCCGGACTTCCCTACGGCGTTCTTGCGGGAAACCACGACGTCGACGGAACCGACTACACCGAATTCGGCGAATATTTCGGCACCGCTCGTTTTGAAAACAACGCTTGGTACGGCGAAAGCTACGAAAACAACCGCGGTCATTACGATCTGATGACTATTGACGGGACGGATTTCATATTCGTTTATCTCGGATACGGCGACCACACCGAAGCGGATTACAAATGGATAAACGGAGTGCTGGAAAAGCACGCGGACCGTATTGCTTTTATATCATTCCACGAATACCTTTACGCTAACGGAACACGTACGGATATCGGCAACGAGATATTCGACAAAGTCGTTTTAAAAAATCCCAACGTACGTATGGTTATGTGCGGACACAATTATAATGCAACCAGATTGGTAGAAGACATTGACGATAACGGCGACGGAATTGCCGACAGAACCGTTTACCAGATTATGGCAAATTATCAGAACCTTGAAAACGGCGGAAACGGATATATGCGTTTTTTGGAGTTTGATAAAAAAGACGGCACCGTTGCATTCCGCACCTATTCCCCTTATCTCAATGATTTCAACGCATATGAAAATCGCGGCGACGAAATGGACGAATACGGTTACCGCGATGAATTCACGATTCCCTTTGATTTTACCGCACCCAAGGCAAAGGAGGAATCCGATCCCGAAAAGGGAACCGTAATTTTAAATGCGACGGTAGTATTCGGAGATACCGAAAAAACCGCTCTTCCGTTGAATTATATAAATACTGCCGAAAACGGAGTATCTTATAACAACGCGGGAATATATGACCGGACTTTTTCACTTGATGCCCGCGATGCCGTAAAAAAAGGCGCAAGCGTAAACTATATTGTGATCCGTTACAAGGATAAGATCGGATACCGTGTAAGCGATATTATTTACGGAAACGATAACACTTCCGTTCCCGCAATACCTCAGGACGGAAGGGTTATAGTAGTTGCCGGGGATGCAAAAGACAAGACTGGAAACAAGTTTGATATAAGCGGTATCTCTGTTGGACAAGCGGTTACATTCAGTCAGGTTTCGGGCGTTATCTCACCGCTGCTGCCGTCCCACGCAAACATAGTTGTTGATTCTATTGACAGAACGTTTAATATTGACGGTGCGAACCGTACCGTCAAAGCGGACGAGCTGATTATATTCGACAGTACCTGGGGAAAAACTACCTTCAACAAGGATGACGACAACAAGTGGAATATGATATTCACTTTTGCTCCCATAGAAGGTACGAAAAACAAATATACTCTCACTGCGGCTTCTACTGCATCGGGTGAAGCAAAGGAAGAGAACATACCCGAGGGCGGATTTGCAATGATAATGAACACCGCTTCATATGAAAGCTCCTTCCGCGCAAGTATGCGTAAGGCACTTACAATCGGTTCGGTGATAACCCTGAACGGATATTTACCAGGCGAAGGGTACGTATACGAAGGAGAGAGCATAATATCTGTCGATCCGTCGGATTGGAACTATGATAACACAACGCTGGTGGTAGAAAAAAGTTCCGAAAGTTCCCTCGTTTTATACAACACCGACGGTCTTTGGCCCGATGCACGTTATAACCTGAAATCTCCGGTAACCTTTGATCCGGAAAACGCTTTGCTTCATTACGAGCTTGAACCGGAAGCTGATTCCAAGACCAGCATTTTGCTGTTTTGCGGCGGAAGCACGCCGGATTCCTTTACCGAAGGGCAGTATATTAAGATCAATTCCTTGCTTGCGGGCGTAACAATATCTGCCGGAAGCGGTGATATCAAAGGCGACGGAAGTAAAATCAGCGGGACGCTTGATCTTTCAACAGTAGAATTCCCCGACGGTTGCTATAACGAGGACGGTACAGTTACTGTAAGCGGTATAAAAATATTTGCTTCCGGTGAAGCAAATACAAAGGTAATAATCAACCGTTTACTGATCTCGACAAACGGTGATGACGAAGCAAGCGATGCCGAAGAATCGGTTTCCTCCGACAAAAGTGAAGCCGATACGTCCACACAGGAAAGCGTATCGGATACCGATAAAAGCAACAAGAATAATGTTGTAATACCGATTGTCATTGTTTTGATCGCAGTTGCTGCGGTCGCAGTGCTCATTACAGTTAAACTGAAGAAAAAATAAAAGAAAAATTCCCGCAAGTCATTGGATTTGCGGGAATTTTTGATCGATAGCAAAATTTACTTTTTCTTTTTGAATACGAAATACAGTGCGGCGGCGGTAACGGCTGCGGCGGCAACGCCCAAGCCTATCCAAAGTGCCGCATTGCTTTTCTTTGCGGGAGTTTCTGCAGAAGAAGTATCCGAAGAGGTGTCTTCCGGCGTTGCTTCGTAAGCCGATATTTCTTCCTCAAGGGCAGAGGTGAGTGCGGCAAGGTGGGTATCGTAAATAGCGTCCTCGCCGAGATAATTTTCAAGTCTTTGCATTGCGGACTTGAGGGAAGACGGTGCGCCCTCCACAACCAGATCCAAAGCGTGGTTTATAAGCTCGTTATATGGCTTGGGATCAAAACCGTACACCTCGAATTCAAGAATGCCTCCGCTGTAATAAGCGTTCCAATCCTGAATATAGAAGCGTTTATTTTGCTCGTATTTTATATAGCGTGCCTTTACGGGGTCGAAATCCACCGTGTCGGTCTGCTTTGCTCTGTCCTCGCCTTTTTGTACACGTTGGACCTGAACGTAGTTTTCGCCGTCCTCGGAAACGGAAATAGCGTAATCGGAAATGTGCTCGTTGAACCGGATAACTACCTTATCCACGGTACGCACAGAGCCGAGGTCCACTACCATCCACTGATAATCTGCCTTTGCGGAGAATGACACGCGGGTTGCGGTATTTCCGTCAAGAGCGAGATCGGGAGTAAAGCGTCCGTCATCCACCTCCAAAGCGGAAACAGTGGCGGTTTTACCGAGAGCGTAATTTCCGTTTATGACACGGGCGGAAAGATCTGTAGCGCCGCTTTCCACGGAGAGATTTTCTATCTTTCCGTCCAGACCTTCACCAACCTTTTCGAGAGGAAGCGTAAAGGTCGAACTTCTGGTTAAAGAAAGATTTTTTGTGTTTACGGGTGTGTAAAAATACGTATCGTTAACGATAAGGACTGTCTGCTTGTTATCGGCAACCAGCTTTAGGTTTACGGTCTGACCTTCAACCAGCTTGTGCTTGTACTTAAAGTTGTATACGCCCCGTTTAAAGCCCAACGTGCCGTCTTTATCAACGTAAAACTCGCCGTCCTCGCCGCCGAAGAGAGTAAATCCCTCTCCGAGAGAGTTTACGGTAACGTCAACGCTTGCTGTATAGGGCCAGCCGAAGGATTTGACTCCGTCGGGAACGGTGCCTTCAATATTCTGTACGTTGTGTCTGCCGGGATCTCCTTCGGGAGAATAAAGAGAAAGTTTTTCAAAGCGGGAAACGAAATCCGAAGCATTGATATCTCTTGTCTGCTCACCGCACCAGGTCTTTTCCGCCATAAGGCACACTCCGCTGCGAAGACGATCGAAAATATCGAAGATGGAAAATCCGCTGTATTCGGTATACAGATCGTTCCAAAGGGCGAAGTTTCCGCCCAAAAGCTGTTCGTGATCGGGATCAACGGCGGTGTAAGAATCAAATCCCATATAATTGACGTACCAAGAGGAATACAGCGCTTCGAGATTATAATAATCCGCAAAGCCGTAGTTGCCGCCGGGAACGATATACAAAACGGGACCGCAGGTGTTGATTATATCATAGCCCATTTCAAAAAGGGTCTTGTAATCGGACAATTCCGTTGCCCAGAAGTTTGCCTGCGCTTCGGAAGAAACGGGGGTTTCGCCGTTAAAGCCCTGGTTACCGAAGGAGCCCCAGAAGCGGGGTGTATAGCCGCGGGAGTTAATATGCTTTATAAGCTCGTCCGTATAGGCACGCATAAGCTCGCTGTAGCCTGCGGGGTATTCGTCCGTACCGATATGCACCGTCTTATTAACGAACACGGGATCGTCCCCCGTAATGTATTCGTCAAAAAGGTCCTTTACAAACTGCACTGCCTCGGGCTTGGAGATATCCAGATGTCCGCTGTCCAGCATATAATCGGGGTTGACGTTATTAAAACAGCGGGAGTGTGCGGGAGTGTCGATCTCGGTTATTACCTCCACACCGTATTCCAGCATACGCTTTTGATATGCACGGTATTCGTCCTTGGTGTAGTATCCGTCTGTCGCGGTAAGACCTTCAACGTCGCTTTCAAGACGGAATGCGGAATAATTGTTTGCGCCTGCATCATTTATATGAAGATGTATTTCGTTAAGCTTGAAAAAGGAGAAGTATTTGGTTATTTCTTCTACGTATTCCAAAGGAATCCAAGCGCGGGCGACGTCCAGCATACCGCCGCGTATGCGGTAATAGCTGTAATCCCTCGCCTTGCCGCAGGGAACGTATCCGTCCGCCTTTGCGGATTGGAGGACTGTATATATACCGTACAAAAGTCCGATATCCTCGGGAGCTTTTATTGTAATGCTATCCTCGGTTATATCCATTGTATAACCGTCCTCGCCGAGAGTATCATCGCTTTTATCGGTTACGAGGACAATATCGCCGCCGTCAAAGGTAAACTCCGCTTCGACACCGAGATAGGACAAAAAGGATTCCCGGATAATCGTCTGCTTAGCATCGCTGATATTCGCTTTTTCGATGTTGATAACCACGGTATCGGAAATTTTAAACTCACCTGTATCCCCTTCCCATTCACGGATTGCGGGGATAACGGTGGGGGCTTTGTTTGTGCCCGCCGCACCTGTGCCGATACAACAAAGAGGCATTACGGTTGCCGCAGAGATAAGGAGTGCCAGAAGTCTTTTTTTCATGTTTTACATATCCTCCCGTATTTTTAAATATTCGCCGATCTCACAAGCGTGGGATCTTATATATTCGAAGGTAAGAAGCTTTTGTATATGGGAAAAATCGCTTACGGTAATATCACCGAACAACGGCAGGTCGGTGCCGTTTTTGATCGAAGCGTATATCTCGCTGAAATATGGCCAGCGGAGATATGAGATCATCGTTTCCTCAAGCCAATAATCCCATACTATGTGGGGGAATTTTTCCGAAAGCTTACGAAAACGGAGATACAGCGGCAAGCCGTCCCCCGCATCGTGCCAGATGTCCGCAAGGACGTAATCGTATTCCCCGCCTGCAAGGGTTCTTTCGCAATGAGTGTAAGCGTCCTCGCAAACTATGTTTATTTTCTCTTTATGGGGAAAAAGAGGCAAAACGTGGGTAGTAAACAGTTCGATTACGTTTTTGTCCTTTTCCACTACGGTAACACTTTTTACGTTTTCCTTGTCGGACGCCATATAAGGAAAATAACCCAGCCCCAAGCCATAGGTTACAACGTTGCCGAAGCAGTTTTTAACCGCATTTTCCAAAGTGGCGGTTTCGTTGGGCATAAGTGTCATCCATTCCCTGCCGTTTTGAAGCACGGCGGGAAAGGAAAAGCTTTCTCTGAAAAAGCCTATTCGGGGAAGCTCGGTGTAATCGGGCAAAAGCAAGGGATCATTATATACAAATCCCTCCCAAGGAGATAGAGTGAGAGTCTTTAATTCCCATTCGTTTTGAGAAACCGCGGGAAAGGAAACGTTGCGGTAATAGGGATTGGAACGATAATAAAACGAATCCAGACATTTTACGGAATTGGGGAGATATTTTCTTATAATAACTCTGTCTTCCTCGTTTTGCGTATCCAAGCCGAAAAGCGCAGTTAAAGCGGCGCAAAAGGCTTCCTCCGCGCTTGCGCCCGTTTCATCTATAAGCTCACGAACGTATTCGAACTTTACCGCATCGGAAAAAAGATTGAGATACGTGCTTAAAAGCTGTGTATAACGAAAATTGATCTTCCGCGTTTTTTCGATTCGGTCCACACGGGCGATATCAGCCGAAGAAAGGTTGAATTTCATATATAACTCTCACCGCCTTTATATTTATGATTTTACATTAGCCGATAATAAAAGTCAAGATTGAAAAAAGTATAAGTTTGTGTTACAATCTTTACAAGAGGTGATAAAAGTGATTCACAATATGATGCTTGCGGGCGAGCCCTTTGAGAGCATATACAACGGAACCAAGACTGTGGAATACAGATTGTACGACGAAAAACGCAAAAAAATCTCCGTGGGTGATAGTATCGTTTTCACCAACAGAGATAGCGGAGATACGGTTAAAGTTTCCGTAACGTATGTAAAGGTGTTTTCAAGCTTTTTGGAGCTGTTTTCCGCACTGGGATGTGAAGGCGAACCCTACCGCAGATGGTCCCCCGCGCAGCTTGCGGAGAGTATGAGGGAATACTACACCTCGGATCAGGAAAAGGAGCACGGCACGGTCGCTATCGGAATACGGCTTGTGGGTCCCGAAATGCGGGTTATCGCAAGAGTGAAAAACGATTTCCCCACAAAGTTCGGCTTACCGCGGCAAGGTGGACTTGTGGACGAGATAAAGGGAATAATTAAGTTTTTGCCCGAATACCGTGTCAAGGAAGCGTTGAAGGGCTTGGAGGGATATTCACATATATGGGTGATATGGGGATTTTCCCTTGCGGAAAGAGAGGATTGGTCCCCTACCGTACGTCCGCCCCGTCTGGGAGGAAACACACGAATGGGTGTTTTTGCCACCCGTTCACCTTACAGACCGAATTCTATCGGTATGTCCTGCTTGAAGCTTTTAAAGATAGACGGGGAAAAGGGCGAGTTGTACGTTGCAGGTATGGATATGTGCGACGGAACGCCTGTATACGATATAAAGCCATATCTGTCATTTACGGACAGTAAGACTGATGCGGTAAGCGGTTTTGCGGATGAAAAAAAGGATTATTCCGTGAAGGTGGTTATCCCCAAAGAGCTTGAAGACAAGCTTCCCGAGGAAAAGCTGGAAGGGCTTATGGGCGCGCTGCGTGATGATCCCCGCCCCGCTTACAAAAGAGAAGAAGAAAAGGAATACGGCTTCGCCTACGCGGGAAAAGAAATTAAATTCGTTTATAAAGACGGCGCATTGGTCGTAACGGAGATTATATAATCTTACAAACATTAAACCCCCGATAAAATCGGGGGGTGTTTTTTGCGGTAATTCTATTCGGATTTCATTACGGAAACGATATAGTCGGCGCATTTCTCGATGCCGATCACGCCGCTGTCAAGGCACATATGGTAATTCTGGGAATTGCCCCACTCCTCGCCCGTATAGTGCTTATAATGAGCACGGCGCTTTGCATCCTTATCCGCAAGGCGTTTTTCGGGCTTACTCTCGCTTTCGCCGTACAATCTGACTATGCGTTCTGCGCGGAATTCATCGGATGCGTGGATAAATACACGGAGCACGTCATCCCTCTCTTTTAATATTTGGTCCGCACATCTGCCGACGATAACGCAGGGACCTTTTTTGGCAAGATCAAGTATGACCTTTCTCTGTATTACCCACAGGAAATCGGAAGCGGACATTCCGCCCATAATACCGGGAACGCCGGGGTTGGAGAAGGCATAGGACCACACGCTTTTTCCGCGGGCGTGCTCGCCGATCTGCTCTATGTAATCTTCGGAAAAGCCGGTTTCAAGGGCTACCTTTTCCACTATCTCCTTATCGTAATAAGGAATTCCGAGCTGTTCAGCAACGCTTTTTGCGATAGTTCTTCCGCCGCTGCCGAACTGTCTGCCTACTGTAAGAATATTCCATTTCATATAAAGAACCTCCGTTCAAGGTTACTTATGATAAAGCTGTTCGTAAATATTCCGCCGCATCCGTGCGGGACGCTTTTAACGCCCAGGCGAGCTCCTCTTCAACTATACGCTCTGCGGATTTAAAAAAATGCTCGTCCGCATCCGAAAGGCGTTTGCCCGCTTCGTTAAGCAGCGTTCTTTTTTTGTATATACAGCCCGCAAGAAGAATGAGGGCTTTAATATCGCCGCCCAGAAGTATCTCTCTGAACCGAGCAATTCTGGTCTTACGGTCATCGATCCAATCCATACATTCTTTTTTAGCTTGGGATAATATTCCGTCAAACTCCGCTTTGGAAAAAACCACGCGCATTTTTCCGCAAAGCACGGAATTATCAACAGGAACGTACAAAACCGATGCGGGGCTGTTATTGGGACGGAGAATATAATAATTCTTATCGTCCTCCTCGGAATTACGCATAGGACCGATATCTTCTATAAGACAAATGCCGTTAATGGCATAAACCACATATTCACCTTTTGAAAACACTTCCGCCACACCTTTCCGTTCTTTTTGTAAATATTCCCTAAATGTATTATACCATAAGTGTGGTTATTTTCAAGGGTAAATTTGTACAAACTGTGAACGGTTGGAGTTGTTCAGTTTTTCTTTGCGTTTACTTTTGCCATAAATCTGGCGGTATCTACTATAAATCTTTCGTGGGTGCCTTCCCCTGCTTTTCCTGCGCTGTCAAAGGCTTCGACAGCGAAAACAAGGCGGCGTTTATCCACTTCAACAAGGGTAGATTTATAGGTTACGGTGTCCCCAAGCGGTGTGGCGGCAAGATGGGAAACATCCACCTTAGTGCCAACAGTGGTGAAGCCCTCTTCAAGAAAAGGTGCAACACAGTTCATACACACGTTTTCCATTCCCGCAATAAGCGCAGGAGTTGCCAGCACGTCAAGACTTCCGCTGCCTACGTTTTTGGCGGAAAGATCTTCGGTAACCAATATTTCGATACTGTTGGTGATGCCGTTTTTTAACATAAACATATCTCCTTTAAAGGGCGTATAGCGCTATTCCGATAAACTGCAACACGCTTCCTCCGATAACGAAAACGTGAAAAGCGTTGTGCATATAACGGCGTTTTCTGCCCAATCCGTAAAGAACTGCGCCTATGGTATAAAATATTCCGCCGCCCAACACGTATAAAAAGCCGGGTACTGTCAGCACTTCTATGGTGGGAACAACGGCGAAAATTATCGCCCAGCCCATAACCACGTAACATATCATAGAAAAAACGCGGTACTGTCTGAGATCGATGGCGGTAAGCGTAATTGCCAATGCGGCGCATCCCCACTCGATACCGAAAACTACCCAAGCGATAACTGGATAAACGGGGCGCATCGCGCACAGCAATATGGGGGTGTAAGTTCCCGCAATAAGCAAATATATGGTACAATGATCAAGCACCTGCAAAACTTTTTTTGCAATTCCCGGTCTTAAACCGTGATAGATGCTGGACATACAGTAAAGAAGTACCATTGAAGCGCCGTATATGGAGCAGGAAACGATTCCGTAAACGTTTCCTTTAAAAGCAGAAATAAGAACTCCCGCAACGAGAGCGAAAATCGCAAAAGCACCGCCCACAATGTGGGAAACCATATTGAATATTTCCTCGCCTTTGGTATAGGTGGGAAGCACACGGTCTGAAAGTTTGGTTCTCAAAAAAGATACCTCCGAATCGTTATGAGTTTATAATAACACTATGTAAACGGTAAATCAAGGAAAAATTGTAAACATTCTCATTGACTATAACCGTAGTTAATGGTAAAATATGTGGCGAGAGGTGATTGTATTTATGAACGTAAAAAACGCTTTTGAATATCTTTTGGGCGAAAAGAAATATTCGTATGATCAATCTGTGCCCGATGCACTTTTGTGTGCCGCCGAATCTATTGTAATGCTGGAAAACAAAAACGTTTGTCTTCCTTTGAAGGAAAACAGCAAAGTCTGTTTGTTCGGCAGAATGCAGAAAAATTACCTTTTTGCAGGTACGGGAAGCGGCGGAAGAGTCGCGCCCCCTTATATAACCAACATAGCAGATTCTCTTAAAGAAGAAGGTATACTGCTTGATACGGAAACGGAAGCACTTTACGATGCTTTTGTTAAAGAAAATCCTTATGATCCCGATAACGGCTGGACACATCCCTGGTCCCAGAAGGAGCCTGAGCTTACCGAAGAATTCGTATCTGCCGCAGCCAAGCGTTGCGATACTGCGATCATCGTTATATCCCGTACCGCAGGCGAGGACAAGGACTGCGCTCCCGTGGCGGGCAGCTACTTCCTTTCCGAAACGGAAGAAAATAACATAGCTATTATACGCCAAAAATTCGATAAAGTATGCATTTTACTCAACGTTTGCGGTGTTATGGATATGTCGTGGGTAGAAAAGCACAACATCGACAGCGTGCTGTATCTGTGGCAGGCGGGAATGATGGGCGGAAAAGCAGCCGCTCAGGTCATTTGCGGAAAGATATCTCCCAGCGGCAAACTGCCCGATACTATTGCGGTTTCTCCCGAGGCGGTTCCCTCCACAAAGAATTACGGCAGTACCGAATTCAATCTTTACCAAGAGGATATTTACGTCGGCTACCGTTATTTCAATACCTTTGCAAAGCAGGATATTGCTTACCCCTTCGGATTCGGTTTATCATATACCGATTTTGTAATCAACGTTACCGACGCAAAAGCAGAAAACGGTACGGTCAATATAAGCTTTACGGTTAAAAACACGGGTAATTACAGCGGCAAGCAGGTAGTTCAGTGCTACTGCAGACAGCCTCAGGGCGTTTTAGGTAAGCCCGAAAGCGTTCTGTGCGGTTTTTACAAGACTCCCCTGCTGGCTCCCGGTGAAGAATGTAACGGCACTGTTTCCGTGCCCGAGCGTGTAATTGCATCTTATGACGATAGCGGCAAGACGGGACACCGTTTCTGCTACGTTCTTGAAAAAGGCGAATATACTTACTGTATCGGTGATTCCTCGGTCAATACCTTCGACGTACTGAAAACCGTTCTTGATGAAACCAAGGTATTGAAACAATGCGTTACCGCACTTGCTCCCGTACGTGAGTTCACCCGCATTTACAATAACAACGGCGTTGTTGAATACGAAGACGTGCCTGTGAGACAAAGCAAATTCGTCCTTCCCGACCTGCCTGAGCTTCCCTTTACCGGCGACAAGGGTATCACTCTCTATGACGTTGCGGAAAACAAGGCATCTATGCGTGATTTTATTGCACAGCTCAGCGACAAAGAGCTTTGCTGTATAGTACGCGGCGAGGGCATGAACAGCCCCAAGGTTACTCCCGGTACCGGTGCGGCCTTCGGAGGCGTTACAAAAGACCTTTCACAAAAGAAAATTCCCGTTATGTGTTGTACCGACGGCCCTTCCGGAATCCGTATGGTAAGTGATGCAAAATGCTTTGCTTATCCCGATGCAACCGCAATAGCAGCCTCCTGGAACACAGAACTTGCCGAAAGCATGTATACTCATTGCGGAAACGAATTGGCATCCTATGCGGTTGACCTTCTGTTGGGTCCCGGCACCAACATCCACCGTAATCCCATGTGCGGAAGAAACTTTGAATATTTCTCCGAAGATCCTCTGCTGGCAGGCAAAATGTGTGCGGCAATCTGCAGAGGACTTGATAATGCGGGAGTTTCCGCTACCATAAAGCACTTTCTTGCCAACAACCAGGAAAAATCACGCCACGACGTAGATTCGGTATTGTCCGAACGTGCGGTAAGAGAGATCTATGCGTTCCCCTTCTATGTTGCGGTTACCGAAAGCAACGTGCGCGCGGTAATGACTTCCTACAATCCCGTAAACGGCGAATGGGCGGCAGGAAACGCTGACCTTTGTATCGGTATTCTTCGTGATGATTACGGATTTGACGGCTTCGTAATGAGTGACTGGTGGGCAAAGATCAGCGATGTTGACGGCAAAGGCTGTACAACAAATCTTAAAGCGATGGTACAGGCGCAGAACGATGTTTATATGGTCTGCTCCGATGCTGAAACAAGAGATGACAATCTTGCGCAAAGCCTTGCTTCCGGTGAGCTGACCAGAGCACAGTTGGGAGTTTGTGCAGTGCATCTTTGCACATACGCTTTGGAAAGCCTTTCCTTCAAAGCAATGCGCGAAGGCTACGGTTCTGCCGATCCCAAGAGCCTTGTTGAAGGAAAAGAACCCGTATTTACCGCCGACGTTGTGGATTATAAGGCAGTTTACAACTCTCCCAACGCTCGCCGTGCCGTGATCGCCATTGAGCTTTCCTCCACTACCCCCGCACTTACACAGACCGATATACAGCTTATAATTACTTGGCACAACGCCGCTACGTATACCGTAGGCGGTACTGACGGAAAGATAATTACCGAATACCGACTTATAAGCCTTTTGGAAGGTAACAACGAAATGACCTTTATGTCGGATACCGATAAAGTAAAGGTACATAAGGTTACGATATACTAAACGGCATCATCGCCACAGCAACAGAAAACGCCCGAAAAATTCGGGCGTTTTTGTATTTTTTGATTATTTGACTTCGGGGATTTCGTAGATCTTTTCGAGATCCTTGGAAACCTCGTATGCATATTGCATTTCGTTCAGCTTCTCCTTTGAAGCGGCATCTGCGGTAGAAGTGAAATAATCCGACTGCCACTTAAGAAGATTGTCCTTGCAGAAGAACATTATATGATATCCGAAGGATGTTGCAACAATACCGGTATCACCGTACTTGCGGGATTCATCAAAGCACCAATCATCGTATTCTGCAACCATTTCGCCTTTTTGTATTCTCTCGTATAATCCGCCGACAGCAAAGGAGCCTTCATCGGTCGAGTAACGGGATGCCAGTACTGCAAACTCCTCTTCGGTGCCGTTGCCGTTTTTAAACAGATCATATATACGCTCCGCTTCGGCTTTTGCGGCTTCCTTGCTTTCGAAATCGCCAAATGAAACAAGAATATGGCGAACGTCTACAGTTTTTTGAGTATCGAGGTAGGGCGCGGTGGTAAGCATATAAACGTAATAGCAGTTAGAGGTGGTATCCTGAACTATTCTTGTTTGGCCTACCTCAGCCTTTTTGAACAGCCAAATGCCAAGTTCGTTATTGGCATAGGACACGCCGTCATACTTCATACCGTTTATTACTTTTTGAGTAGCGGAGTCCGCTTTGCTAAGCTCGGTTACCTTTCCGTCAGTGAGATACGAAAGGACTGCTTGTTTAAATTCATCCTCATTTTCGGAAAGCGCTATCTTATCTGCAGCTTCCTTTGCCTTTTCCATAGCTGCTTTATCATCCTTGGCATAGGACACGGAATACATAAGATAT
The DNA here is from genome assembly GCA_964485815.1 of uncultured Oscillospiraceae bacterium. Lineage (GTDB taxonomy): Bacteria > Bacillota > Clostridia > Oscillospirales > CAG-382 > SFLA01. Next base: position 26,146 of record CAZAJX010000015.1, read on the forward strand.
CCCGCATTCTGGCAATATACAGGATTTTCGGAATAATACTCCTCTATCTCGTCCGTTCCGGGACCAATATCATTGTACAGTTTCGAAGAATATTCGGCGGCAAGAACACTCAGATATAAAGCGTTGTAAATATCCTCGTGCTTAAGTCCCCTGCCGTATTCATCGGGATCAAGTGCGTAAGCGCGGTCCTTCAATGCCTGCTTTGTTGCGTCAGACAGATCGTAACCGTTTTCCTTTGCGGCTTCACAGCAGTAAAGATAGCTCAACGCGTTATTATACGCCGTATCCGCAAAGTATTGGAAAAAGGTTTTCTCGCTTGAATAATCCTGCTTTTTGAGAGGTTTATTCGAATCGTAAACATCGGCTATGGTGGAACCGTAATATTTTGCGAATGCGCGGTTCTGATCATAGATATAATAACTCATCATGCCTGCGGTTATTTCAAAATTTTCGCTTTCCATAACCGTTTTCTTCAAAAGCACACCGGAGTTAAGAACCAGTTGAACACACAGAACGGCACACAAGATGACCGCCGCAATACATCCGAGGAAAATACCGCATTTTTTGAAAAACGCGTTGCGACGTTGCGTCCTTTGCTGCTCCAATATTTTACTTTTTCTCTGCTCTGCGAAATAAGAACTTTTAGAAGTCTTTTTGGACATTGTTTTTTCCCTTTCGAATTATAACAATAATGATTAAAACAATTGCGGTTACCAATATCAAAGCACCTGCAATAATAGCGAAGGTAAGGTTTCCGTTTCCGTATGGCTCGGGTGATGAGCTGTCTGCCGAGGTGTGGGAAATTTCTTGTTCCGCGCGCACCACGGTCACGGTATACGTTACTGCGGTGCCGTCCTCGGCAACACAGTAAAACAGCACGTCGGTTTCTCCCACGGGAAAGCTTTCAGGAATTTCGGCAGTTACTACCGTACCTTCATGTCTTGCAAGCGCGGTGAATTCGGGAACGGGCGCATCGTAAGACAGATTGAGCTTATACTTCAAACGCTCCGGAATGAATGCGGGAGTTAGCTCCCCTTCGGAAACAAATATTGATTCAAGAAAAGGATCGTTACTCAAAACCGCCTGCTTTTCACGGATAACCAATATTTTGTAGACAGTGGAAACGCCTGACGGCGACGTGTATTTGATATTTACAGTAAGCTCATCTTTTTCGGGTATAACGGTATCTGATAAGATAACTATTCCCCCATCGGGATAATCAAACTCAATATCAAGTGCAACCGTATCATACGGCACGGTTACGGAATAACTGCGAATTGCAGGATTGAACACAAAATACTCTGCATTATTTATCTTTATAGAGAAGTCTGCAGAGGTTCTCTTTTTAACGTAAGCGGTCATTACGCTATCTGCAGAAGAAACAACGCTTCCGTCCACAGTAGCGGCACAGCCGCGAAGCTTGAAATTCATATCGGACAGATCTGTATCCGCCTTGACACGGAGCCTTATTTCCGCAAAGGCTTTGATCACACGGTCCGAGGGAGTTGCGGAGCTTTCGTACGCCGCGAAGCTTATGACTCCGCCGTCGATGCTGTAATCCACCTTATAATCAAGCCCTGCCATATACACAAACTCAAGACGGTTATCGTCAAAGGCGAAACTGCCCCACACAGAATCCATACCGATACCGCCGTCCACGTACAAAACCACGGAAAATTCACTTACGGGGTGAAGTGTTGCGGGTATGGAAGCGGTAACCTTAAGAGAGTTATCATAAGCGGGAAGATTTTCGGAAAACTCCATTATCAAAGAAAGCAATTGGGACTTATCCTGCCGGTCAAGAATACCGTCAGCCACGCAATCACCCGCGTAAAAGGAATGCAAATTTAAATTATCTCCGTTTATACCATCTGAAAGCATACGCATATCGGATGCGGTGAGCATACCGTCGCAATCCAGATCGCCCCGGACAACGATGGGAACACGTCCTATACTTTCCCCTGTATCCGAAAGGAAATTTATTGACATTCCCGTGGACAAAATCTTATCTTCATTTACGACTTCGTCGAGAGAATCCAAAACAATGAAATAAACGTCCTTATCTGCCACGGCATCGGCAAGATGCTCCGCAGTTATACCTGCGGGTATGCTTACAATGCGCGCAGATTCATTGTATACAAACCGAACATCGGTAAAGCTTATTTCCAGCTTTGTAACCGTAACAACTATACTTGCGGAAAATCCTCCTGCACTGACGGTAACAAGTGAAGTACCTTCGCTTACTGCCGTCATAAGACCGTTTTGATCCACCGTAACGCTGTTTCCTGTAACGGAAAATTCCGCTGTAACAGCAGATGCGCCTTCGGGAAGATATTCAACCAGAATATACTGGCTTTCTCCCAGATTCAGTTCACGGTTGCCACCGGATACAGAAATTCCGGAAAGAGCGGGAACTATGGAGAATTCGGATGAATATATAATACCGAAAGGCATTACACACTCAAGACGATGCTTGCCGCCGACGTTACATTTTCCACCGTTAAATGCAATTCCGTCTATATACAACACGCCAAGATCACTGTATATATCGGCATATTCATAAAACATACCGCTTCCGTTTTGTATTTGCGGCAGGTTTCCTGCCATTGCAGAGCCGTGAACGGTAAGTGAAGCACCGTTGCCGGTAACGCAGAATCCGCCCGAAAAAGCACCTGTAAATATATGGTCGGAAAGACATACCCCTTCAGGAGAATAGACGCCGTCAACCGTAAACACCAGCCCGTTCATTATAGAAATGATTTCAGCGGGTATTCTGGAAACAACACTTCCGTCGGAAACGAGGTACACCGTATCTCTCGATGCGATATACACACCGTCGGTAAACACTTTATTGGTATCTCCGGAAGAAATACTGCCCACATAGCTTCCGTCAAAGGTGAATACACCTATTCCCTCGGAGTTTGCAACGTACACATTTTCAAAGGCAATATCTATATCGGAAACCGCGATATCGGAAATACTTACGATTTCCCCGTCAAAAGCAAACAAAAGTGCGTTCTCATAGCAAGCGGCGATACCGTAATAGCCGACAAGGGCTTTTTGGGGACAAGGCATATCGTAACGGTAAAGCGGCTCAAATGTATTTGAATCCAAAACAAGACAGCTTTCACGGAAAAACAACGCAAGTTTTCCTCCGCCCGCCGCGATATACAAGGGAATATCGTTTAACGGAATGGTTTCCGATGTGATAAATGAAATATCGGTATAATGTACCGTTCCGCCGGAAAGCATAAAAATCTTTCCGCAGGACATATCCGTAACAATTTGCTCGGGAACAAAGCTTAAACAAGCGAATGAGGTATAATCGTTAAACACATCGGAATAGCCGACCTCGGAAATATCCGATGCAGCAGAAATATGAAGAATATCCGTATACTCAACAAGTCCTGCGTTTTCGAACAGCACGAAATTATCTGTAACGGCAACGGCACGGTCAAAAAAGACAGATTCAAGCCGTCCGCTGTTAATATCTACACAACCTTGAGAGGTAAAAAGAAGGTTATCGCGCACGGCAAGCGGTTTGCCGTAAGGGGTGGTCAGTATCTTTTGCCCGTCAAAATAGAGGCTGTTTTCGTCAACCACATATCCGCCGCCCGAAACATAGTCTTCACAGCGGGTAATCCGAGGCGCGGATGAGCCTTTAAGCTGTTCATGGGGCACGGAATACACAGCGCTCTTGAGAATAATATACAGATTTTCTCCGTCTTTTTCAAATCCCAACACTTCGGAATCAGTCCTTACGGTGCGCAAAGGAGCGGAAAGATGGGAAATATCGTACACACGAAAGCTTGATGAGATGCCGTCTGCTACAACCAGATATCCGTATTCATTTTCAGCAAAAATAACGGATTCATAACCAAATCCCGGATGAATGCGGTTATCGGTTTTAACGGTAAACGAACAAGAATATGTCAAAGCACCTGACAGATCGATGGCAACTGCGGTATATTCACCGTCGGAAAGCACCTTGGTGCCCGAAAACTCGATTCCGTTTATTGTAAAACTGCCGTTACCGTAGGCGGTTACCGCCACGGCGGAAGAATAATTTTCTCCGTGCTCGACACCCCGTATATATCCCGATAAGCCTATATTTACAACCGAAGAGATCGTCTTATGTTCGCTCTTCAAAACAAAGCTGTGATAGCCGTTGGGAATAGGTGCGCCCGAAAGATAAGGCATACCGTCAAGATAACCGTATCCCTTTGAAAAAACAATACTGTTTTGGCTTACAGAATAATCCAAAGCCGCGGTGGACAGCGTAAAGGAAATATTAACAACCTTGTTTTCATACGTCAAGGTAAAAACGTGGTGTCCTTCTTCGGATACTGCATCTCCCGAAGAAAAAGTCTTTCCGTCCAGCTTTGCCGTGCCTTTATTAAAGAAGATCTGCGTTGGAGATGTAAGCACGGCACCGTTGTATATGCCTGTTACGATAGGATCGTAGGAAGCCTCAACTACAGACTTTGCATCAATAATACCGTATCCGACGTAGGGAGAATAATTTGTTCCCAGCACGGACATAAGCAAATATTTGAACTGGTTACCGTCAAGCTCACCGGCACAAGCGTGGGACAATGCGGCGATGCCGCTTACAATAGCGGCGGACAAGCTGGTGCCCGAGCTGACACCGTGAGTGCCATCGGGACGGCATACGGTAATATTATTGCCGGGAGCCGCCACGGTAACCCGATCATTATACTGAGAAAAACGGCTGGGAGCGCCGTCCGCATCCACGGAAGCAACAGAAATCACGCCTTCATACGAAGCGGGATAAAAATACTTTCCCGCAAGAGAAGCGTTGGCGCCGTCGTTTCCTGCGGCGGCAATAACGATACAGCCCTTGGACAAAGCATAATTCACGGCGTGCTGTTCGCTTATGGAATAGGAATATCCGCCGAGAGAGATATTGATAATGTCTGCTCCGTTATCAACTGCGTTATAAATACCTGCGACCAGAGCGGACGAATACACAGTTCCGCTTCCCGAAGAAACCTTTACGGGATATATGCGGACACCGCCGGCAACGCCTGTAACACCGTAACCGTTATTCTCTGCGGCAATGATACCGATAACCGCCGTACCGTGTCCGTCCTCGTCGGTATATACACCTGCGGTATCGGAAGTTGCATCATATCCTTCCAGAATATTAACTCCCTTGAGAGAAGGATGCTCACGGTCAACGCCGGTATCCAAAACGGCAACTGTAACATCCTTCGGATCTGCGGATATCTCCCTGGCTTCGTAAATATTGCAGGCATTTTCCAAGGATTCGTCACCTGAAAATATGAGCAGATCTCTGGATAATTCGGGTTCTGAGGAAACGCAGTACGGCTTAAGAAAAGTAACGTCCTCCGCTTCTACCAGATACACGTTTTCGTCTTCCGACAACGCTCTGTACTCGTATCCTTGAAGCAAAGAGGAAACGTCTGCATCGTCGTTAAATGTAACGATATAACGGGAAAAAGCTTCCTCTCTCTGTTCACCTTCAGCAAAAGACGCAAAACTTCCCAAGCCCCCCTCCCAAGCGGCGGCGAGCAACAAGAAAACTGAAAGTACAAAAGAGAGAAAACGCTTTACCATTTAAAAATTCACCAATGTCAATTACACAGCATTCAGGAAAATTCGCTGTATATCTTTTTCATTTCATCCGAATATTCGGAATGAAGATTATCTTTGTAGATATAAAAAATGCTTTCAAAAACCATGCCCTCTGCGGCATCTTTTTTTGCATCCACCAAAACGAGAGAGGGCTTTTTGCCCATAGAAGGACATATCACCCGCAAACGCTTGGGCTGAAGAGAATATTTTTTGAGAGAGTACAACAAAGCATCCACACGGTCTGCCCGATACACCATATATACGTTACCGCCGCTCTTTACGCTTCTTGATGCCGCGGCGCAAACCGAATCTATAGTGCACAAAACCTCCCGCCGTGCAATATTCATAGCCTCGGACGTATTGTCAAATCCGCTGGAGGCTTTCAGATAGGGTGGATTGGAAACGCAATAATCATATACGCCGGACTCAAACTGCTTGAGCTGTGAAATATCACGGCAAACGGCATTATATTGGTTTGAAAAACCGTTGTTGGCGGCGTTTTGCTCCGCAATAGCAACGTATTTATCCTGTATCTCGATACCGTCAACGCAGGCGGCTTTTTGGGAAGCCAACAACAGCAAGCCGATAATTCCGCTTCCTGCGCCGAGATCAATACACTTGCCGCGGCTTGCGACGAAATCCGCAAGCAACAACGCATCCGTACCAAAGCGGATGCCATCTGTATATTCAGATAATATTATCGAACGGTTTACCTTTGTTGTTATCATTTCCATATTTTGTCACGTTCCCTAAAATGAATTGCACCAAGAAGCCTGACGGCTTCACGGGGGTCCCGACAATTGCCCTGACAAGAACAATGCGCCCCCGAGAGAGGGCGCATTCACGTCTGTTACAGATTATTCAGCGATAGCCTGTACAGGACATGTACCGGCACATGCACCGCAATCAACGCAGGTATCTGCATTTATGTCTGCCTTGCCATCATCGTCAAGAACGATAGCTGCCATGGGGCACTGATCAACGCAAGCGCTGCAGCCGAGGCACTCGTCTTTGTTTACCTTATATGCCATATCGGACACCTCCAAATAAATTTTACAAAACTATAATAACACAGAAAAACACAATTTTCAAGTATTTCTCGTATTTATTAAACGAATTTTAATATTCTCCCAGCGCTTGCCGTATTTTGACAATCATTTTTGAGAATGTCTGGTTATACGTTATCTGTTTGCTGTAGTTACCCTTGAAAAGATAACCGTTTGCAAACATTATATCACCGTATTCCTCAAATGCCTCAATACCCAAGGAGGTAGAAGATGCGTGGTTCATTATTTCAAGATACTTTTCGGAATTTGCACCCAAAGCAGATTTTTGGGTAAGGGCATAAAACACAGATTCATAAATACTGCATTTGATGGTATAATCCTTGTCGTTTCCTTCGGGACTGTATTCCCAGACCAGCTCAAGTGCCTTATAGTCTATATTCGCATCTCCGGGACCGTATGTATCATAATAAGCATCGGGAACGGGCTCGTCATTTTCAAGATAATCCTGAATTTCGTCCATAAAATCAGGGTTATATACCCTTACTGCCGTGGGGAAAGAAACGGTTACCGTACCGAGCTCTTTCACAATCTCATATAATCCGCTGTAATCAAAAGCGGCGTAATAATCGATCTCATATCCAACCAGATACGGAACGGTCTGCATTATATCCTCGGTGCTTCTCATATACAAATAAGAATAAAGAGGGGCGGATTTCCCTCCGTTATCCACCTGCGCATCAAAGGGGACGCTTGCGGTGAGATAAATACCCTTTTCCTCATCTATACGAACAAAGAAAATATTTGCGATATGCTCGTTATTTGCCATTCCCACAAAGGCGAGACTGACTTTTCTGTCCCTGCCGGAATCGATTATAACATCAGACGTATCCGGTTCTTCGCCGATATTCGAAGTTTCGGCATCGCCGCCTTTTTCCGTTTCACTTAAAAGGACATCGTCTATATAAGGGACAACTACCTTCCACGCCACCAAGCCGAACACGACGAGGAAAAGCAAAAATATAATTAAAAAGTTTCTGAAAGCGGTAGACAAAATTCCCCACTCCTTTCCGTATATATTATAATACAACTGTTTTGTTTTGTCAAATGTTATTATACTTTAACGGTAATATTGACATTTAAACTTAAATATCTTATAATAAATATAATATTATGTATACTGCGTGAGGATTTTTTAATGAGTATTATCGAAGGCATCCTTTACGGTCTTTTGCAAGGCATTGCGGAGTTTCTTCCCATATCGTCAAGCGGACATCTCGCTTTGGCACAAAATCTGTTCGGTGCTTCCGGCACGGAGGGAAGCGATTATCTTGCGTTTAACGTTTTGCTTCACCTTGCATCTCTTCTGGCTGTGTGCACCGTTTACCGCAAGGACGTTTTAATGGTTATAAAGGGATTTTTCTCCCTGCTGAAAAAAGCATTTACAAAAAAGCTCAATTTAAAAAGACTGGAATACGGCGAAAAGCTGTTTATAATGCTGGTGTTTGCCACCCTTCCCCTCGTCCCCGTAATACTTATAAAGGATTGGCTGGAAGCGGTATCCTCCGTAAGCTGGGCTATCGGACTGTTGCTTATAATCAACGGCGGAGTGCTGTTTATTTCCGATAAGCTTTCAAGCAACAAACTATCTATTGCAAAAGCCAACCCCACAAAAGCTTTTTATCCCGGTGTGGCACAGATACTGGGATTGCTTCCCGGAATATCCAGATCGGGTATAACCATAACGGGCGCGTTGCTCGGAGGGTTCAACAGAAAAGATGCTGTGAAGATATCATTCCTTATGTCTATTCCTGCTATTTTGGGAGCAAGCATTTTGGAATTGCCGGATTTCTTTAAAAGCGGCATCCCCGCAGAGAATGTGCTTCCCTTTATTATAGGCGCAGTCGTTGCGGCGATAAGCGGCTTCGGCGCTATAAAGCTTTTGCAATACATTGCAAGGAACAAAGGATTTTCTTATTTCTCCATTTACTGCGCGGCAGTAGGCGTTTTAGCGATAATCGCAGATATTATTATATAAAATAAATGTTAAGGAAATATAAAAAAGATGGCAACAAAAAACAAAAAAAGTGCGCCTGTAAAAAAGACAGCCAAGCCACAGCAGAATAAATCTTACAAGCCCGCAAAAAAGGGCGATGGGATGAACAAGGTTTTGATCATCGTTCCGTATATAATATTCATCGTAGCTTTGTTTATTACACTCTCCTTTTTCTTTGATACAAAGGCGGTCGGTGCGTGGGTAAACAGCGCGTTGGATTGGCTGGTGGGAAAAGGCAAATACTTTTTGCCTATTTATATGTTTATTATCTCCTTTACCTGGAAAAGCGACAGAGAGAAAAACGCACTGCCCCTTAAATCCATATTGTATTCGGTAAATCTCCTTACCCTTCTTATGATGATAAGGCTGATAAAATACGATTCCGGCGTGATTTTTGATTGGTTTACAGATCTGCTTACCGAAAAAGCTATCGGAACGGTCGCCACCTGGGCGCTGTCTGTTATTTTCTTTGTTGTTTCACTCATACTCCTTTGCGGAAGTACTCCTGATGCGGTTGTGAGAAATATAATCAAGTTCTTTAAAGAAGCGGACTATTCGGCTGTCCAGCCCGAGCGCAAGGAAAAAGAGCCCAAGATAAAAGAACAAAAGATAAAAGAGAAAAAAGCGGTACGCGAAAAAGAACCCGTAACGTTTACCGAAGAAGACGGACAGAGAAAGTTTGATCTTCCCGAAATCGACACCGAGCACGAAAAGACTTCCGAAGAAAAGCACGAAATTAACCGTGAAGATCCTTGGGATGACAAGGCAAAGGCGCAGGATATTCCTATGCCCGAGCCCGAGATTCAGCCCGAGCCTCAACCTGAGCCTGAGCCCGAGGAAATATTACCCGAAGAAACTGAGCCCGCCCCGGAGGCAGAGCCCGTTGCCGAAGATATTGAAGTTTTGGAAGATGAAGAGCCCATTTTGGAAACCGAGGACGTGGAAGCTCCCGAAGCACCTTACGTTTTCCCTCCCCTTTCCCTGCTGATCGAAGGCAACGAATCCGACGGCGGATTTACTCAAGCCGATATTCGCGCCACGGGACAAAAGCTTATCGAAACCCTTGAAAGTTTCGGCGCCCGTGCGAAGATAGTTAACACAAGCTGCGGTCCTACAGTAACACGTTTTGAGTTACAGCCCGAAATAGGCGTAAAGGTTAAGCAGATAATAAACCTTTCCGAGGATATTGCACTTCACCTTTCCGCTTCCAGCGTAAGAGTTGAGCCTATTCCCGGCAAAGGCGCGGTAGGCGTTGAGGTGCCCAACAGAAGGTCCTCTATTGTAAGACTTCACGATCTTATTGCCACACCCGCGTTCAGAGATTCTACGGACAAGCTGTTAACCTGCCTTGGTAAGGACATTGCAGGTAATCCCGTATTCCTGGATATCAAAAAGATGCCCCACCTGCTTATTGCGGGCGCAACAGGACAAGGTAAATCCGTATGTCTTAACTCTCTTATTATTTCTCTGCTTTACAAGGCACGTCCCGAGGAAGTAAAGCTGATACTTATTGACCCGAAAAAACTTGAGCTTTCCGATTACAACGGTCTGCCCCACCTGCTGGTGCCCGTTGTTACCGAGCCCAAAAAGGCGGCAGGTACGCTTAACTGGGCGGTTATGGAAATGGAAAGACGTTTTGAGCGTATTCAGGACGTAAGCGCAAGAGATTCCCGTGAATATAACGAAGCTGTTGCAGGAGATCCCGAAAAGGAATATATGCCCGACGTAGTCATCGTTATCGACGAGCTTGCCGACCTGATGATGACCGCACCCGATGACGTTGAAACCTCCATTTGCCGTCTGGCTCAAAAAGCCCGTGCCGCAGGTATGCATCTGGTTATCGGTACACAGCGTCCCTCTACCGACGTTATTACAGGTCTTATTAAAGCAAATATTCCCTCCCGTATTGCATTTACCGTTGTTTCCCGCGTGGATTCCGATATTATATTGGGACAAAGCGGCGCGGAGCGTCTGCTGGGTAAGGGCGATATGCTTTACGCACCCGTAAGCGCAATTAAGCCCTTGCGTGTTCAGGGCGCATTTGTAGACGGTAAAAAGGAAGTTACCGCAGTTACACAGTTTATTAAATCCGCCGCCAGTGTTTCCTATGACGAAGCCGTTATGGAAAAGATCGAGCAGGAAGCCAAGATGTGCGGCGTGAAGAAAAAGAAGGTTGTTGCCGATGATGAAGCAGGCGGAGAGGACGACGATAAGGACGATCCTATCAAGCTCAAGGCCATTGAGGTCGCTTTGGAATACGGCACCATCTCCACTTCCCTGCTTCAGCGCAGACTCTCTCTGGGCTATGCAAAAGCAGCAAGAATCGTGGATAAGCTGGAGCGAAGCGGTGTGATCGGTGAATTTGATCCCACCACCAAAAAGCGTGCAATTCTTATTACTGCCGAAGAATTTGCGGAAATGAAGCTTAATGCAAAGGCCGGTGAAGAAGAATGAAAAAATCACTTTTGATATGTATTGTTCTCGCGTTGGCGCTCGTAGCAGTATCCTGCGCTTCGACTATAAGCGGCGGGTACGGTGAGCCGGTAAACACGCTTGCCGATGCCGTAAAAAGCGGAGATGCGGAAAAATACTTAAGCGCTTTTGAAGACAAGTATATTTCCGATCTTGAGGAGTATTACACCATAATATCCGATACAGACCTGCTTACTTCCGTTTCCGACGTACTGGCATCTACCAAGGATTACAACAAAGATGCCTGCGGTGCTTTTACTTCCGTTTCCGTTACCGAGGTAAATAAGGAAACCCTTGAGGAGTTCCCCGCTGACGCTACCTACACGGGCACGTTCGAGCCCGACGGAACAGTAGACGAGATCCTTTCTCTTACGGTTTCTTACGTTATAGAAGGATTTAGCGGCTCTACAGACCCTAAGGAGGCCACGTTTATCGTTTATTCCGTAAACGGCGAGTATTACCTCCACCCTATGCATTTAATGTTTGTATTTCAATAACATAAAAAACAGCGGTCTTTGCAGATCGCTGTTTTTTATTATTCGATTCGGTATACTGCGATAATATCAAGTATCGGATTCTATTGCGCAAAAGTATGGACCGCATCCACTCCACTTATCACGCTCATGTGTACGAACGTATGTCCACGAAAAATTCGTAGCAACAATATATACATCCGAGGTTTTATCTTCATCAAGCTCCTTGGCGGAAACCTTACCCACAACACTGATATTATCTATATTGCAAGACTTTCCGTTGCAAAATCTAATTGCTTCAGTATATTGCAGCTCGTCAAAGGCTTCTCTCGCCTCGTCGCCTTCAAGACAAGGAACCTCTCCCCAAGCAAACAAATGCCAAAGATGGTTGCAGGGTGCTGTTACATGTTCCTTAATAACAGTTTCGTCGGCACTCTCACCAAAAACAGAAAGCCATTTGTTGATAAGATCGTTGTTGTTCATACAAATTCTCCGTTATATAACATTATTACGTTTTTATCAGTCAATAAGATTAACCAGATAGTTATACCAAGCCTTGGTATTACCGGAAGAGGTGTTTACCATAAACACGATATCGGTAAGACCGTAATCCTTAAATTCCTCGTAGATATTCATATCCACATGGCGGGGGTCGATAACGATGATGTTTCCGTAATGCTCGGTAAGATAAGGAACGAATGCGTTGCCGTAGGAATCCTTGATAACCAGAATGGATTTATCCTGAGGATTTTCGGGCACGTTGATAACCATATAGGGATGGTCGCCGGAGATAAAGGCAGTGTATCCCTTAATTCCCGTATTGATACAAAAATTATGGGTTGAGGAGCCTCCGTCGTTGCGGAAGATCGTCATTGTGAGCTCCTTATTGGGCATATAAGCTTCAATAGTATCATAGAAACTCTTAACACGCTCATCACCGGTATAACCGTACATAGATCCGATATATTTATCCGTAATGATCTCTACGTCGAAATCCTCGATGGGAGTAGGTGTCATACCTACGGATTTAATAAACTCGGAATATGCGTAGTACGCACCTCTGTGTGTCCAATGGTGGTCACTCTTGAAGAAGAGGTATTCCTCTGCATGCTCGACGTAAACGTTTTTAAGATTTACGAAGTTAACGTCGCCTACTATAGCCGCTTCCATCTTATCAAGTATTGCGCCCTGATCGGAAAGTTTGGAGCTTACCTCGGGGTCCGTAATGGTTATGGTAGCAAGAGGCGCAATAAGCACGCTCATACGGGTATCGGGGAACATCTGGGCGTACCGCTCGTAAATAGCCGCATATCTGGGTGCATAGGTAGCAGAGAAGAAGGACTGGGAATATGCCGCGCCCTTATAGATGATAAGTCCGCTGGGCAGAAATTCGGCATCGCCGTCCTGCGGCTTTTCGATAACGATAGCGTTTACGGTAATCTCACACGCCGCGCTGAAAGCTTCTCCGTCCTTATTAACGGTGGCAGTAACGGTGGCTTTTCCCGCAGAATCGCCCTTGACGGTTACGGTGCCATCGTTATTAATAACAATGGAAATACCCGTGTCGCCGGTAACGGACCATACGAGATTTTCATAACCCTCGCCAACCGTTGCGGAGAGCAGGAAGGTTGCGCCTGCGGTAAAGGTGGTGCTATCCGCAGAAAGCTTAATAGGAATTATTGCGGGTGCTTCGCCCGAAACTTCGCTTTCATCGGAAACGTCGGATTCCTCGGGAGGAATAGGAGGCAAGGAAAATTCGGGAAGACTGAAATCGTCGCTTTCCTCTTTCTCGCCCTGACCTGCGTTAGGGTCGATAATTACCGTCATTCCCTCTCTTTCATAAATAAGAGAAAGGGACTTGAGAGTATCAATCTTTTTGGAGAGAGAAACCAGCGTTTCTCTTCCGATAAAGGTATCCGAAACGAAATCGGCAATATCCGCAAAATACTCGCCGCTTAACAAAGTATCCCAGGTGAAATCGGGCATAGTTGCAAGGTTGCGGTTCTCGATCTCGGAAACCGTGGGACGCTCCGTCTGGCAGAGGTTGAGCACAGCGACGGAACCCAGCAGGATAATAAAAATAAATAAAACCAATTCATCAATAAATTTATTGTTTTTCATTCTCCCACCGCCCTTCTAAAATTTAAAGTAGATGAAGGGATTATAGGAATCCCCTGCAAGACGCACGGTGCAAAGAGCAAACAATGCGATAATAACTACGGTTTTAAATACACGGTCAACAGTATACGCCTTTTCTTCGCCAAGTGATACGTTGAGCTTAGCGCGGATCTTGCTCATTACGAACGCCGCAAGAGGAGTACAAGCTATGAGCGCAACAATGAGAAGCAGACCGTTTTCATAGATCATAGATTCGGAATAAACGTTGGTAAATCCGGTAGTGCCGATTCCGAAATAATGACCAAGCTTTGTAAACAGATTTTGCTCGTTATAGAATATGGCGTATCCGAACAGAGTAATAAACACGAAGGATACACGCTGAATAACAGTTGATAAAATTCCGGGCAAGCGCTTGTAAGCTTTATCGAGAATGAACTTTTCGAGTATAAGCCAAGCGCCGTAATATACGCCCCACAGAACGTAATTCCAGCTTGCGCCGTGCCAAAGACCTGTGGAAAACCAAACTACAGTAAGTGCTATAATGGTAGGCAGGTTCTTTGCCACAGTCTTGTGTCCCGATTTTTTGAGAGCTTTGGTAAGCTTTGTCATAAGTTTGGAACGCATAACGGGATAGAACAGATAATCTCTGAACCAGCCGCCCAAGGTCATATGCCAACGACGCCAGTATTCCGTGACGTTTTTGGATATGTAGGGGTAATCGAAGTTTTCGGGGAAGGTGAATCCGAAAACGTGTCCCAAACCGATAGCCATATCCGAATATCCGGAGAAATCGAAATAAACCTGCAGTGCATAGAACAAAACTCCCGCCCAGCTGCTGAGAACAGTAGGACCTGCGGTAGATGCAAACAGATTTTCCGCCGCCAATGAGCAAGTGTTTGCGAAAATAACCTTTTTGCCCATACCGATAGCGAATCTGTAAAGACCGTCGTTTATCTCCTTTGCGGAAACACGCCGGTATTCAAGCTGATCCTCGATATCCGTATAACGGACGATAGGACCCGCAACCAACTGAGGGAAGAAGGTTATGAACAAAAGAAGGCGGGAAAAGGATTTTTGAGGAGGGCAATTCTCGCGGTAAACATCTATAACGTAGGTCATCGCCTGGAAGGTATAAAAGCTTATACCGAGAGGCAAAACGATAGCAGGAACGGGAACAGACGAGCCAAATACGGCGTTAAGGGATTCTACCGCAAAGCCTGCGTATTTAAACACGCCCAGCATAGCAAGGTTTATTATTACTCCCCCTGCAACGGCGGCTTTGCGGGCAGTGGGTGTTTTACCGGCACCAACCAAAAGACCGAATATATAGTTTATAAGTGCCGAAAACAGCATTAAGAACAGGTATACCGGTTCGCCCCAGGCATAGAAGAATAGGGAGAATATCAAAAGTATGCTTCTGCGCCAAGTGCTGCTTTTACCTACATAATATAAAAGCAGTAAAACGGGCAGAAAAACATATACAAAAAACGGACTTGAGAATACCATTTTTAGAAATTACCTCTTTCTGCGTGCGGCTACGATATCAGCAAGCTCACCCACGTTATTCATTCCCACAACTTCCTTCATACTGAATTTCATACCGAATTCTTCTTCGATAGCGGAAATGAGGGTAATATGGGTAAGAGAATCCCAATCTTCTATATCCTCTGCAGTTGTGGAAGCGTTAACGGTAACGTCTTCATCAAATACATCGGCAAAAACTTTGTTTAATCTTTCGTATATCTCGTTCATTTTATAAATTACCTTTCTGTATATGTGTTTTGTTCAGCTTGAAATTATCCGTATCTGCTGTAAAGGTGTTATCTCCGTTGGGAGTAAAGCCCAGCTTTTCGTAAATATCCGCTACCATAGCGTTTTTCGGGGTCTTAATATATTCACCCACGACCTTTTTATAACCTTCGGCACGAGCTGTTTCCACCATGGTGTTGATGATAAATTCTTCCATTCCCCTCTTGAGCACGCGGCAGGACATAAGATAGGTGTTTACGAAAAGACAGTCTTCCCGCTTTTCCATAATTACCGCGGAAATAAGTCCGTGATCACCGAATTTATCCTTAAGGGTGAAATAAAGGGTTATAAACTTATCGTCCTTTGCGATATCTTCGATCTCCTGCTCGGTATATCTTACCGTGCGGAGATTGAACTGGTTGGAACGCTGGGTAAGCTGTGCGATTCTGGGAAAATGATACGTGTCAAACGCCTTTGCTTCCGCAACCATCTCAAGACTCTTGAGGTAATCATCGTAATCCAGACATTTGCTTTGCAAAGAAACACGCTCCGCTTCGGCGCGGTATTGGTCGGTACGCATATGGTCTTCCTTGGAATAGGAAGCGGTTCCGAACAAGCCTTCTGCGCGCAGGAAATCCACGTATTCTTCGGGATTTTCGGGAAGCTCGGGCACGGTAATATCGGGAATAAGGCTCCGTACCACTTCACGCTCAAAGGGGTTATCGTCCAGAAATACCATACTGTCCATACCGATATTCAGTACGTCGCGGATATAGCGGATATTGCTGGCTTTATCCTGCCAATTGGCAACGAAAACAGAAATATCCTCTAGACGAAGCACCATTTCGGGATGGTTTATAAAGGGGTCTTTTGCGTTTTCTTCGTTATTTTTGGAGCAAACGCAAAGAATTATTCCGCGGTTCTTAAGTTCCTTGAGCCAATGCTGGAAATGTGTAAATGCGTGGCCCGTACCCAGTTCGCCGATCTGAATTCCGTCAGTACCGTCATCACCGACGACACCGCCCCAAAGGGTATTATCAAGGTCAAGAACAGCACATTTCTTTATCTTTCCTTCTGCGGAAAGAACAATATCCGTAATGCTCTTTGCTATGACGGGAAGGATATCTGTGCGGAAGGGCATTTTTGCAATGCAGAACATCTTGTTATCCCGCAATGCACTTTCCCCTACTCTGCTCTGAATGCCATCAATATCGCAGATAAACACATTTTTGTATTCGCCGCTTTTTTCCGCAAGAAGGAAATTGAGCTTTCTTGTCTGGTAAGCAAAGGAATCTACGGTTTTTGCACCGAAATCGCCGAATATACGGTCATCCCATACGGGAAAATTAAACTGTATAACACGGGCACGGCTGTTTGCGGAAAGTCTGCTCCATACAGAGGTTATTGAATCGCACACAGTTCGTGCGAAATCCTTGCGGCTGTCAAGAGGAGTTTCGCAAAAACGCATATACAATTTATCCGTGCAGTTTATTACCGCAACATATGCGCATCCGTGGCTGTAAAGCTCGGATGCGGGGTCCATAGTCTGTGCATCTATCTGGTTATAATCGGAATCGAAAACATCAAAATTTATGCCCTTTTCGTATCCCCAACCGCGCAAAGCGACGGCAATATGCTGGGTGGCGCAATCACCGATAATGCCCAGCTTTATGACGGGAAGAGCAGAAAAATCTTTTTTAAAATTTCTTTTAAGATCTGTAAAGGCGGGTATGTTCAAAGAGATCCCTCCTGAATAATTTAGTTACTTTAACAGTTTACCACCAGAGATGCCAAAAGTCAACAAGATAGGTGTTTTTTCGTAATAAATTAACAGTATTTTTTCATTTGTTTTTCTTTGCGATTGACTTTTCCAAAACCAACGATTATAATGGTTTGACTGTGTTTTGAAAGGAGGATTCGGAATGACCGTATATAACGCACCGTTTGTGAAATTAAACGGCAAGACCGCAGTGGCGCTGGGCTTTTTTGACGGCGTGCACGAAGGGCACAAAGCGGTAATTAATGCCGCGGTAAAATACAGCCGTGAAAATAATATTCCCGCCGTGGTTTGGACATTCATTAATTCTCCCAAAAAGACAGCTCTTTCCATAACCGACAATGACGAAAGGAAAGCGCTTTTCGAGGCACAGGGTGTGGATATACTCATAGCTTTCCCCTTTTCCGAGGATGTAAAAGGACTTACAAAAGATGAGTTTGTAAACACCGTTTTAAAGGATTGTCTTAACGCAGAAAAAGTCTTTTGCGGCTTTAACTATTCCTTCGGTGCAGGCGGAAAAGGAACGCCGGAGGAACTGAAAAAGCTTTGCGAATCCCAAGGAATTTTTGTGGAAATATCCGATGAAATTTCCGTACAGGATGAAACGGTAAGCTCCACCAAAATTCGGGAATATATAGAAAACGGCTTCCCCGAAAAAGCCGGCCGGCTTTTGGGAAGACCGTACAGTATCAACGGTACCGTATCCCATGGAAAAAAGCTGGGCAGAACACTCGGTTTCCCCACGGCGAACATAAAGATCGGCGAAAACAAGGTGATCCCGAAGGACGGAGTCTACTTTACCGTAACCGAATTTGAAGGGAAACGCTTTTACGGTATTACCAATATCGGCACAAATCCCACGGTGGAAGATACACAACGCAGAGCCGAAAACTTTATTTTCGATTTTGACGGCGATCTGTACGGAAAAGAGATAAAAATAGAGTTTTTGAAATATATCCGCGGAGAAAAGAAGTTTGATTCGGTAGAAACGCTTGCAAAGCAGGTAAAAAAGGACATAGAAACAGCAAAAGGATATATGGAGTAAAAAGTCCTTGTTCAAAATACACGAAGAAAAGGTATAATAATGAAATCCGTTATAACAATGTTTGATATTCCAAATATCATAACAGCAGATTATTATAATTGTATTGATCCGTTTTCCCGGGAAGGAATATGGCAGCTTTGCTACAGAGATTTGACAAACAATAAAATTGCATTGAATAGTCTTTCCGAATTATCAGAACTGTGTTTTAATACCGGAACAACATTTCCGAGCGAATGGGAAGCACAAGCTTCTACGGTATTGGAGGATGGAAAATCAAACTTAATAAATTCCGGAAAGCTCACCGGAAAGGGAGTCAAAGTTGCGGTAATTGATAGACCGATCAATAAGAACCATATAGAATTTCAAAACAGAATAGAGTACATAGAAGTCCTTCCCGACATTCCCGAAACAAAAAGAACAGATTTCCACGGTATCGCTTGCGCAAGTTTTCTGAGCGGAGCAACCTGCGGGGTTGCCACAGAATCAAAGCTTGTTTATTTTGCAATACCAAACAAAACCTCTCCGATCTATGATTACTATAATTATCAATTAATCGCATTACAAAAAGTCATTGATTATAACAAAACCAACCAAGAACCCATCCGAATTGTCAGTTTATCTGCCCCTTTCACAAATGAACAGAAACCGACAAGAGACTTTTTAGAGTGTGAACTCAAAAAAACAGGTTGTACATTAATTGACGCAACAAGTTTTGGACACAACTTCTATGGTGTGGACTATGTTAGATGTCAAGAAAAAGGGGAATTTCTGTTAAATCAATGGCAAATTGATAATTATGAAAGTAAAAAAACAGAAAAGGATTTACAGATTATTTCAACTCATTGTGTTTTGTACCTTCTTCAAGACGCACATCAGCGGACAATAACACTAATAACGGTTATATACATTGGAGTAAATATGTATCAGAAAGTTGGACAATTCCGCATGTGGCAGGAGCATACTCATTGTGCTTGGAGGTGTATCCCCATATGCCGTTTGAGGATTTTGTTAAGCTTTCCAAACTATGTACAAAGCATAACAACCTTACGATATTAGATGTTAATGAAATAATCTGCAATTATAAATCAGGAAAGATAAATTGAGAAAGACAGGCGAAAAAGGATATAGAAACAGCGAAAAGCAATAATCCCTCGCAAGTGCGAACTTGCTCACCACCGAGAGTGGTGCTCTTTAGGAAGAGTAAAAATATAACAAGCCTCCGACAAGGATTTTACTCGTCGGAGGCTTTTGAAATAAAAATTTTACGTTTCGATATCTGATATAATATCATCGAAAATTGACTTTGATCTTAAAGAAGCAATAACTGTTTCCTTAAGTTTACCATATGGGTGAGCCAACTTTCCTGATTGCAAAACATTATAACCATACTTTTCACAACCGGACAAAACAGATTGACATTGTGTACCATAAGGAATAGTATCGTGCATTGCTGCACCGGACAACGCCTTATCAATGTAAACACGCGCTTCATCCTTATTGCCCAAACGGATAAATATTTCCGCTATTCTAATGCACGAGTCTGCCTTTTCTTTCAACGCAGATACGTTATCATCGCATTCATATACCACATCATAAAGTGCGATACTTTTCTTCAAGAGAACTACTTGTTCTTGCGGTGTATAATGATCAAGCAGTTTTAATACTGATGTTTTAAATCGGTAGGTCATTGTGTTGAGTTCAAATGCATCTGCGAACTCAATACCGCCCATGGCATTGATATAACACGAGATAGACGAGTCGATGTAATATGTACCTTCTGTCAATTCATCAGAACCGGCTGCCGAA